>MERK01000162.1 GCA_001770575.1 Betaproteobacteria bacterium RIFCSPLOWO2_12_FULL_64_23
GTCGCCGAGGATGTCGGTGAGCACGGCGAAGCGGTTGCCCTCCTTGATCAGACCCATGGCGATGCCGGCCACGTGCGCCTTCATCGGCACGCCCGCGTCCATCAACGCCAGGCTGCCGCCGCACACCGAAGCCATCGAGCTCGAACCATTGGACTCGGTGATCTCGGACACCACGCGCATGCTGTAGCCGAAGTCCTCCACCGAGGGCAGCGTCGCCAGCAGCGCCCGCTTGGCCAGGCGTCCGTGGCCGATCTCGCGCCGCTTGGGCGAACCGACACGGCCGGTTTCGCCGGTGGCGTACGGGGGAAAATTGTAATGGAGCATGAAGCGCTCCTTGTACTCGCCCATCAGCGCATCGATGATTTGCGAGTCGCGCGCCGTTCCCAGCGTCGCGACCACGATGGCTTGGGTCTCGCCGCGGGTAAACAGCGCCGAGCCGTGGGCGCGCGGCAGCACGCCCAGACGGATGGTGATCGGGCGCACGGTGCGCGTGTCGCGGCCGTCGATGCGCGGCTCGCCGTCGAGTATCTGGTTGCGCACGATTTTCGATTCCAGCGCGAAGCAGATCTCCTTCGCCGCGTTCGCATCCGGGCCGCCTTCGGCGCCCACGCCTATCTCCGCGAACACGCGCTTCCAGATGGCATCGATGGCCGCGGAACGCGCCTGTTTTTCCTGGACCTGGAACGCAGCGCGCAGATCGGCCTCAGCCAGCGAGGCGACGCGCGCGGCGAGGGTTTCATCCTTGGCCGGCGGCTGCCAGTCCCACATCGGCTTGGCGGCGCTGTCGGCGAGTTCGTTGATCGCCCGGATCGCTGCCTGCATCTGCTGGTGACCGAACATCACCGAGCCCAGCATCACCTCCTCCGACAATTCGTGCGCTTCCGATTCCACCATCAGTACCGCGTGCTCGGTGCCGGCCACCACCAGGTTGAGTTTGGAATCTTTCAGCTCGGTGGCAGTCGGATTGAGGATGTACTGGCCGTTGGCGTAACCCACACGTGCGGCGCCGATCGGGCCATTGAACGGAATTCCGGACAGAGTCAACGCCGCCGAAACGCCGATCAGCGCAGCGATGTCGGGATCGACTTCAGGATTGACCGACATGACCGTCGCGACGACCTGGACTTCGTTGTAGAAACCATCGGGGAACAGCGGTCGGATCGGACGGTCGATCAGGCGTGAAGTGAGGATCTCTTTCTCGGACGGCCTGCCCTCGCGTTTGAAAAATCCGCCGGGGATCTTGCCAGCGGCATAGGTCTTTTCGATGTAATCGACCGTGAGCGGAAAAAAGTCCTGCCCGGATTTGGCGTGCTTGGAGCCCACCACGGCGCACAGCACCACGGTATCGTCCATGTTGACCATGACGGCGCCGCCGGCCTGGCGCGCGATTTCGCCGGTTTCCAGAGTGACTTGGTGGGCGCCGTAGGTGAAAGTCTTTTTGATCGGATTCAAGGCATTGTCCTTTGCAAGGGGCGCGCAACGCGCCGACGGTCGGATGAGGGAACGGGCAGCTTCTCGAACAGGGAATGCACCCGCGTAAAAAGCAAAACGCCCGCGGTATTGCCGACGGGCGCCGGGGTTACTTGCGCAGGCCCAGCCGCTCGATCAGGCTGCGGTAGCCATCTGCATTCTTGCGCTTCAGGTAGTCCAGCAGCTTGCGCCGCTGGCTGACCATTCTCAGCAGGCCACGACGGGAATGATGGTCTTTGACGTGGGCCTTGAAATGGCCCGTAAGCTCGTTGATGCGCGTCGTCAGCAGGGCGACCTGCACTTCCGGGGAACCGGTGTCGCCTTTGGCACGCTGGTAATCGTTCATGACTTGCGCTTTGTGCGCAGTGGTAAATGGCATACTGATACTCTCCTGGGTCTGGTCTTCGTCGCTGCAGCAAAGGCGCGGATTTTACACTGAAAACGGGTGGTTTTTCAAGGGTTTTCCCCGATTTTTTGGATCTCGACCGGATAGCGGTGGGCGTGTCTAGGCGTTGACGATCACACGCTTGGGCGAGATTGTCCCGTCGGAGCCCGCCTCACCCACGCCCAGCAGGGTCCCACCGCTGCCGTAGACGCGCACACGCGCCTGCACCGGCCCGTCCCAGGGCACCACCTGTCCCTGCAGGAACCGCGCCTGCTGGGCGGGCGTGAGGCGTACCTCGGGCAGATCCTGCAGCAAGGCATCCACCTGCAGCAAACACGCATCGCGCTCGGCTGCCGGCATCGCCTCCAGCTTTGCCAGACTATGCGCGCACTCCAGGCCGAAGCGACCGACCGCGGTGCGGCGCAGGGCGGCGAGGTGCGCACCGCAACCGAGCATCTCGCCCAGGTCATGAGCGATCGATCGGATATAGGTGCCTTTGCTGCAGGTCACCGACAATGCGAGCCGGTCCCCTTCGAACCATCGCAGGGCGAGCGCGTGGATGGTGACCGGACGCGGCGCGCGCTCGATTTCGATGCCGGCGCGGGCATAGGCATAAAGCGGCTTGCCGGCGTGTTTCAGCGCCGAATAAAGCGGGGGTGTCTGCAGGATGTCACCGCGGAAATTTTGCAGGCCCGCGGCGAGCTGCCCCGGCGTGACGTTTACCGCGCGCGTGGCGATCACCTCACCTTCGGCATCCGCGGTGGCAGTGCTGACACCCAGCCTGATTTCCGCCACGTAGGTTTTGTCGGTTTCCAGCAGATCGGAGGAGAATTTGGTGGCCTCGCCGAACAGTATCGGCAATAGGCCGGTGGCGAGGGGATCCAGGGTGCCCGCGTGCCCCGCCTTGGCCGCCTGAAACAGGCGCTTCGCCTGCTGCAGGGCGGCGTTGGAGCTCGCTCCAGGCGCCTTGTCCAGCATCAGCACGCCGTTCAAGGATCGCTTGATTCGATGCTCTTGCACTAGCCGCGCGGCTCCTTGCTGCTGGCCACCGCCTCGTCGATGAGGCGCGACAATTCGAAGCCGCGCTCGATCGAGATGTCGTACACGAAATGCAGCTGCGGGATGGAATGCAGTTTGATCCGGCGCGCAATCTGACTGCGCAGGAAACCGCCCGCTTGTTTCAAACCCGCTTCAGTCTCGGCGCGCTGCTCGGCGCTGCCCATCAGGGTGTAAAACACCTTGGCGTGGGCATAATCGGCCGTCACTTCGACGCCGGTAAGGGTGATCATGGCGACGCGCGGGTCTTTCAGTTCGGTGCGTATGATTTCGGCCAGTTCGCGCTGGATCTGGTCGGCGACGCGCAGACTGCGGGCAGGACCTTTAGGCATATGCCGACCTCATTCACAGGCAGCGCGGCGGTTTGCGGCCGTGCGTGCATAAGGCGGGAGTGGCTCCCGCGTTACAACGTCCGCGCGACTTCCAGCACCTCGTATGCCTCGAGCTGGTCGCCTTCGTTGATGTCGTTGTAGTTCTTCAGCGACAAACCACACTCGAACCCTGCCTTTACCTCGCGCACGTCATCCTTGAAGCGCTTGAGCGAATCGAGCTCGCCATCGTGGATCACCACGTTGTCGCGCAGCAGACGCACGCGCGCGCCGCGCTTGATCAGGCCTTCGAGCACCATGCAGCCCGCGACCGTGCCGACCTTGGAGATCTTGTAGATCTGGCGAATCTGCACCAGCCCGAGCACGCTTTCCTTTTCTTCCGGCGCGAGCATGCCGGAAAGCGCCGCCTTCACCTCGTCCACCGCGTCGTAGATGATATTGTAGTAGCGGATATCCACGCCCTGCGATTCGGCCAGCCTTCTGGCGGCGACATCGGCGCGGGTGTTGAAGCCGATAATCACCGACTTGGAGGCGAGTGCAAGATTGACATCGGACTCGGTAATCGCGCCGACGCCACTATGCACCACGCTCACTCTGACCTCTTCGTTGGACAGGCGCGACAGCGCATGCGCCAGCGCCTCGCGCGAGCCCTGCACGTCGGCTTTGATCAGCAGGGCCAGGATCTTTACCCCGCCCTCGCCCATCTGTTCGAACATGTTCTCGAGTTTTGCCGCCTGCTGCTTGGCCAGCTTGACCTCGCGGAACTTGCCCTGCCGGAACAAAGCGATCTCGCGCGCCTTGCGCTCGTCGCCGAGCGCCACCGCCTCTTCCCCGGCCAGTGGCACATCGGACAGGCCCTGGATCTCCACCGGAATAGACGGTCCTGCCTGCTCCACCGGCTGACCCGTTTCGTCGAGCATCGCGCGCACGCGGCCGAACACCGAACCTGCCAGCAGCACGTCGCCGCGGCGCAAGGTGCCCGACTGCACCAGAATGGTCGCGACCGGGCCCTTGCCCCTGTCCAGGCGCGCTTCGATCACCAAACCCTTGGCTGGCGCATCCACCGGCGCCTTCAACTCCAGCACCTCGGCCTGCAGCAGCACTTGTTCAAGCAGGTTGTCTATGCCCGTTCCGACCTTGGCCGACACCGGCACGAAAGGCGACTCGCCGCCGTATTCCTCCGGCACCACGCCCTGCGCCACCAATTCCTGCTTGACGCGTTCCAGATTCGCATCCGGTTTGTCTATCTTGTTGATCGCGACTACGAGCGGCACGTTGGCGGCCTTGGCGTGCGCGATCGCCTCTACCGTTTGCGGCATCACGCCGTCATCGGCCGCGACCACCAGAATGACGATGTCGGTGGCTTTCGCCCCCCGGGCGCGCATGGCGGTGAAGGCCTCGTGGCCCGGCGTATCGAGAAAGGTCACCATGCCGCGGGGCGTCTGCACGTGATAGGCGCCTATATGCTGGGTAATGCCCCCCGCTTCGCCCGAGGCGACGCGCGTGCGGCGGATGTAGTCCAGGAGCGAGGTCTTGCCGTGGTCGACGTGGCCCATCACGGTCACTACCGGCGCACGCGCATGCACCTCATGCACGGCCTCGTGTGCTTGCGGCTGCTCCGTAAGAAAGGTGTCGGGTTCGTCCAGCTTGGCCGGCTTGGCGATGTGCCCCATGTCCTCCACCACGATCATGGCGGTTTCCTGGTCCAGCACCTGGTTGATGGTAACCATGCTGCCCAGCTTGATCAGGGTCTTGATGACCGCGGCCGCTTTCACCGACATCTTGTGCGCGAGGTCGGCGACGGTGATGGTTTCCGGCACCATCACTTCACGCACCACAGGCTCCGTCGGCGCGGCGAAGGTCTGCGCCGACTCCACCGGAGAAGCGGGCTTGTGACGCGCCCCTTTGGGCGTATGCCAGCCCGAAGCTCCGCCGACGTCGCCGCGGGTCTTGATCGTGCGCCGCTTTGCGGTTTCGTCCTTCCAGATGGTCGTCGTTTTCTTCTTCGGGCTCTTCTTGTCGCCCTTGGCGGCCTCGTCGACTTTGGGTTTGTGCAGCGTGCCGTCCGTGGGCGCGGGCTGCACCTCGCCGGGTTTGCCGGGCGGGGGCTGGATCCGTTTCTCTTCCGTTTCGCGGACCTGGACGAGCTTTTTCTCGCGCTCCTGTTTCTCGCGCAATTCCTCCGACTGGCGCGCAATGAGTTCGGCCTGGCGCTTTTGCTCCTGCTCGCGCAGCTCGAGTTGCTGCGCGTTCACCGCCGGCGGCCTGACCACCGATGCCTGCTTTTCCTCGTCCGCCGGAACTTCGGGCGCTGTCTCCGCGGCGGCATCGCGTTTGACGAACACGCGTTTTTTCTTGACTTCGACCTGGATGGTGCGCGACTTGCCGGTAGAATCCGACTTCTTGATCTCGGAAGTCTGCTTGCGCGTGAGCGTGATCTTGCTCTTGGCCTCGGTCGCGCCGTGCACCTTGCGCAGGTACTCGAGTAGCCTGGTCTTGTCCTGCTCGCTCAGCGTGTCCTCGGCCTGCTGCTTGTGCACGCCGGCGGCCTTGAGCTGCTCGAGCAGCACGGAGGGCTGGACTTGAAGCTCCCCGGCAAATTGTGTAACGCTGGTTTGCGCCATACCGGTCCCCTACTTCCCTTCCTCTTCCGCGAACCAATGCTCGCGCGCCTTCATGATCAAGGCTTTGGCGTGTTCGGCGTCGATGGCGCAGATCTCGATCAGATCGTCCGTGGCCAGGTCCGCCAGGTCGTCGCGGGTTTTGACGCCGGCTTCGACGAGCTTGGCCGCGATGTGGCTGTCCATGCCTTCCAGGCCGAGCAGCTGCGGATCCACGCCCTCGACTTTTTCCTCGCTCGCGATTTCCTGCACCAGCAGGGCGTTGCGCGCGCGGCTCCTGAGTTCGTTCACCGTGTTTTCGTCAAACGCATCGATTTCCAACATTTCGTTGATCGGCACGTAGGCGACCTCTTCCAGTGAGGAAAAGCCTTCCTGGATCAAGATGTCCGCCACTTCCTCGTCGACGTCGAGTTTTTCTATGAACGTGCTGCGGATGCCGGCGCTCTCTTCCTGGTGTTTCTTCGCCGAGTCCTCTTCGCTCATCAGGTTGATGGTCCAACCGGTAAGTTCCGAGGCCAGGCGCACGTTCTGACCGCTCCTGCCGATGGCGATGGCGAGATTGGCCTCGTCGACCACCACGTCCATGCCGTGTTTCTCTTCGTCGACCAGGATGCTCGACACGTCGGCAGGCGCCAGGGCGCCGATCACAAATTGCGCCGGATCGGCCGACCACAGTACGATGTCGACACGCTCGCCGCCCAGTTCGCCCGTCACTGCCTGCACGCGCGAGCCGCGCATGCCGACGCAGGTACCGATGGGGTCGATGCGCTTGTCGCTGGTGTGCACCGCGATCTTGGCGCGTACGCCGGGGTCGCGCGCCGCAGACTTGATCTCGAGCAGGTTCTCCTCGATTTCAGGAACTTCCAGGCGAAACAGTTCGATGATGAACTCCGGCGCCGTGCGCGACAGCACCAGTTGCGGGCCGCGCACATTGCGATCGATGCGCAGCAGCAAGGCGCGCACCCGGTCGCCCACGCGCAGGTTCTCTTTCGGAATCATCTGGTCGCGCGGCAGGACGGCCTCGATGCGGCCGGACTCGATCACGGCATTGCCGCGTTCGATGCGCTTTACCGTGCCGGTAACCAGCTTTTCGCCGCGGCCAAGGAAATCCTGCAGGATCTGCTCGCGCTCAGCGTCGCGAATCTTCTGCAGAATCACCTGCTTCGCCGCTTGCGCGCCGATGCGGCCGAATTCGATCGGCTCCAGCGGCTCCTCGATGAATTCCTCGAGCTGGATGTCGGCATGCTGCTTGAGCGCCTCAGACAGCGGAATCTGCTGCGGCGCATTCTCCACCGCCTCATCGGCCACGACCTGCCAGCGGCGGAAGGATTCGAAATCCCCGGTTTCGCGGTCGACAGCCACGCGCACGTCCGCGTCGTCGCTGAAGCGCTTCTTGGTAGCCGAGGCGAGCGCCAATTCCAGCGCGACAAAGACCACGTCCTTATTGACGTTCTTCTCGCGCGCCAGGGCGTCCACCAGCAACAAGATCTCACGGCTCATTTACAGCACCTCCAACTTCAGAATTCAATCTTGGGCACCAGGCGCGCCTTGTCGACATTGGCGAGATCGATGCTCACCATCCCGCCCTCGACTTCCAGTTGCAGCTTGCCCAGCGCCACTGCGCGCATCACCCCGGTAAAATTGCGCCGGCCTTCGACCGGCACCCTCAGCGTCAAGCGTGCCTGCTCTCCGGCAAAGCGCGCAAAATCAGCCTCTTTCTTCAACGGCCGGTCCAACCCCGGCGAGGACACTTCCAGCCGGTCGTAATCGATATCCTCGACCTCCAGCACCCGCGCCAACTGGTTGCTGACCCGGGCACAGTCATCCACCGTGATCCCGCCCGCGCCCTGCGGGCCGCCTGCCGTCTTATCTATGAAAATCCGCAGCATCCTGCCGCGATTGGACAGTTCGACGTCAACGAGCTCGTAACCGAGCCCGCCCACCGTCGCCTCCAGCAAGCCTTGCAGTTCCATAGCCACAAATAAAAAATGGGCTGACCGCCCATCCCGCTGACCACATTCCACAGACTTGAAATTGTAGCAGAAAAATGCGCCAGGAACAATCCGTTTTGTCCTTGGCGATGCGCTGCTTAGCCGGCGAACCTTAGAGCCCCTAACAGAATGAAACACGTGATGCGTTGCGGCCAGGACGGGATGGATGCAAGGCGCGGCGCGCCGGCAAGGGTCATTCCCTTTCCAAGCGCCGCAACGCCGCAGACGCCCGTCCTGGCCGCAACCCGAAGGGACGTCGGCGTTTGGGCGCTTCGCTGCGTTGCGTCGGCTTGCTTGGGAACGACCCAAGCTGCGCCGCCGCGCCTTGCGCTGCATCCCAAACGCCTTAGTCGCATACGCGTTTCATTCTGTCAGGGGCTCTTAGATTCGTTCTACGCCAAATCAGCGCCCGGGGCGCTGGCGGCGGGGTTTGGACGGCGCCGGACGCGCCGGGCGCCCGGCGCCGGATTTGGGCGCCGCAGCCTGGGGCTGGAACTCCAGCGCGGCGAGCAGGCGGGCGATCTCGGCCTCGTCCAGCTCGCGCATCTGGCCGCGCTTCAAGTACGAGGGCAAGGCTATCGGACCGAAGCGCACGCGCATCAATCGGCTCACCGTCAGATTCAGGGCTTCGAACAGACGCCGCACTTCGCGATTGCGCCCCTCGCTCAGCACCACGTTGTACCAGTGGTTGCTGCCCTGCCCGCCCGCGTCTTCAATGCTGTCCAGGCGCGCCGGACCGTCCTCCAGCTGCACCCCGGTGCGCAAGGCCTGCATTTGCTCCTCGCTCAATTCCCCCAGCACGCGCACGGCGTACTCGCGCTCGATTCTATGGCGCGGGTGCATCAGGCGATTGGCAAGTTCGCCCGAGGTGGTGAAGATCAATAGACCGCTGGTGTTGAAATCCAGCCGCCCCACCGCAACCCATTTTGCGCCGCGCAGGCGCGGCAATTTGTCGAACGCCTCCGGGCGGCCTTCGGGATCGTCCCGGCTGACAATTTCGCCGGTGGGTTTGTGATAGAGCAGCACGCGCGCCGCGGCGCTGCGCGGCAGCCGCAGCGGCCGGCCGTCGACCAACACCCGGTCGACGGCGCTGATGCGCGTCCCGACCCCGGCCAGCTCGCCATTGACGCTGACCCTGCCGGCGGCTATCCACTGCTCCATTTCACGGCGCGAGCCGAGTCCGGCGCCTGCGAGCACCTTGTGCAGCTTGTCCGTGGTCGCAGGCGCGCTAGTCGGCTGCGGCGGCGGCCGGTGCGGCAGTCTCTGCGGCTGCTGGCGGCTCTTCGCTGGGCTGTGTCTGCGGGGCAAGATCGAGGGTGCTGCTTATCTGTTCAAGCGGTGGCAATTCCTGCAAGGAGCGCAGGCCCAGGTCATCGAGGAAGGTCTTGGTCGTTGCATACAGCGCGGGTCGGCCCGGAACATCGCGATAGCCTACCGTGTCGATCCAGCCGCGCGCCTCCAGGCTCTTGATCACGTTGGTGGACACGGTGACGCCACGGATGCCCTCGATGTCGCCGCGCGTCACCGGCTGGCGATAGGCGATGATGGCAAGCGTCTCCATGACCGCACGCGAATAGCGCGGCGGCTTGTCGTGGGACAGGCGCTCCAGATACTGCTGGAACTCGGGGCGGGTCTGAAAACGCCAACCGCTCGCCAGGTTGACCAGCTCCACGCCCCGGCCCTGCCAGGCTTCGCGCAGTTCGTCGAGCAAGCGCCGCAGCGTGTCGGCGCCAATGTCTTCCTCGAACAAGCGCCTCAGTTCGGCGAGCGTGAGCGGTTCCTGCGCCGCAAGCAGCGCGGTCTCCAGAACGGTCTTGGCTTCACTCGGATTGAGCATGGGCAAGCTTTACGTAGATCGGAGCATAGGGCTCCGATTGGGTCACTTCGATCAGGCTCTCGCGCACCAGTTCCAGCAGCGCGAGAAAACTCACCACTACCACCGCCACCCCTTTGCCCACCTCGAACAGCGAGGTGAAATCGGCAAACTGGCCGCCGTGCAGGCGGCGCAGAATGGCGGACATGAATTCGCGCACCGACAACTCCTCGCGCATCACTTTATGGTGCTGGGTCATGCGTGCGTGCATCAGCAGCGACTGCCATGCGGCGATCAGATCCTCCGTGCGCACCTCCGGCAGGCGTTGCACCGCGGCCTGTTCTATCCACACTTCCAGCGTGAGAAAATCGCGTCCCAGCACGGGAAGCGCATCGAGCTTGTGCGCGGCGAGTTTCATGCTCTCGTATTCCATCAGGCGCCGCGCCAACTCGGCGCGCGGATCGGCTTCCTCCTCGCGCAGGGCACGCGGACGCGGCAGCAGCATTCTCGACTTGATTTCCATCAGCAGCGCCGCCATCAGCAGATATTCGGCGGCAAGCTCCAGGTTGCGCCGGCGCATCAGCTCGACGTACTCCAGATACTGTTCGGTGAGCCGCGCCATCGGGATATCGAGGATGTCGATATTGGCCTTGCGGATGAGATAGAGCAGCAGATCGAGCGGTCCTTCGAAGGTGTCGAGGAACACCTCGAGCGCGTCCGGCGGAATGTACAAGTCCGGCGGCATTTCGAGCAAGGCCTCGCCGCGGATCGTTGCCACCCGCGCACCAGTCGCTGCGCCTGCAAGCAGCGGCAGGTTCGATGGGCCCGCGGCCGGAGCCAGGGGGGCGTCGTTGGCTGCGGCGGTTTCGATCACGAGTAATTCAATCCCATCGCCTCGCGCACTTCGCGCATGGTCTCGGCCGCAAGCGCGCGCGCTTTTTCGCAGCCGTCGGCGATGATGCTTCTTACCAAAGTCGGATCATCCAGGTAACGCTGGGCGCGCTCACGCATCGGCGCCTGTTCGGCCAGAATCGATTGAATCAGCGGCTGCTTGCACTCAAGGCAGCCAAACGCCGCGCTTTTGCAGCCCTGCTGCACCCAAGCGCGGGTCTTATCCTCGGAATATACCAGATGCAGTTGCCACACCGGGCATTTTTCCGGGTCGCCCGGGTCGCTGCGCTTTACCCGGGCCGGATCGGTGGGCATGGTACGCAACTTCTTCGTCACCGCGGCGGCATCCTCGCGCAAGGTGATGGTGTTGTTGTAGGATTTGGACATTTTCTGGCCATCCAAACCGGGCAGCTTGGCCGACTCCGTCAGGAGCGCCTGCGGCTCGGCCAGGATCATGCGCCCGCCTCCCTCAAGGTAGCCGAACAGCCTCTCCCTGTCGCCCATCGACAGATTCTGCTGCCCGTTCAGCAGCGCCCGCGCCGCCTGCAGCGCGCCTTCGTCGCCTTGCTCTTGATAGCGCGTGCGCGACTCGTTATACAGCCTGCCCTTCTTGCTGCCGAGTTTCTTCACCGCCGCTTTGGCCTTGTCCTCGAACCCCGGCTCGCGCCCGAACAGATGGTTGAAGCGGCGCGCCACCTCGCGCGTCAACTCGACATGCGGCACCTGATCCTCGCCCACCGGCACCCAGGCGGCGCGGTACATGAGGATATCGGCGCTTTGCAGCAACGGGTAGCCGAGGAAACCGTAAGTGGCGAGATCGCGGTCGGCAAGTTTCTCCTGCTGGTCCTTGTAGCTGGGAACGCGCTCCAGCCAGCCCAGGGGCGTGATCATCGACAACAGCGTATGCAGTTCGGCGTGCTCCGGCACGCGCGACTGAATGAACAACGTCGCCCGCGCCGGATCGATACCGGCGGCGAGCCAGTCGATCACCATGTCCCATACGGTCTGCTCGATCACCTCGGGAGTATCGTAATGCGTCGTCAGGGCGTGCCAATCGGCGACGAAAAAAAAGCACGGGTATTCGCTTTGCAGCCTGACCCAGTTCTTGAGGGCGCCGTGGAAATGGCCCAAGTGCAGACTCCCGGTGGGACGCATGCCCGAGACGACGCGTTGCTCGTACATGTGATTGGATTCCTAGAGTTGGAAGATGGTTGCGATCACTTGGATCGATGCACTAACCATGGGGTTGAGAATCGCGCCGAGCAGATTGGTAAACAGCAGCAACAGCAGAATCGGGAACCCATACGGCTCCAGCCGCGAAAAGCTGTAAGCCAGGCGATTTGGCAGCAGGCTCACCGCAATGCGGCCGCCGTCGAGCGGCAGAATGGGCAGCAGATTGAGCAGCATTAACACTAGATTTATCTTGATGCCCGCCTCCGCCATCAGGCCAAGCGGCAGGGAAAACGCATTTTGCGGCGTGACCACCGCAAATTTGAGCGCAAGCGCCCACAGCAGGGCCATGAACAGGTTGGCCAACGGACCTGCCGCCGCCACCCACAGCATGTCGCGCTTGGGATGGCGCAGCCCGGAGAAATCCACCGGAACCGGCTTGGCCCAGCCGAACAGAATGCCGCCCGAACCGAACATGCCGCTCGTAACCAGGATCAGCAGGGGCACCAGCACAGTGCCGACAGGATCGATATGCCGCAATGGGTTAAGACTCACGCGCCCGAGCACGTAGGCGGTGTTGTCGCCGAAATGCCTCGCCACGTAGCCATGCGCCGCTTCATGCAAGGTGATCGCGAAGATCACGGGAAGCGCATAGATCGCGATTGTCTGGACCAGATTGAATTCCATTAACCCAACAATGTAAAAACTATAATTTTATCAGACTCAGGGTCCGGGCCTGCGGCTGAACGTTAACCGGCCCTAAAATCCGAAAGGCTCCGAACTCCCCTTGCCCTGGCGCAGCAATTCCGGGGCTGCACCGGTCAGATCGACCATGGTTGTCGGATCGATGCCGCAGGAGCCCGCGTCCAGCACCAGATCGAGCGCATGCTCCAGGCGCGCCCGGATTTCCTCTCCGTCGTTGAGCGGCAGCGGGTCCCCGGGCAGGCTCAGCGTGGCCGACAGCAGCGGCTCGCCCAGCGCCGCCAACAGCGCCTGCGCGACCGCATGCTCGGGCACGCGCATGCCTATGGTCTTGCGCCGCGGGTGCAGCAGTCGCCGCGGCACCTCCCGGCTCGCCCGCAGAATGAAGGTGTAGCTTCCCGGCGTGAGTTTTTTCAGCAGCCGGTATTGCACGTTGTCCACCTGCGCGTAGCTCGCAATCTCCGACAGGTCGCGGCACATCAGCGTCAGGTGGTGCTTGTCGTCAATCTGGCGGATGCTGCGCAGCCGCTGCATCGCTTCTTTGTCGCCGATGTGGCAGCCGATGGCGTAGCAGGAATCGGTCGGATAGGCGATCACCCCGCCCGCGCGAATGATGGCGGCCGCCTGCGCAATCAGGCGCGGCTGCGGATTGGTCGGATGGACGGAAAAATACTGCGACATTCGAAACCTGGGAGGAAGAGACGGCGGAGCAGCGGTGTGAGATTTGGTTCGCGCGTCACCAATCGTGCCAGACCGGCTTGAGAGCGGCAGCCAGATCGGGCAGCCTGCCCAGATCCACCCGGGATTCGCCCGGGCCGTGAAAATCCGACCCGCGCGAAGCGAGCAAGCCGAATTCATTGGCCAGGATCGCATACTCCAGGAATTGCTCGGCGCTGTGGCTGCTGCTGATCACCTCGATGCCGCCGCCGCCGCCGTCCTTGAATTCGCCCAGAAACTTGCGCATCTCGGTGCGCGTAAGCTTGTAGCGCCCCGGGTGCGCGACCACCGCCACGCCCCCGCCCGCCTTGATGTAAGCAAGGCCGTCCTTCAGCGTTGCCCACTGGTGCGGAACGTAGCCGGGTTTGCCGCTCACCAGATAATGCTGGAACGCGCTTTTCACGTCGCTGACGTAGCGCTTTTCCACCAGAAAACGCGCGAAATGCGTGCGACCGATGAGATTGGGATTGTCAACGTAGGCGTAAGCGCCTTCCAGGCTGCCCGGAATGCCGGCGCGCGCGAGGTCCTGCGCCATCTTCTTTGCGCGCTCGGTGCGGCCCTGGCGTATCGCATGCAGGCCTTGCTGCAATTGCGCATTGCCCGGATCGATATTGAGACCGACGATGTGGATGGTGATCCCGCCCCAGCTGACCGATACTTCAACGCCGTCGATAAAACGCAGGCCCAGTTCGACCGCACGTGCGCGCGCTTCGGCCAGGCCGGAGATCTCGTCGTGGTCGGTGAGCGCGAGGGTGTCGACGCCGTTGCCGACCGCACGCTGCACCAGCTCGGCCGGCGCTAGCAAGCCGTCGGAAGCAGTGGAGTGGCAATGCAGATCATAGTTGGGCATCGCTTGCATTCAAAGGTCATTTTAACATGCCACCCGCGGCGCTCCGGCGCGTGGCCTTTTCGGCCGCGCCTACTCCCGGCGCAGAAAGGCCTCGATCAGCGTGGCCAGCCGTTCCGGCTGGTCGTGATGCAGCATGTGCCCGGCTTCGGCGATAGTATGTGCCCTCAAGTTGCGCAAGCAGGCCTTGCGCGCTTCATGGTCTCCGGCATTGATGCGCATACGCTCCATGGTCTTGGATTCGGCGCCGTCTATCCACAATACCGGCGCAGCGACATTGCGCCAGCAGGCCATCGCCTCCTCCAGCTGGTAGGACACCGGATTGATCAGCTTGTGCGCCGGATCGCTATTCAGCTCGACGCGCCCCGCGGCGTTTTGCCTGCCCCAGTGCTGCGCCAGGTATCGAGCGCGCGCCTCGGACAGCCGCGGATTGCTCTTGCGCATGCGCAAAGCCAGTTCGGCGAAATCGGCGTAGTCGCGAAAATCCGGCCTGTCGGCAAGTTGGGCCAGCCACTTGGCATAGCGTTCCGGCGCCTTGGCCGGCTCGGTACGGCTCATGCCGAAACCCTCCAGATTGACCAGGTGCGCCACGCGCTCGGGGCGTACGCCTGCGTACATGCTGGCAATATTGCCGCCCATGCTGTGGCCGATCAGCGTGGCCGGCAGCTCCGGCTCGAAATGCGCCAGCAGCCGGTCCAGATCGCCCATGTAATCGGGAAACCAGTAGCAATCTGCCGGCCCCCAGGCGGACAAGCCGTAGCCGCGCCAGTCCGGCGCGACCACCTGCCACTCAGCCTGCAGGGCATCGACCAGAAACTGGAACGAGGCGGACACATCCATCCAGCCGTGCAGCATGAATAGCTTCGGCCGGCCGGACTCGCCCCAAATGCGGCAGTGATAGCGCAAGCCGCGAATGTCGAGAAAAACGGAGGTGTCGGGTTTCATTTTCGGCCGCCATGATAGCAGGTGGCCCGAGGGCTACATGCGCCGGGCAAGAAACTTCAGGCAGCTGCTGTGGCCGCAGCAGCTCTGACCCGCCGCGGCGTCGACCCGGTTGAATCCTACTTCGGCGCCATGCGAATGGCACCGTCGAGCCTGATGACTTCACCATTCAGCATTTCATTCTCGATGATGTGCCTGGCCAGGGCCGCGTACTCGGCGGGACGCCCCAGGCGGGGGAGGAAACGGCACCATCTTGCCCAGCGCGTCCTGCGTTTCCTTGGGCATGCCCAACAGCATCGGCGTCTCGAAAATGCCCGGTGCAATAGTCATCACGCGGATGCCCGAGCGCGACAGGTCGCGCGCGATCGGCAGGGTCATGCCCACGATGCCGCCCTTGGAGGCCGAATAGGCGGCCTGGCCGATCTGGCCGTCGAACGCCGCCACCGAGGCAGTGTTGATGATCACGCCGCGCTCGCCGCCGGCGTTAGGCTGCCCCTTGCTCATGGCATCGGCCGCCAGGCGGATCATGTTGAAGCTGCCGATCAGGTTGATGGTGACGACGCGGCTGAAGCTGGCGAGCGCATGCGGCCCCTCCTTGCCTACGGTCTTCTCGCCAATGGCGATGCCGGCGCAGTTGATGAGGCCCTGCAAACCGCCGAACTCCTTCAGCGCCAGCGCCACCGCAGCCTTGCCGTCGGCTTCCGCGGTGACATCGGTCTTGATGAATCGCGCCCGGTCCAGTTCTTTGGCCAGTGCATTGCCGGCATCCGCGTTGACATCGGCGATGACGACATTGCCGCCCGCCTGCGCGATGGTGCGCGCCGTTGCCGCGCCCAGGCCGGAAGCGCCGCCAGTGACAATAAACGTGCTGTTCTTGAGTTCCATTTGAGTCTTCCTAAGTGAGGGGGAAATTCGATTGCGGATTCGCGCATTGTCTCTCGGCCAGAACATTCTCTGACTTGGGGGGATTACCTGTCGTGGGTCCGGCGGGAAGCGTCCGACACCTTCCCTGCGCGGCCTTGTTCAGACCAGCCCCTCTAGTGATCTTCGATGCGCGGCGTGAGTTCTTCGGCCAGCTCGCCCGTCTCCGGATCGACCCATTCGGCAATGCCGATCTCGGCCTCCGCCTGCTCCAGGCTCTCGCCCGGCTCGTAGTCCGAGTCGGCGCGGTATTGCATGTCTTCGACGGCGTCGAGCAAAGTCGGGAACGGGCCGAACTCCTTGTCGCTATCCCTGGTTTGCCAATAAAAACCATCGGGGCGTTCGACGATTCTCGCCCGGTCGAACTCGGAAGGCGTTTCCGTTGTCACTTTTTTCATAACAAACCTGAGCAGTTACATTCGCAGTGGTAAGAAAACATAGCTGTGGCCGCCGCGCAACAAGGCCACAAATGAATTATACGTCCTTGCAATCCTGCCGCGTGATCAAAATCAATCATACGCCCGGAGCGAGACCTGCGCCATGCGCTCAGATCGAGTCAGGAACTCAATCGGAGCTGTGCTGATGCTTACGGTCGATCAGGCGGCGACGCGCCCCGCGGGTTGAGCAAACAAGGCTTCCATTTCGCGCCGCAGCTTGTACGCGGGCAGGTTCTCGTCCATCGCCACGTCGGCCCAGCTGAGCGACTGCCCCTTTTTCACCGCGCGCGTGAGCTTGACCTGGTGCGCGAGTCCCAGTGGCAGTCCGCCATAAGCGAGTGATTTGCCGGCCTGAAACAGCTTGCCCCACACGGTGTAGCCACCCTCCCCGTCGAGTATTTCACCCGGCTTGAGGTCGCGCTTGGCGGTCGCGATCACGTCGGCGTTGAAGCAGGTGGCGGCGCCGGTCGGCTCGCCACGCAGGCCGACCGCGGCGACCGAGATGCCCAGTTCCAGCCCGATCAGATGCCAGCGTTTGTACAGGCAGGCATAGCGGCCGCTGGGATCGGTGCGCACCATGTACTCCTTGAAACAATTGCGGATGTATTGAGTCTCTCCCTCGAACACCACGAACACGCCGAAGCGGATGTCGTAGGGAATGACGCGTCCGTCTTTCTCCAGCGAAGAAATCACCTCGACCTGGCCTTTCTGGTGCAGCACGCCGCCTTCGGCGATGGGCCGGCAGACGAAAGCAATATCGTCCACCGAGGCAGGTGGATAGGTGAGGCCGTCGGGCGGAGCTACCAGGCCGGTGGCATTGCACACGGCAGTGCTCTCGATCGACGGCTTGGAGCCGTCGAGGAAGGAATTGAACATCTTCGGATTGAGGCCGCCGGTCTGCGCCTGCTCGGGCGTGAGTCCGTAATGGCCCCAGACGGTCTCCGGGGTGGATTCGGCGAAATGCGGCAACCACTTGTGGCCGCGCCCGGCGGCAACCACCTGGAAACCCGCCGCCCGCGCCCAGTCGACCAGGTCGCAAATCAGCGCCGGCTGATCGCCATAGGCGAGGCTGTAGACCACGCCGGCGGCCTGCGCCCGGCGTGCGAGCAGCGGGCCGCACAGGGCATCGGCCTCCACGGTCACGTTGACTACGTGCTTGCCATGGTCGAATGCAGCCAGGCAATGCTCCACCGCGGCGATCGGATTGCCGGTGCACTCCACGACAATGTCGATTCCGCGATGAGCGACCAATTTCTCCCAGTCATCGCCGAGATGGGTGCTGCCTTTCGCCATCGCATCGTCAAGCGACGTAGCGGCAAACTGCTCCGCTTTCCAGCCCACGCGCTCCAAATTGGTTTTCGCGCCGGCGGGAGCAAGGTCTGCGATGCCGACCAGATGCACGCCCGGGGTTTTGGTTACTTGAGCAAGGTACATGGCGGCGAATTTTCCGGCGCCGATCAAGCCGACGCGCAACGGCTTGCCTTCGGCCTGGCGCTGCTGCAGTTTGCTAAAAAGATTCATCGTCTCTCCACACAAAAAAAGGACGCGTGCTGATCCCCGAAGATCCATGCCCCCGCCTTTTCGCGAAGCGCGCCCCCGTTCGTTTGCTTGAAACGACGGCCCATGCTGCTTCTGCCGTCATGGTGTGCCGAGCAGATGGGCTGCTCCGGCGAGATAATTCTCGGAATAGCCGACGTACACCTGCACGGCGCGCGCGAACTCTGCGCGGTTGCGGTCCGAGAGCACTCTGGCAGCCCGCGCCGGGCGGCCCGACCAGACCTGCCCGGAAGCGACTTCAGTGCCGGGCTCGGTAATGGAGCCTGCCGCGACGCAGGCGCCCGCTCTCACGACGGTTCCCTTGCCGATGATGGCGCCCATGCCGATGATCGCGCCTTCCTCGATCGTACTGGCGAAGATGCGCACGTTGTGTCCTATCACCACCCGCGGGCCGATGCGAACGTCTTCGCCCGGCTTGCCCGCATAAAGCCTGGAGTTGTCTTGGACATTGGTCTGCTCTCCGATCTCGACACGGGCTTCGCCGGCATCGATTTCGACGCCAAACCAGACGCTGGAGCGGGCGGCGAGCACGACATGGCCCGCTATGCTCGCCGTAGGAGCGACATATGCGCCTTCCGCAAAAATGCGCTTTACGCCAAATCCCGCAGCGTGCCGCAGCCTGGGAGCGCGTGCGGCAGCAAAGATATGCGGACCTTCCCTGCCTGAACCGCCACGCATGGCGCGATGCAAGTGCTCGATCAGGGCGCCCGATATGCGTTCCACCGGCCGCGCCGGCGCTCCGGCGTAGAGCCAGCCCCCTTCCAGGGTCTTGCCAGGCGGCACTACGCTTTCAGCGGCGATCACCGAGCCTGCGCCCAAAACAGAGCCGTCCATGACTGCCGCATGCTCGCCAATGACGCAATCGTCGCCCACGGTGCAGGCATGTACCAGGGCAAAACGTCCGACGGTGACGCGCGAGCCGACTATCGCGGGGTACAGTGCGTCGGCGATGTGCACCGTGCTGGCTTCTCCGAACCAGCAATCGACGCCGATGCGTACGTCCTCGCCGTCAGCGCGCAGCAGGGTGAGCTCGCCGAGCGTGCAGCCGGAACCGAGCCGTGTCCGGCCGATGACGGCGGCGGCGGGATGCGCTTCGACCCGCGATCCGATTTGCGGCGAATGCTCCAGATACGGGAGAATGATCATCGGTCGGCCGCGCGCTAGAACACCGGGGTCTCGCGGTACGTGCCCCACAGGGTCTTCAGCTTCTCGACAATCTCGCCCATTGAGGCGCCGGCGCGAACCAATTCAATCGTCACCGGCATGAGATTCTCGTCAGCGTCGCGCGCCGCTTCGAGCAGCCTCTGCATGAGCCGGTCCACCTCGCGCTGGTTGCGCTCGCGGCGCACCCGCTTCAGCCGGTCGATTTGGCGCTGCGCCGTGCTCGGATCGTAGGGATGCGTTTCGATATCCGCTTTCTCGCCCGGTTCGACGAACTTGTTGACCCCGAGCACCACCTTCTCGCCCTTCGCTTTCTTGATCGCGGTGTCGTACGCGAAATCGGCGATACGCCGCTGAAACCAGCCTTCTTCGATGAGCCTGATCGTGCCGCCGCTCCGGTCGACCTCCGCGATCACATCGAAGATGGCGCGCTCCATCTGCGTGGTGAGGTGCTCCACGTAATAGGAGCCACCCAACGGGTCGATTACGTTGGGGGCGTTGATTTCGTCGGCGATCACCTGCTGCGTGCGCAGCGCGAGCTTCATCGCCTGCTCGGTAGGGATGGCGAACGCTTCGTCCATGCCGTTGGTATGCAGGCTTTGCGTGCCGCCGAGCACCGCGGACAGCGCCTGAAACGCGGTGCGAATGATGTTGACCTGATATTGGGGTTTTGTGAGCGTCGCTGCCGCTGTCTGCGTATGGAAGCGCAGCCGCATCGATTCCGGGTTGGTCGCGCCGAAACGCTCTTTCATGATCTTGGCGTAGGCGCGCCGCACGGCGCGGAACTTCGCGATCTCCTCGAAGAAATCCGACTGCGAGACGAAAAAGAAGGCGAGGCGCGGCGCAAACTCATCCACGTGGAGCCCGGTTTTCGTCACCTCTTCGACGTAAGTGATGAGGTTGCATAGCGAGAACGCGACTTCGTCGAGCGGCGACGATCCGGCTTCGGAGATGTGATAGCCCGAAATGTTGATCGGGTTGTAGCGCTTCATGTTCCGGGCGCAGTAAGTGATGCAGTCGCGCACGATGCGCACCGAAGGACGGATGGGGAAGGCCCATTCCTTCTGCGCCATGTACTCCTTGAGAATGTCGGCCTGAATGGTTCCGGAGAGTTTGTTCAGGTCGAGGCCGCGCTTCTCGGCAACGCCGATGTACATGGCGAGCAGTATCCACGCCGAGGGGTTGATGGTCAGCGACACCGAAATGCTCTCCAGGTCGATTCCCTCGAAGAGCAGCTCCATGTCGGCCATGGTGTCGATCGCCACGCCTTCGCGGCCGACTTCCCCTTCGCTCATCGGGTGGTCGGAGTCGTAGCCCATCAATGTCGGCATATCGAAGTCCGTCGACAAGCCGGTCTGTCCCTGTGCGATGAGGTACTTGAACCGCTTGTTGGTATCCTCGGCGGTGCCGAAGCCGGCAATCTGGCGCATGGTCCACAGGCGGCCGCGGTACATGGTGGGATACGCGCCGCGGGTGAACGGATACTGGCCTGGAAGACCGATATCCTCGGCGGGAGTTTGCGCGAGGTCGAGCGGTGTGTAGACGCGCTTGACGGGAAACCCGGTGAGCGTGTTGAACTGCGCCTGCCGCTCGGGCGACTTGCGCAAAAAGCCGGCAAGCTCAAGCTGCTCCCAGGTTTCGAACTGCCTGCGCAATTCTCCGAGTTCCGGCGACAGGGCGACGTTGGCGGGGCGATCGTCCGTGCTCATTCTCTGACCTCCATTCCTATGTGCGCGAGCAACTGCCGCGCGGCAGTCTGCGGCGAGATGCTTGCGTCAGCGAGCGCAGCAAGAAGCCCGGCCATCCGGCCTTCACGATGACGCTCGAATTCCTCGTGCAGCACATGTTCGGCCGCCTTGAGCATCCTCCGTTCCCGGATCGCCTGGCGCCGCGGCTCGTACTCGCCGCTGGAAACGAGATAATCCCGGTGGGCGTCGATTTCTGCGAGAAGCTCGCCGATACCTTCTTCCCTGGGCGAGCAGATTTTCACTACCGGCACCGCGCGGCGCAGCCCAGCCGCCGGGAGTCCCAGTCCAAGCATGGACTTCAGGTCGGACACCGTCTTGTCGGCTTCCGGCTTGTCGCCTTTGCTCACCGCGTGGACGTCCGCGATTTCCAGGATGCCGGCTTTGATCGCCTGAATGTCGTCGCCAAGGCCCGGCGCCGAGACGACGACGGTCGTGTGCGCGGCGCGCACGACGTCGACCTCGTCCTGCCCGACGCCGACCGTTTCGATGAAAATCATGTCGTAGCCAGCCGCGTCCAGAATGTCCACCGCTTCCAGCGTGCCGCGCGCCAGGCCGCCGAGCGCGCCCCGGGTCGCCATGCTGCGCACAAACACCGAAGGATCACCCGACACCTCGCCCATGCGGATGCGATCGCCGAGGATCGATCCGCCCGAGAAGGGGCTCGAGGGATCCACCGCGATGATGCCGATCTTGCGGCCGCTCTTCAGAACCGCGGCAGCCAGCTTCGCCACGAGCGTGGACTTGCCGCTGCCCGGCACGCCGGTGATGCCGACCACGTGGGCGTTGCCGGCGCGGCGATAAATCAGATCAAGCGCCTCACGCGCTTCGTCACTGCCCGCCTCGGCGCGCGAAAGCATGCGCGCGATGGCGCGTCGTTCCCCTGTGCAAACGCGCTCGGCGAGCTGCAGCGACGGAAGCGGCGGGCGCATGGCTAAGGCACCAGCTTTTCGCGCATCTGCCTGAACACCTCGCGATCATCGACCACGCGGCGCGCCTTGAAATCGGTGCGCGGGAAGGTGCCCGGGGGCACAATTTCGATGACAGCGCGCAGGCCGAGTACCTTTTGCAGGCGCTGTCCCGCCTCGCGTTGCATGCCGGCGATGGCGTGCGTGCCGCGCTCGAATACCCCGGGCGCGGCTTCCACGCGCACCAGCAATTCATCCATGGCGAGCTCGCGGGTAATGATGATGCGATGCTCGCCGCCGTAATCGGAAAGCTGGTTGAGCGCGGCGTCGATCTCGCTCGGATATACGTTTTCGCCGCGGATGGTGATCACGTCGTCGATCCGGCCGAAGATGCCGTGCGGCAGGCGCGGGTAGGTTCGCCCGCATGGGTTCGGCTCGTTGACCCATAGCGTGAGGTCGCCGGAAAGAAGCCGGATCATCGGTTGCGAGGTGCGCTCAAGGTGGGTGTACACCGGCGTGCCGCGCTGCCCATAGGGCACCCGCAGAAAAGTCTTCGGGTCGCACACTTCCGTGTAGATGACATCCTGCCAGCAGAGCATGCCCTCATCGCTTTGCTCGCTCCCGGCGACGTTCATGAACGGCGACATTTCGGCCATCGATCCGCAGTCGATGACTCGCGCGTTGTACGCCTCGCGGATCCTGTCGCGCACACCCGCTACCGATGCGCCGGGTTCTCCGGAAAAGAACAGCAGCTTCAGCCCGAAATCGCGCGGCTCGAAGCCCTCGGCGCGCGCCACCTCCGCCAGGTGCAGCGCGAAGGAGGGCGTGCCGTAAAACGCGTCCGGCTTGAAGTTGGCGAGCCACATCGCGGCTCTCGCCGTCATCCCGGGCGCGCCCGCGCCGAAAGGAAACGACTTGCAGTGCAAACGCTCGGATCCTGCCAGCGTGCCCCACGAGCCCATATAGAGACTGAAGATCGCGGCGATGAACACGGTATCGCCTGGACGGATGCCCATGCCCCACATGATGCGTGCGTGCGCATTGGCGATCGAGCGCCAGTCGCCGCGGCCAATGCCAAAGGAGGTCGGGCGGCCGGTGGTGCCGGAGGTCCCGTGGATGTGGTGAATCTCCGATTCCGCTACGCAGAGGTAGTCGCCGAACATCGGCGCGCGCGTCTGGGCGTCGCGCAGATCCGCCTTGGTGATTACCGGAACCTTGCCCTCGAAGTCTTCGAGCGTCTTCAGTTTGTCTGGATGGAAGCCGGCCTCGTCCCACTTGCGCCGGTAGAACGGCGCATTGCGGTAGGCATAGCGCGTGAGTTCCTGCAGCCGCGCGAGTATCGCCTTCTCCCGCTCCGGAGCCGGCATTGTCTCCCGTCGCGGAAACCAATAGCGCGAGGCCGCGTCGGGCAGATACCGGTCATCATAGGCGGGAGGGAAGGACCAGAATTCCATCGCAGGGTCAGGAGCTGCCTATTTCGGACCGCGCTCGGCGACCAGCCGTCGAACAGAGGCTACGATGGCGTCAGGCGGCGAGTCCTGCAACAGGATCTCCTTGACCCCCATCGCCTTCAGGGCAGCCGCTTCCTCGTCCGGCATGACGCCGCCGCCGACGACGAGAATGTCCTCGGCATCGCGTTCCTTCAAAAGCTTGAGGATCTTCGGGAAGATGGTCATGTGGGCGCCGGAAAGGATGCTGATGCCCAGGACATCGACGTCCTCCTCGACCGCCGCGTCGACGACTTCCTCCGGCGTGCGGTGCAGGCCCGTGTAGATCACTTCCATGCCCGCGTCGCGCAGCGTGCGCGCAACGATCTTTACGCCCCGATCGTGCCCGTCCAGGCCGACCTTGGCGATGATCACTCGAATGATGTCGGTCTTTGTCTTCGTTTCCACGACGAATCCTCGGCGGTTCAATGACGGAGTTGCATAAGCTGCGACAGCCGGCTAGCGCTTGGGTGCAGGCTCGGCGGGCGGAATGACCGGCATTTTTTCCATGACATGAAAAAAAATCTCGTCCTGCCTGATCATGCCCAACTCGTAGCGGGCGCGTTCCTCGATCGCGTCATAGCCCTGCTTCAGATCGCGCACCTCGGCGTCGAGCGCGTCATTGCGCACGCGCAGTTTGGCATTGCCGTCCTTTTGCGCCTTGACCTGGCGATCGATCTCCCACACGCGCAACCAGCCGCCCTTGCCCAGCCACAGCGGGTACTGCAGCAGTACGATCAGCGCGGCGAACACAATGGATAAGATGCGCATCGATCGGTTATGGTTCGACCGCCTAGCGCAATTGGTAGAACGCGTCCCTGCCGGGGTAGCCGACCATATCGCCCAGGTCCTCCTCGATCCGCAGCAGTTGATTGTATTTGGCGATGCGGTCCGAGCGACTGAGCGACCCGGTCTTGATCTGCAGCGTATTCGCACCCACCGCGATGTCGGCAATGATGGTGTCTTCGGTTTCGCCGGAGCGGTGCGAGATGACCGCTGTGTAGCCCGCGCGCTTGGCCATTTCTATGGCCGCAAACGTTTCGGTGAGCGTGCCGATCTGGTTGACCTTGATCAGGATGGAATTGGCCACGCCCTCTGCGATGCCTTCGCGCAAGATGCTGGTATTGGTCACAAAAATGTCGTCTCCGACCAGCTGGATTTTCCTGCCCAGGCGCTCGGTGAGGATTTTCCAGCCGTCCCAGTCGTTCTCGGCCATCCCGTCCTCGATACTGATAAGGGGGTACTTGTCGGCCAGGGCCGCGAGATAATCCGTGAACTGGCCCGAGGACAGCTGCAGATTCTCCGACTCGAGCCGGTAGCGGCCGTCCTTATAGAACCCGGAACTGGCGCAATCCAGGGCGAGCAGCACGTCCTGGCCGGGCTGGTAACCGGCCTTGTCGATCGCTTCCATGCACAGCTGCAATGCAGCCTCGTGGCTGGGCAGATCGGGTGCAAAGCCGCCTTCGTCGCCCACCGTGGTGGGCATGCCGCGCTGCTGCAGCAGCGCTTTCAGCGCATGGAACACCTCGGCGCCGCAGCGCAGGGCGTCGCGAAAGCTTTGCGCGCCTATCGGGACGATCATGAACTCCTGCATGTCCAGGCTGTTGTTGGCATGCGCGCCGCCGTTGATGATATTCATCATCGGCACCGGCATTTGCATCGCGCCTGCGCCGCCGAAGTAACGGTACAGGGGCAACCCGCACTCGTCCGCGGCAGCCTTGGCCACGGCCATGGACACGGCCAGCAGCGCGTTGGCGCCCAGGCGCGACTTGTTATCGGTGCCGTCCAGATCGATCAGGGTCTTGTCGATGAAACTCTGCTCGGTGGCATCCAGCCCCATGATGGCCTCGGAAATTTCGGTATTGACGTGCTCTACCGCGTGCAGCACGCCCTTGCCCAGATAGCGCAGTTTGTCGCCGTCGCGCAGTTCGTTGGCCTCGCGCGTGCCGGTCGAGGCGCCCGAGGGCACCGCGGCGCGTCCCATCACGCCCGATTCGAGCAGCACATCGGCTTCCACGGTCGGATTGCCGCGCGAATCCAGTATCTCCCTCGCTACCACATCGACTATTGAGCTCATGTTCTTGTCCTTGTGCCAAGTTCCGTCATTAGATTCTACCGCCAATACCTTCCAATTTTGTCAAAGCGCCTGCTCGGCAAAACCGTGTTGCTTGACCACGTCGTCCAGCGCCTTGAGTGTTTCCAGCAACGCTTTCATCCGCGCCAACGGCCAGGCGTTGGGGCCATCGGATAGTGCATGGTCCGGATCAGGGTGGGTCTCCATGAACAGTCCGGACACGCCGCTCGCCACTGCAGCGCGCGCCAGCACCGGCACGAATTCGCGCTGCCCGCCGCTCACCGTCCCCTGCCCCCCGGGCAACTGCACCGAATGGGTCGCGTCGAACACCACCGGACAGCCGGTCTCGCGCATGATCGCCAGCGAGCGCATGTCCGATACCAGGTTGTTGTAGCCAAAGCTCGTGCCGCGCTCGCACACCAGGATGTTGTCCGCGCACCCGCTGGCCAATGCGGCAGCCCTCGCCTTGGCAACGACGTTCTTCATGTCTGCGGGCGCAAGAAACTGACCCTTCTTGATGTTGACCGGCTTGCCGGCGCTGGCCACGGCATTGATGAAATCGGTCTGGCGGCAGAGGAAGGCCGGGGTCTGCAACACGTCCACCACGGCGGCGGCCGCGTCGATTTGGCTGACATCGTGCACATCGGTCAGTACCGGCACGCCGATGGTCTGCCGCACCTCGGCCAGGATCTTCAGGCCGGCGTCCGCTCCCGGACCGCGAAACGACTTGCCCGAACTGCGGTTAGCTTTGTCGTAGGACGACTTGTAGATGAAAGGCATACCCAGTTCGGCGCAGATCTCCTTGAGCATGCCGGCGGTATCCAGCGCAAGTTGCCTCGATTCGATGACGCAGGGGCCGGCAATCAGGAATATCGGCTGATCGAGGCCGGCCTCGAAGCCGCACAGCTTCATGCCGCCACTACCGCAGCAGCTTGGGGGGCCGGGGCGGCGCCGGCTTTCCTCGCCTGGTGCGCGATCGCGGCTTCGACGAAGGCCTTGAACAGCGGATGTCCGGTACGCGGCGCGGAACTGAACTCGGGGTGGAATTGGCAGCCGATGAACCAGGGGTGCGCATTCGGCCCTTCGGTGGGCAACTCGATCAGCTCGCACAGCGCTTCGACCTTGGTGCGCGCCGCCACTTTCAGGCCGGCGGCTTCGAGCCGGGGCAGATAATAATTGTTGACCTCGTAGCGGTGGCGATGGCGCTCGTTGACCACGTCGCCCTGATAGATCCGCTGCACCTGGGTGCCGGCTATGATATCGGCGGGTTGCGCGCCCAGGCGCATGGTGCCGCCCAGGTCGGAGCTGGCGTCGCGGCGTTCCACCTTGCCTTCCCGGTCCAGCCATTCGGTGATCAGCGCGACCACCGGATGCGGTGTGTCCGCATCAAATTCGGTGCTGTTGGCCTTCTCCAGCCCGGCCTTGTGGCGCGCGTACTCGATCACCGCCAACTGCATGCCCAGGCAGATGCCGAGGTAAGGCACCTTGTTTTCGCGGGCGTACTCGATCGCCTTGATCTTGCCCTCGACGCCGCGCGCGCCGAAACCGCCCGGCACCAGAATGGCGTCCACACCGGCGAGGCAGCCCGTGCCTTCGCGCTCTATCGTTTCCGAATCGACGTACTGGATCTTGACCTTGGAGCGCGTGTGGATGCCGGCGTGCATCAGGGCTTCGTTGAGCGATTTGTAGGAATCGGTGAGATCGACGTACTTGCCCACCATGGCGATGCTGACCTCGTGCAGCGGGTGCTCCAGCGCCTCGATCAGGCGCTTCCACGATTTCAGGTCCGCCGGCCGCGCGAGCAACTGCAGCTTGTGGCACACGATCTCGTCCAGCATCTGCTGGTGCAGCATGTAGGGAATCTTGTAGATCGAGTCCGCATCCCACACCGAAATCACCGCGTCCGCAGTGACGTTGGTGAACAGCGCGATCTTCCTGCGCTCGGCGTCCGGGATCGGGCGGTCCGAGCGGCACAACAGCGCGTCGGCCTGGATGCCGATCTCGCGCAGCTCCTTCACCGAGTGCTGGGTCGGCTTGGTCTTGATCTCGCCGGCCGAGGCGATGTAGGGCACCAGGGTCAGGTGAACGTAGCAGACGTTGTCCCGACCCAATTCCAGGCCCATCTGCCGGATCGCCTCGAGGAATGGCAGGGACTCGATGTCGCCCACCGTGCCGCCGATTTCGACGATCGCGATCTCCGCGCCCTGCGCGCCGCGGGCGATGAACGTCTTGATTTCGTCGGTGATATGCGGGATCACCTGCACCGTGCGGCCCAGATACTCGCCGCGACGCTCCTTCTTGATCACCGAATCGTAGATCTGGCCGGTGGTGAAATTGTTGCTCTTTCTCATCCGCGTCGAACTGAAGCGCTCGTAGTGCCCCAGATCGAGATCGGTTTCGGCGCCGTCCTCGGTGACGAACACCTCGCCGTGCTGAAACGGACTCATCGTCCCCGGATCGACGTTGATGTACGGATCCAGCTTGATGTTGGTGACTTTGATGCCGCGGGATTCGAGGATTGCGGCGAGGGAGGCGGCGGCTATCCCCTTCCCAAGAGAGGAAACTACACCGCCAGTAACGAAGACATATTTGGTCATCTCAGAATCGAGAGCTGGGATGACCGATGTTACAGCAAAAAGGGGGGGCGCTCAACGCAATTCCACCGGCGGCGAGCGCCGCGATTGCGGCCCGCCCGATGCTGCCGTGCTTCCCTGCGCGCGGCGTGGCCGGATGCGCGCTGGTCCGGATCCAATCCCGCATGGCGAGCCGGGTTTGATAGGGGCTATCATAGCATCCGGCCAACCAGATCCCGGCGCATGAATCAGACTGAAACCGAAGCTACGGCGGGCGCCGATGCGCTGATCGCCGTGGTCGAACAGATGGTGCGCGACACGCGCCACGGGCGCGCGCCGCACGCCGCGCTCGACAGTTCATTCGAGCGCGACCTCGGCCTGGACAGCCTGGCGCGGGTGGAGCTCGTGCTCAGGGTCGAGCGCGCCTTCGAGGTGAGCCTGCCGGAGCGCGCACTGTATGCGGCCGAAACGCCGCGTGATCTCCTGCGCCTCGTTCACGCCAGCCAGGGGGTGCGCCGGGCCGGGCCGGAAAAAAGCATCCGCAGCCTGGTGCAGGCCGAATCGGGCGTGGACGCATGCGCGGCGGAAACGCTGCTCGATGCCCTCGACTGGCACGCGGCCAGGCATCCGCAGCGCTTGCAGGTTCACCTCTACAGCGAGAGCGGCGAAGAGGAACTTTCCTACGCCGCCATCCGGCGCGGCGCTGCGGCCTGCGCCAGCCGCCTCGCCGCGCGCGGCTTGCAACCGGGCCAGACCGTGGCCATCATGCTGCCCACCGGCCGCGATTACCTGTTCAGCTTTTTCGGCATTCTCATGGCGGGCGCTATTCCGGTGCCGCTGTATCCGCCCGCGCGGCCGGCGCAGATCGAAGACCATCTGCGGCGCCACGTCGGTATTCTCGGCAACTGCCGTGCCGCAATGCTCATTACGATCCCTGAAGCGAAAACCGTGGCGCTGCTGTTGCGCTCCCAGGTGGAATCGCTGCGGCAGGTGCTGATGCCGGACGACCTGGCTGGCGGCGATGCCGCTTTCACGCCCTTGCCGGCAAACCCCGGCGACATCGCGTTCCTGCAATACACCTCCGGCAGCACCGGCAATCCCAAGGGCGTGGTGCTCACGCACGCGAACCTGGTCGCCAATATCCGCGCCATGGGCGAAGCAGTGCAGGCGAGTCCGAACGACGTGTTCGTGAGCTGGCTGCCCCTGTACCACGACATGGGGCTGATCGGCGCCTGGTTCGCCGCGCTCTACCTTGGTTTTCCCACGGTGCTCATGTCGCCGCTCGCATTCCTGTCCCACCCCAGCCGCTGGCTGTGGGCGATCCACCGCCACCGCGGCACGCTTTCGGGCGGTCCCAATTTTTGCTACGAGCTTTGTCTGAAGCGCATCGAAGACGCCGAACTCGAGGGCCTGGACTTGTCCTGCTGGCGCTACGCTTTCAATGGCGCCGAGCCGGTGAGTCCGGATACGCTCGCTGCATTCGGGCAACGCTTCGCGCGCCATGGCCTGCCGGCGAACGCGCTGCAGCCGGTCTACGGGCTGGCCGAGGCATCGGTCGGCCTCGCCTTCCCCGCGCCCGGCGCGCGCTATCGCATCGATCGGATCGAACGCTCGGCGTTCCAGAACCAGGGCGAAGCGCGGCCGGCAGACGCAGGCGAGGCCAATGCGCTCGAACTGCCCTGCTGTGGCCGCGTCATCCGGGAGCATCACCTGCGCGTGGTCGATGCGGCCGGCGTGGAGCTGGCGGACCGCCAGGAGGGCCGCCTGCAATTCAAAGGGCCGTCCGCGACCAGCGGCTATTTCCGCAACCCCGAACAGACGCGCAAGCTGTTCGCCGGCGCATGGCTGGACACGGGCGATCTCGCCTATCTCACCGACGGCGAACTCTATCTCAGTGGCCGCGCCAAGGACATCATCATCCGCGGCGGGCGCAATCTCTATCCCTACGAACTGGAGCAGGCCGTCGGCGCGCTGCCCGGCATACGCAAAGGCTGCGTCGCGGTGTTTGGCAGTATTGATCCCGCCAGTGGCACCGAGCGTGTGGTCGTGCTCGCGGAAACGCGTGAAACCGGCGCCGCTGCGCTGGACGCGTTGCGGCGGAGCATCAACGATCGCGCTGTCGATCTGATCGGCCTGCCGGCTGACGATATCGTGCTCGCTCCGCCGCACACCGTGCTGAAGACTTCCAGCGGAAAGATCCGGCGCGCGGCCAGCCGCGAGTACTACGAGCGCGGCGGCGGCAGCGCGCGGCCGGCGCCGGTGTGGCTGCAGCTCGCGCGCCTCGCCCGGGCGAGCCTCGCGCCCGAGCTGCGGCGGCAGTTGCGCGCTCTCGCGGGCCTGGCGTATTCGGCATGGGCCTGGCTTGTTTTCCTCACGCTCGCGATCCCGACGCTGGCGGCGGCTGCGCTGCTGCGCAATCCCGCCTGGGGCTGGCGCTTCAGCCGTGTCATGGCGAATGCCTTCCTGTGGCTGTGCCGCCTGCCGCTGGTGGTGCACGGGCAGGAGCACATCCCGGATTCGGGTCCGTTCGTGATGGCAGCCAACCACGCCAGCTATCTCGACGGCCTGATCCTGCTCGCGGTTTTGCGCGAGCGCGGCTACAGCTTCGCCGCCAAGCGCGAGTTGAGCCGATCCCTCCTGCCGCGGTTGTTCCTGCGCTCCATTGGCACCGATTTCGTCGAGCGCACCGACATCAAACAAGGCGTGCAGGATGCCTCGCGCCTGGCCGCGTCGATTCGCGCCGGGCGCTCGGCCATCTTCTTCGTCGAAGGCACCTTTTCCCGGACCGCGGGCCTGCTGCCATTTCGCATGGGCGCCTTCGTGGTCGCGGCGCAGACAGACGTGCCGCTCGTGCCGGTCACCATCCGCGGCGCGCGCTCGGTGCTGCGCGACGGCAGCTGGTTCGCGCGCCGCGGCGCCATCGTCGTCACCATCGGCGCGCCGCTACTGCCGCGGGGCAGCAACTGGAATGCCGCGGTGGCGCTGCGCGATGCGGCGCGCGCCGAGATCCTGCGTCGCTGCGGCGAGCCGGACCTGGCGCCGCGGCAGGCGTAGGCGCTGCCCAAGGCGCTTGACCGCAAGCGGTCGGGCCGGCCTCAAGCGTCTTGCAGAAGCAACGGCCCGATGCGCCTGGATTCGCCGAGGATGAAGCGCGAGAGTTCATTGAGCGATTCCTCGGTGATGGCTTCAGGGGACAGCACGTACTCCAGCGTGCCGAAGTGTTCGACGTTGTGCGTTTTCAGCAGCAATTTGCCGGTGTCGAAATTGCCGACCAGCTGCAAGCTGGCCTTGACCTCGCACGGAATAATGAAGGTCGTGCGTACGACAGCGCCCCGGTCGTTGCGTTCTTGCTGAGTGGTGAACGCGATCTTGGTTCCGAGCAGCAGCTGTTCCAGCTTTTCATCCGCCGAGGCGTCGCGGGTCACACTGAGTTTCTTGTTGGCGGACAAGCTGAAGTTCAGCGTCATCCGTTCGAACACCTTTGTTGTCGGCGAGAGTTCCCGCGTACGGAAATCGATCCGGACCTCCTCCCATTTGAGGTCGTCGAATTTCGGCACGCCGACGATGGCGTATTCCTTCGCATAGGCCGGCTTCGCCAGATTGAGCTGCCCGGCGAACTCCTTCAGGTGGCGATAAGCCCTCTCCACCGCAGCGCTGACACGCGGAATCATTTGCTCTTTCGGGTCCGGCTTCTGTTGCTCGAGCTGCTTCGCCAGCGCAGCCTGCCTGAGTTGCGCCAGGAGGCCGCCGGGCGCGGGTACGAAGGGCGCCTCCGCCTCCGCCTCCGGCTCGGCCGGCGTCGCCGCCGCCGGCGCCGCGGCGACGGCCTCCCCGCCGGGGCGCGCAGACTCCGCGGCATCGAGAATGCTTCCGAGGTCAGCCTTTTGGTCACCGGCCTCAATGCCTAGAACCGTTTTGACCGCCTTGACCAGCACGTCGATCTCGAACGGCTTGGTGATGTAGCCGTTGGCCCCTCCCAGCAATCCCTTGAGCACCGCCTCCCGGGTCGCGGTGCCGGTGACCATGATGACGGGGATCTTCCCGAGCATCGGGTGCTGGCGCACCTTGGCGAGGACGTCGAAGCCGTCGGCATCCGGCAGCGTCACGTCGAGCAGCACCAGATCGGGCAGCGGCGGCTGGCGAAAGGCCGCGACGATCTGTTCGCGGTTCGCCGCAACGCGCGCGACGAAACCGGCGTGGGTGAGCACCATGCACATGTTCTCGGCGAGATTCTGGTCGTCTTCGACGACCATCACCTGGAACTTTTTACCCTGCGCGAGCTTGAGTTCGCCCGGCGGACGGCGCGCGATGCGGACGATGTAGCCATTCTGCTGCAACGTGGATACACCGCGCGCGATCGCACTATCGCTCGGCATTTCCCCCTTCCACTCGCTTGGGGCGCCGGCGCCGAAGAAGTCACCGATATCGAATTGCTGCAGCGCGATGCGCTCGGCGCGCAGAAGCTTGTCGAGCACCTCGATCACCGCGCCGGGCGCGAGATGCCCGGCACTTGCCTGAATTTGACTCACCGTGGCTTTGCCGTCGATCAATACCAGCAACTCCAGTTCCGGGCGGGACAACGACGTCCCCGCCGCAGCGAGCTCGCTCTTGCCAAGATACGTCAGGAAATAGACATCTTCAATATTGATCATCGGTGGTTCTTTGGCGACGATACAGAACTTGCGCCGGCCCCGCCCGCGCGAACGTGCCATATTAGCCTTAGCCCGGCGCGCGAGGCAAGGCGCCTTAGACAATCAGCTCTGCAGCTCCACCCGGTTCGCGTAGTGCACCAGAGCTTCCGGATTGGCCAGCGCCTCGGCGTTTTTCACCGGCTCGCCGTGCACCACGTTGCGCACCGCCAGTTCCACGATCTTGCCGCTTTTGGTGCGCGGGATGTCCGCCACTTGCAACACTTTGGCCGGAACATGGCGCGGCGTGGTGTTGGCGCGGATCCGGTTCCTGATTTTTTCGATCAAGGCATCGTCCAGCGCCAGGCCCTCGCGCAGCTTGACGAACAGCACGACTCTCACGTCCTTGTTCCAGTCCTGGCCGATCACCAGCGACTCCAGCACTTCGTCCAACTGCTCCACCTGGCGGTAGATCTCGGCGGTGCCGATGCGCACGCCTCCGGGATTGAGCACCGCGTCGGAGCGCCCGTAGATAATCATGCCGCCGCGTTCGGTCAACTCGACGTAATCGCCATGGCACCAGAGGTTCGGATACTTGGCGAAATACGCGTCGTGATAGCGTTTTCCTTCAGGATCATTCCAGAAGCCGATCGGCATCGACGGGAAAGGCCGGGTGCAGACGAGTTCCCCCTTCTTTGCGTACACCGGCCTGCCCGCCTCGTCATACACCTCCACCTTCATCCCCAGGCCGCGGCACTGGATCTCGCCGCGATACACCGGCAGCACCGGACTGCCCAGCACGAAACAGGAAATGATGTCGGTGCCGCCTGAAATCGACGACAGACAGACGTCGGCCTTGATATCGCGGTAGACATAGTCGAAGCTCTCCGGCGCCAGTGGCGAGCCGGTGGACAGGATGGCGCGCAGCCGGGCCAGATCGTGGGTCACGCGCGGCCTCAGGTTGATCTTGCAGATGGCGTCGATGAACTTGGCCGAAGTGCCCAGATGGGTCATGCCCTCGGCCTCGGCGAAATCGAACAGGATCGCCCCGCGCCGGATGAAGGGCGAGCCGTCGTACAACAGCAGCGTCGCCCCCGAGGCCAGGCCCGAGGCGAGCCAGTTCCACATCATCCAGCCGCAGGTGGTGAAGTAGAACAGCCGGTCGCCCTGATTGACGTCTGCATGCAGCTGATGTTCCTTCAGGTGCTGCAGCAGCGTGCCGCCGGCGCCATGCACGATGCACTTGGGCACGCCGGTGGTGCCCGAGGAATACAGGATGTACAGCGGGTGGTCGAACGGCAACTGCGCGAACTCGATGTCGCGCGCGGCGTAAGGTGCGATGAAATCGGTCATGCGCTCGGCGTTCGGCACGCCGGACAGGTCTGCGCTGTCGGACAGATAAGGCACCAGCACCACGCGATCGAGCGTCGGCAACCGGCGTGCGATCTCGGTCACTTTGTCAAGCGAGTCGATGGCCTTGCCGTTGTACCAGTAGCCGTCGGCCGCGAACAGCACCCTGGGTTCGATCTGGCCGAAGCGATCGAGCACGCCCTGCACGCCGAAATCGGGGGAACAGGACGACCAGATGGCGCCGATGCTGGCGGCGGCCAGCATCGCCAGCATCGCCTCCGGCAGGTTAGGCAGATAGCCAACCACGCGGTCGCCGGCCTGCACACCGGCAGCGCGCAACGCCTGCGCCAGGCGCGAGACGCGGGCGTAGAGCTGGGCGTGCGACAGGCGCCGCTCGATCTTGTCCTCGCCCCAGAAGACCATCGCGTCCGCCCGGTCGCGCCGCCGCAGCAGGTTTTCGGCGAAATTCAGGCGCGCATCGGGAAACCAACGCGCGCCCGGCATTTGCTCGCCGTGCAGCAGCACGCGCTCGCCGCGAGTGCTTGCCTTTACCGCGGCGTATTGCCACAGCGACTGCCAGAACTGTTCGGGCTGATCGACCGTCCAGCGATAGAACTCCGGATAGGTGTTGAACTTCAGCCCCCATTCGCGGATCGCCGTGCGCGCAAAGGCAGTCACATTGGCGCCGGTGATGCGCGCCTGGCTGGGTTCCCACAACGGTTTTTCCCACGGGGACTTTCCGGTCTCCCGTCTAGCGGGACCGAGGAAGCGGGATCGAGACTTTCGGTCGTCGTCTGACATGATTCAGTGTCCGATAAGCTGGCGGATGCGCTCGGGCAGCGGCGCCGACTTTTCCTTGAGGTAGTCCACCCAGACCACCTTGGCCGCACCCTCGGCGTAGATTTTTCCGGAATCGTAGCTGGGCCGCAGCTCGAGGTAAGTCTGCACGCTGCTGCGCCCGACCTCGCCCACGTAGGTCTTGATCTCAACCTTGCCCGGATACACCAGCTGCTTGATGAAGGTGCAGCTGGCATTGACGATCACCGG
>MERK01000163.1 GCA_001770575.1 Betaproteobacteria bacterium RIFCSPLOWO2_12_FULL_64_23
CTTTGACCAGACGCGTGCCTGGCTTGCCGCTGACAGCAGTCGGATGTTCCATCTTGTTGTAGACGAATTGCACACTTACCGGGGCACTCCCGGCACCGAAGTCGCCTATCTGCTGCGCGTGTTGCTGGACAGGCTGGGCCTCAATCCTGATTCCGAGCAACTCTGCATCATTGCGTCAAGCGCCTCCTTGGATAGCGGCGAGAGCGGCCGCGAATACCTCCAGAGTTTCTTTGGGAGAGAACGCTCGCGCTTCGCCATAGTTGACAGCCCAACGACGGCACCCAGCCCGGCCGCGCTCTCTGCTTTCGGGGCGTTTGCCTCCGCGTTCCGCGATTTCGGCCGCGCTGTGCGAACAAACGCGGATCTCACCGAACCTACGAGGACGCTGGCCGAGGCGGTTGGAGTCAATACATCAGAGGAGGAATCGGCGCGGGTGCTGCGAGAAATCGCACTTCGGTCAGAGGCAACTGAAGCCCTGCGCGCAGCGTGCCAACTCAATGGCTCAACTGTCCCGCAACCACCTTCCCAACTCGGTATCAGTCTGTTTCCTGCGTTATCCGATATCGAGCGTGCGGAGGCGACCGAAGGTGTGCTGGTATGTCTCTCCGCCGCGCGCCCCGCGCCCATGCGGCTTCGTGCTCACCTGTTCTTCCGCAGCGTGCAGGGCCTGTGGGCTTGCACGGACCCGCAATGTGGTCAGGTAACTGGACGACAAGGAGGGGCTCCGGTCGGGATGTTGTATCACCAACCTATTCTTTCATGTGCGTGCGGGGCGCGCGTGTTGGAACTGCTCGTGTGCGAATCTTGTGGCGAGGTGTTCTTCGGAGGCTACAAGCGCGAGGTCCGAGATATTCAAGGAAGGCCACTTCCCGGCGAATGGTTTCTTAGTCCAGATCACCCGGACTTGGAAACGGCACCTGAGATGTCGTTTCTTGACCGCCGCTATGAAAATTACGCTGTCTTTTGGCCTTCTTTGGACGGCGGGCGCCCGGTGACAGAGAGGTGGGACCAAGACAGAGTCCAACGCCGTTGGGAGGACGCGAGGCTCGACGTCCGGGAAGCACGTGTCGAACTTGGTGGCGGCAGTGGGGCACGCGGTTTCGTTTATCGGGTTCCGAATCCGGATCGGGATTCTGACCAGGCATATCCAGCGATTTGTCCGCGATGTGACGAAGATCGTCGGCGACGGCGGCTCGACACACCGATTCGCCCAATGCGCACAGGCTTTCAACGCATGGCGCAGGTGCTTTCCGACGCCCTTCTGCGTGAAATGCCGCACGCGCATCAGCAGTCGAGCCGGAAGCTTGTGGTTTTTTCTGACAGCCGGCAGGACGCCGCCAAGCTCTCAGCCGGGATGCGTTCTGATCACTACCGCGATTCTGTGCGTCAAGCATTAGCGACGGCGCTGGAAACGGCAGGACATGGAGCTATCGCGTTTCAAAAGCAACTCGTCGATGAGGAGTTGAGCGCAGACGAGCAACGCTTAGGGCAGGAATTTGAAGCAACACACCCGCGCGAAGCGAATGTTCTCACGGCCGCCCAACTGCCTACTCGGGCCAACCAACCTGCAACGGGTTTCGCTGGTCTTAGCAACGCGCAAGCCGCGCAGCAAATCCTCCAGCGAGGCGCGCAAGGACCATTCCCTATCTCACAGCTCACCGAGGACATCTCGGCTCGATTGCTCGCGCAGGGCATCAGCCCCGGCGGTTTTACCCAGAGTGTGCTTTGGCGTGATCCGCGCCGGACAGAGGGCGCATGGAAGAGGCTCTACGACTGGCATTCTGGCGACCAGCCCTCGCAACGTGTGAACCCTCCACTCACGCGCGAGGAGCAAGACCATCTGAATCACATCCACGACACTGCATTTCGCGAAGTGACCGATGCCATCTTTGCATCCGGCCGACGCAGCCTCGAGGCACTCGGCATCGGCCTTGCTACAACAGACAGGCTACGCATCCCAGCGACGCGAGTGCTGGTGCAGGAAGCAGCGGATGGCGTGATCCAGCTCCTCGGCTCGCGGCGTTACCGCCTCTCGACTCACGGAGCGTATTCGCAGACGAACCTTCCCGCGTTTGTTACGCAATACCTCATGCGCGTCGCGCAGCACAACAGCCAATCGCCGTCAGATTTTGAGCGGGAGGTTTACGATTTTTTGCATCACGCGCAGGTTTGCAATCCAGCCCAACTCGGCGTGCTCTTTGCCGAGCACCTGTGCCTAGTGCGGCCGGGTGACAGCTACCACGCCTGCCCGCAGTGCCGCCGACTCCATTTGCATCGAGCGGGCGGCCTTTGCATTGAATGCCTCGTGCCGCTCGAAGCCGCACGGCCGATTGCCGAAATGCCGGTCGCAGACGACTATTATCGTTTTCTAGCGCTGCACTCGCACGAACTATTCCGGCTCAACTGCGAAGAACTGACCGGGCAGACGGACAATACCGATGCTCGTCGCCGCCAGCGCCTCTTCCAAGGCCGATGCCTGCCGAATGACGAAGAGCAGCGCACCGATGAAGTGGATTTGCTCAGCGTGACCACGACGATGGAGGCGGGCGTGGACATCGGCGCGCTGCTCGGCGTGATGATGGCCAATATGCCCCCGATGCGCTTCAACTACCAGCAGCGTGTCGGTCGCGCGGGCCGACGGGAAAACGCCTTGAGCGTCGCGCTAACGCTCTGCCGGGGGCGCAGCCACGACGACTACTACTTTCAGCGTCCAGACCGCATCACGGCCTACCCGCCACCACCGCCTTACGTAGACTTGAGCCGTGCAACCATTCTCCGCCGCGTGCTGGTGAAGGAAGTATTGCGACAGGCATTCGATGCGCTTGGTCTGCTGACTGGCAGCAGCGATAGCGTTCACGGAGCGTTTGGGCAAGCGACCGGGTGGAACCAGCCACCGGCTGGCGTGAATGGTGGGCCGACTGTTGCTGAGAGGGTGAACGCATGGATTCAGCAGAACCTGCCTGCGGTGGAACACACGTGCGATGCATTACTGGCGTTTGCCGAGCCGGAACTGATACAGCAGCGCTCGGATCTTCTCACCTGGGTTCGCGACGAGCTCGTTACTAAAGTGAGCGATATCGCAAATGACCCGGTTTACGTGCAGTCATCCTTAAGTGAACGGCTCGCAAATGCAGGGCTGCTGCCGATGTTCGGATTCCCGACGCGGACTCGCTATCTCTTCCATGGGGATCCTCGCCGCTCTCGCGAATGGCCGCCAAAGGAAACGGTAGATCGCGACCTCGACCTAGCTATCAGTCAATTTGCGCCCGGCGCAGAAACAGTGAAGGATGGAGTTGTTCATGCTGCGGTGGGTGTTGCTTATTACGAGCGGCGGGGTCAGCAGATCGTTCCCGTTTCGAACCCGCTGGGAGCACCAACGCCGCTCGGCACATGCCGTACATGCCAAGCCGTGGTATTGGGTCCTGCGTTGCAGACCACCCTTTGCCCGGTTTGTAACTCTCCTGATTTTGAAATTGTTCAGCTCGCACAACCTCGCGGATTTAGTACGTGGTTCCGCGCATATTGGGACTTCGATGGAATCTTTGAATGGACCCCACGCGCTTCCCGCCCCAAAACCAACCCAGACATTCAGCAGATGCGGCTGTTGGCGAACTGCGAGTTCTGGTCTGGTGAGGCGGACGTCTGCGTTGTGAACGACAACGCTGGGCGCAAGTTTGAGTTCCGTAAACTGGTCGGAAGCGAAACATGGGTGACACAGGAAGCGATTGACCATGTTAGTGACCAAATGACACAACGCAGTCTGCGCGGTGCTCCGAATCCAACATATGACCAAGCTGTGCAACCTGATGTGCGTGCTTTGGGTTCAATCAACCGCACCGACATACTTGTTGTGGGTTTCCACACTGTGCGTCCAGAACTCGACCTTTCACCGTTTTCGCCGCTTTCACCTCAGCGCGTCGATGGACGTGCGGCGCTCTACTCTTTCGGTTTCCTGCTCCGTCGCGCTGTCGCCGTGCTGCTGGATATCAGCGCATGGGAAATCCGCGTAGGGCTGCGTGTCGCCCGTCAGGCGGGACAAATTGTCGGACAGGTTTTCCTTTCCGACAGCCTTCAAAATGGCGCAGGTTACTGCTCCCATTTCGCACAACCGGCGGAACTCGAACGGCTTCTCCGCTTCGTGGCTGATCCCAACGACTCATTCCTCCGCGAAATCCTGGCACCTCACCATGCCGATGCCTGTCAGACCTCATGTCCGGACTGTCTTCGCGACTACGCCAACCTCGCTTGGCACTGCATCCTTGATTGGCGGCTTGCTGTGGATATGGCCCGCTTGGCGCTCGATGCCAACGCACCGGTGGACTTGATCACGCCCCACTGGCAGCCGCTGGTCGCATCGGTAACACCACCTTACTTTCAAGCCCTTGGCTTGACAGCAACGACTATTGCCGGCTTGCCTGCAGCTCGTTCCGGCAGGCACGGCGAATTCATCGTGCATCCGCTTTGGGCCTCCAATCATCCAATCGCTATTCAGGCACGCAACGAGGCTCTTGCGGCTGGTGTTACGCAGCCTGATGCGAAAACGCTCTTCGAACTTGTTCGGAGGCCGTTCTAGCTTGAACGCAAGCTCTTGTAATTTCATGTGCACGCAGTGAACACTTCTCAGCGCGCGCCGACGATGTCCCCGGCCCTCCCATTTCTAAACTCGCTCCGATCGCCCCCGCCGGGGGTGCGTAGCGGAGCGAAATTAACATAATGTGAATTGCGCACGGTTCGGCGCGGGTTCAAGCACCGGATTGCGGCGCGCCGGCAAGCCCCTCAGACTTGGCGGCCGGATTGATTTGCCTTCAAGTCGACCGCTCGCACCGCCCGCTTCACTTTTTTCAGCGGGCGCGATTTATTGATTTGCCACAGGTCGTAATCGATCTGCATCCGTAGCCACGTTTCAGCGCTGCCGCCGTTCTCCGGCCCGAGCCATGCCTCGATACGCCGCGCCAGATCGACAGAGATACCGACCCGCTCATTGAGCACGCGCGACAAGGCCACGCGCGAAACCCCGAGCTGCCGCGCGGCCTGCGTCACCGTCAGCCCCAGCGCCGGCAGCACGTCCTCGCGCGGAATCGCCGCAGGATGCGGCGGGTTGAGCATCTTTGCCATCGTGCTGCCCCCTCAGTGATAGGCTGCGACGCTAAGCTCCGGGCCGCGGAAGGAGTCTGTTCTAATCAGGCATGAGACGGAACGGAACTTGCCTTCGTACCCCAGCGGGTGCCGAATCCTGTATCAATATTCTGTCAGGAAAACATTCATGACGAGGATCGCGAGCAAAGACATCATTCCCATCTCCCGGGCGCGCGCGCGTCTGACCGAGCTTGCGGAGGACGTCTCGAAGTCCGGGCAGGAAAAGGTGTTCACGCGGAACGGCGAAAGCTATGTGGCCCTGATCACCGCCGGCCAGCTCGACGACTATCGCCGCTTCAAGGAGGCCGAGCACCTGTCGATGCTCAAGGCGCTGGTCGAGGCTGCCTAGGACATCGAAGCGGGGCGCGTCTATACCTGGGACGCGTTCAAACCCCGGCTGGTCAGATTGCGCGCCAAGGCGAAGCGCATTGCCGGCGCGTGAACGTGCCACGCCGCGTGCCGGTCGTGGTGACGCGGCGCCTCGCGCGTGCGCTGGACGCGATTCTGGATCACTATGAAAGCTTGCGTCACCTGCACCCCGACGCCGGTTCACGGGCGCTGCGGCTGATCGATCTGGTCGAAGCAGAGCTTCCCCGGCTTCTTGCGGCGCATCCCGACATCGGGAGACCTGCACAACTGAGCCTGACCCAGAGCAAATTCGAGCAGAAATGGCTCGAACGCCTGGCCCCGCTGACGGCACGCCGCCGCTTGCA
>MERK01000164.1 GCA_001770575.1 Betaproteobacteria bacterium RIFCSPLOWO2_12_FULL_64_23
GTCCGTTGGGCCGGCGCCGCGCGCTTTCCACCGGCGGCAAAGGCGTGCCGCTTTCAAGCCGGGGAATCACGCGGCGGCCGGAGCGCCTTCCATCTCGGCGTTGCGAAAGACGACGACGTGGTCCACGTCGAGCCGGATGCCGATCTTCTCGCCGACGGCGTGGTTGTGGTGGCTCGGCACCAGCGACAGCACGCGCATGCCGCTCGGCAGGCGCAGCGTGTAGAGGAATTCCGCGCCGCGGAAGGCCTTCGAGACAACTTCCGCCTGGGTGGCGCTGGCATCGTCGTGCACGATGTCGTCCGGACGTAGCAGGACGGAGACACGGCAGGCCCGCTCGCAGGCATCGCAGCCGATGAAGCATTCGGTCGGGATGTTGCCGCACAGCGTGCCGAGCTCGACCTGCACTTCGCGGGCGTTCAGCACCTTGCCCGGCAGGAACACGCCCTGGCCGACGAAGTCCGCCACGAAGCGATTGGCCGGCCGGTGGTAGAGGTTGTATGGCGTGTCCCACTGCTGGATGCTACCCTCGTGCAGGATGCCGATCTCGTCGGCCACGGCGAAGGCCTCGTGCTGGTCGTGGGTGACCAGGATGGCGCTGATGCCGGCACGCTTGATGATGTCGCGCACTTCGAGCGACAGGCGCTCGCGCAGATCCACGTCCAGGTTGGAGAACGGTTCGTCGAGCAACAGCAGATGCGGCTTAGGCGCCAGCGCCCGCGCCAGCGCCACACGCTGTTGCTGGCCGCCGGAGAGCTCGTGCGGGTATTTCCCGCCCGAACCGCCGAGGCCGACGGTTGCCAGCAGCTCAACCACGCGGACGCGACGCTGATCCCCGGTCGCGCTGCGCAGGCCGAAGGCGATGTTGCCGGCCACCGACAGATGCGGGAACAGGGCATAGTCCTGAAACACCATGCCGATCTTGCGCTGTTCGGGCGGCAGATGCAGTGCCGGGCTGCTCACGATGACGCCATTGAGACGGATTTCGCCGCGGCTCACGTGCTCGAAGCCGGCGATGGCCCGCAGCACGGTCGTCTTACCGCAGCCCGAAGGGCCGAGCAGGCAGCCGATGGAACCCTGCTCCAGCGAGAGCGAGAGGGCATCGACCACCAGGTGAGGGCCGTAGGCGTGTGAGACTTGTTTCAGTTCGAGCAGTGGCATGGTTCCGGTTCTTGATAGGGAGCGCCCGTCGATCCTCCGTTCCGCCTCGCCCCTGCCAGGGGAAGGCGAGAGCGGTTTAGGCGCAAGACTTAATTATAATTCTCATTTCCTCTCCCGTTATAATTCTCATTTCCGCCACCGATCGTCCCGCGTGCCAGCAACCACCGCCGTTACCGCTCTACCCGCTGCCCGCGGCATCCGCCGGCCGGGCGCTCTGGTCATCGCCGCGCTCCTCGTTGCCGCGCTGGCCGCGGCGCCTATCCTCAGCGTCTGGACCAACATCTTCGCCGGCGGCACCAGCGATACCTGGCGGCATCTCGCCTCCACCGTGCTGCCGGAGTACGTGGCGAACACCCTATGGCTGTGTTTCGGCGTCGGCAGCGGCGTGATCGTCGTCGGCGTTTCCACCGCGTGGCTCGTCACCATGCACGATTTTCCGGGCCGGCGCCTGTTCCAGTGGGCGCTGGTCCTGCCGCTGGCCGTGCCGGCCTATGTCATGGCCTACACCTACACCGACCTGCTGCAGTTCGTCGGTCCGATACAGACTTGGTTGCGCGAGAGTTTCGGCTGGCACAAGGGCGACTACTGGTTTCCCGACGTGCGTTCCTTGGGAGGGGCCGTCACCATGTTCATTTTCGTGCTCTATCCCTACGTCTATCTGCTCGCGCGCACGGCCTTTCTCGAGCGGGCGAGCGGAATGCTGGAAGTCGGCCGCTCGCTCGGCCTCGGGCCGTGGGCAAGCTTCTTCCGCATCTCGCTGCCCCTCGCGCGGCCGGCAGTGGCGGCGGGCGCGGCCTTGGCCCTGATGGAGACCCTGGCCTACTACGGCACCGTAGCCTACTTTGCGGTGCCGACTTTCACCACTGGCATCTACCAGGCATGGTTCTCCCTGGGAGACCGGATCGCCGCCGCGCAGCTCTCGGCAACCCTGCTCGGTTTCGTCGTGCTGTTGCTGCTCGCCGAGCGAACCAGCCGCGGCCGCGCCCGCTTTCACGACACCAGCGGACGCAACCGGCCACAACCCGGCCGCAGGCTGTCCGGACTCAAGGCGGCCGCGGCCGTGCTGGCCTGCGTCATGCCGCTGGCCATCGGCTTCCTGGTTCCGGCGGGGATCCTGCTGAAGATGGCGCTGACCGAAGGCGATGCGCAGTTCGGCGCGCGCTTCGTGCAACTGGCCGGAAACAGCTTCACGCTGGCCGCCTCGACCTCGCTGCTGGCGGTGGGGCTGGCGCTGCTGCTGGCTTACGCCGCGCGCATCAGCCGCGGGCATTGGGCGCCGCTCATGAATCGCGTGGTCGGGCTGGGCTATGCCGTTCCCGGTTCGGTCATCGCCGTCGGCGTGCTGATTCCCGTCACGCGCCTGGACAACTGGCTGGCCGCGTCGATCGAGGAAAGCTTCGGTACGAACCCGGGGCTGCTACTGACCGGCGGCATCGCGGCGCTGGTCTATGCCTACCTGGCGCGGTTCCTCGCCGTGGCCCTGCAGACCGTGGAGACGGGCCTGGCCAAGATCACGCCCAGCATGGACGACGCGGCACGCTCGCTCGGGCTCGGGCGGGGCGATACCCTGCGCCGGGTGCACCTGCCTCTATTGCGCGGCAGCCTGCTGAGCGGGGGCTTGCTGGTGTTCGTGGACGTGATGAAGGAGCTGCCGGCGACGCTCGTGATGCGTCCCTTCAACTTCGATACGCTGGCGACCCAGGCCTACATCCTGGCTTCCGACGAGCGTCTGGCGGAAGCCTCCACCGCGGCCCTGACCATCGTCGCCGTCGGCATCCTCCCGGTGATTGCGGTTTCGCGGGGCATCGCGCGGGCGCGGAAGTGACGCAAACGGCCTTTGCCTCTGCTGCATCGCAAGCGCTGTCGCCGGCGGTGCGAGCCCTGTGCCCTCCGTGGTCAAGGATTTTTTGTGGCCAGACGCTAGCGCCAGCCGGCTCGATCAAAAATCTTCTGCGCCTGTGCGGTGTTCTTCGACAAGGTACCCACGTTCAGGCTGTCGGCCTTGAATTTGCCCAGCGATTCGAGTTCCGCGTTCTTCACCACTGCGCTCTTCACCACCGGCCATTCGTTGTTGCCGTTGGCGAAATAGGCCTGTGCCTGGTCGCTCGCCAGGTATTCAAGGAACTTCACCGCGGCATCCTGGTGCGGCGCTGTTTTCAGCATGCCACCGCCGGAAACGTTGATATGGGTGCCAAAACTCTTCTGGTTCGGCCACACCACGCCGATGCTCTCGACGACTTTCCTGTCTTCGGCCTTGGCCGAGCGCATCAGGCGCACGATGTAGTAGGTGTTGGAAATCGCGACGCCGCATTCGCCCGCCGCCACAGCCTTGATCTGGTCCGTGTCACCGCCCTTCGGCGTGCGGGCGAAGTTGGCGACCAGGCCCTTGGCCCATTCCTCGGTCTTCGGTTCGCCCAGGTGGTGGATTAGGGCCGAGCCCAGCGACAGGTTGTAGGGATGCGAACCGGCACGCACGCAGACCTTGCCTTTCAGTCTCGAGTGGGCGAGGTCCTCATAGTTTTGCACGTCAGCCGGTCTGACGCCGGCCTTGTTGTAGATGATGACGCGGGCGCGGGTGGAGAAAGCGAACCAGTCCGGCGCGCGCAGATGGCCGGGGATGCGCTCTTGCAGCAGCCTGGATTTCACCGGCGCGAATAGGCCGAGGGCGTCGGCCTGGGCCAGACGGGCGGCGTCCACGGTGAGGAAGACATCGGCCGGGCTGTTGGCGCCCTCGTTCTTGATGCGTTCGAGCAGTTCGTCCTCCTTGCCCTCTATGCGGTTGATCTTGATGCCGGTCTGTCTGGTGAAATCGGCATAGAGCGCCTCGTCGGTCTGGTAATGGCGGGCGGAATAGAGGTTCAGAACTTTTTCCTGGGCAAAGACGCTGCCGGCGCCCAAGGCAAGGGCGAACAGCAGGACGGTTCGAAGGGCGTTCATATAAATGCTCCTGTTTGCTGATGTCGGACCCGGCATCATAGTCGAATCATTCAGTAAATGCCAATCATTCTCATTTGTAGGCGTTGTCCCGTCAGCCGAAGCCTGGTCGTCCGGCGCCGTGCGCCGTTCAAGTGCCTCAACCGATCGCGCTGAATTGAGAAAGACTGGGCAACCGTGCGACAACCCAGGAAAAGCTCTACTGCATTTGGGGTAATATGCTCCCAATAATCGCTCATCATGATCGTCGGCATTTTCCTGTATTCGCTCTTAAAATCCCCCATGGCATTGAAGAAATTCCGTCTCGCATTTGCCGCTGCCTGCGCGCTCGGCGCCGGACCTGCGCTAGCCGCCACCGAAATCGACTGGTGGCACTCGATGAGCGGAGCCTCGGGCGAGCGCGTCAACGAAATCGCGACCAAGTTCAACGCCTCACAATCGAATTACAAGGTAGTGCCTGTATTCAAGGGCGCGTATGACGAGTCGATGAGCGCGGCGAGCGCGGCGTACCGCTCCGGCAAGGCGCCGCACATCCTGCAGGTGTTCGAGATCGGCGCAGCCACCATGATGGCGGAGAGAAAGGCGATCAAGCCGGTGTACGAGGTGATGGCGCAGGCGGGCGAGAAATTCGACGCCAAGGCCTACATGCTGGCCGTGACCAGCTACTACGGCGACACTCATGGACGCATGCTGTCGATGCCGTTCAACAGTTCCACCCCGGTGTTCTTCTACAACAAGGACGCGTTCAAGAAAGCGGGCCTGGATCCGAACAAGCCGCCCAAGACCTGGGACGAGATGCAGGAGGCCGCGCTCAAGGTCAAGGACGCCGGCATGGCTTGCAGCTTCACCACCGGCAGGCAATCGTGGGTGCAACTGGAAAACATGAGTGCCTGGCATGACCAGGAATTCGCGACCAAGCAGAACGGCTTCGGCGGTTTCGACACCAAGCTGGTGTTCAACAACCAGATTCTGGTGCGCCATATCGCCAAGCTCTCCTCCTGGGTCAAGTCGGGCCTGTTTACCTACGCCGGCCGGGCGAACGAGCCCGAGGCGAAATTCTACGGCGGCGACTGCGCCATGCTGACCAGTTCTTCCGCCGCCTACGCCGACATCAAGCGCAATGCCAAGTTCGAATTCGGCGTGTCGCAACTGCCGTACTACGACGACGTCAAGGGCGCGCCACAAAACTCGATCATCGGCGGCGCGAGCCTGTGGGTGATGTCGGGCAAGAAACCGGCCGAGTACAAGGGCGTGGCGAAATTCTTCACCTTCCTTTCCTCGCCGGAAATCCAGGCCGACTGGCACCAGAAAACCGGCTATGTCCCGATCACCAAGGCAGCCTACGAGCTCACCAGGAAACAGGGCTTCTATGAAACCAACCCCGGCACCGACATCGCCATCCGGCAACTGCTGCTGAAGAACCCGACCAAGGACTCCAAAGGCATCCGCCTGGGCAGTTTCGCGCAGATCCGCGGCATCATCGACGAGGAGCTGGAATCGGTATGGAGCCAGAAGAAGTCGCCCAAACAGGCGCTGGACGACGCGGTCGAGCGCGGCAACGCCGAGTTGCGCAAGTTCGAGCGCGCCAACAAGGCAGGTGGGCGCTGAACCCCGTTGGGTCGAAAGCAAGATAAACGGTCCCATGAAACCCTGGCCCTTTCCGCGCATCATCGCCCACCGCGGCGGCGGCACGCTCGCTCCGGAAAACACGCTGGGCGGCATGCGCAAGGCGAAGAAACTGGGTTTTGCCGGCGTCGAATTCGACGTCATGCTGGCGGCAGATGCCACACCCATCCTGATGCACGACGAGACGCTGGAGCGCACCACCGACGGCCGCGGCGCCGTCGCCGAGACCGCATATCGCGATATGCTCAAGCTCGATGCCGGCAGTTGGTACTCGCGCGAGCACGCGGGCGAACCGGTGCCGAGCTTCGAGCGCGCGGGCAGGCTCTGCATCGCGCTGGGACTCTGGGCCAACGTCGAGATAAAACCGTCCGCGGGCTTCGAAGCCGAAACCGGCACCGCGGCGGCGCTGCTCGCGCGCGCGCTTTGGCGCGGCGCGCCGGTGCAGCCCCTGCTGTCCTCGTTCCAGCCGCCGGCGCTGGCCGCGGCCAAAAAGGCCGTGCCCGAGCTAGCGCGCGGCGCGCTGACCAAGAGCATCCCGCCGGACTGGCAATCGCGGATGCAGGAACTCGGCTGCGTGTCCCTGCACTGCGATTACCGGATGCTGCTGCCGCAGCAGGCGCGCGCGGTGCGCGACGCGGGCTACTGGCTGTTGTGTTACACCGTCAACGATCCCGCGACCCTACGCGTGCTGTTCGATTGGGGCGTCGATGCCATCGTCACCGACCGGCTGGACCTAATTCCGCCCGATTTCAGATAACCGTCCCGGTTTGCAAAGTCCTGCGGGCTGTCTCAGAATGGCTGAACCTGAACCCGTTCCGGACTTGGGTGAGCATCAGTGAATGGATCCGCCCGGCTTGTAACGAAGGCTTACAAAGTCCGGGTCAACTCCCGGCTGCGCGGTGCGTTTTTGCCGCCATGGGAGAACGTCTCCCGCTATATAAAGGAGTTCCAAATGTCCAAGTTCGAGACCAGTATCGCTGCCCTGGTGATTGCCGCCCTGCCCGCATTGGCGTTCGCTCAAGCCACGCCGGCTACCCCTGCTACCCCTGCCACTCCGGGGATCGACAAGCGCCA
>MERK01000165.1 GCA_001770575.1 Betaproteobacteria bacterium RIFCSPLOWO2_12_FULL_64_23
GATCACCACTTCGGACCGCTCGCTTTGCAACTTGGGAATATAACGGACTGAGAATTAAGGTAAAATACCGACTCAGTGCCCTTGGTGCCCAGGAAGGGACTCGAACCCCCACAGTGTCTCCACCGCATGGACCTGAACCATGTGCGTCTACCAATTCCGCCACCTGGGCACGAGGTGCGCAATTCTATAGGAAACAAGAATTTTGTCAACGCAGAAACCCACAAGACGCAACCCTGTTGCACGCGCGCCGCGCGCGGCCGATGCGCCCGCCGCAGGCGCGGCGCGTCCCGGACGCGCAGCGCCTGCGCGCGGTGCGCGCGATCCGCACTATGCGCGCGAAGCCGAGCGTTACGAACATCCCTTGCCGAGCCGCGAACTGATACTCGAAACGCTGGCTAAGGAAGGCATTCCGGTGCAGGAGGAAAACCTGTGCCGGCTGCTGCATATCGAGCCGGGCGAGGTCGATAGCTTCCGCCGGCGGCTGCGCGCAATGGAGCGCGAAGGCCAGATCATGCGCAACCGCCGCGATGCGATCCTGGTGGCGGGCAAGCTCGATCTGGTCGCGGGCCGCGTCGAGGGGCATCCGGACGGCTACGGCTTTCTCGTGCCCGACGAAGACGGACCCGACCTGTTCCTGTCGGAGAAAGAGATGCGCAAAGTGCTGCACGGCGACCGCGTCATGGCGCGCGCGAGCGGCAGCGACCGGCGCGGCCGGCCCGAGGGCGCGATCGTGGAAATCATCTCGCGCGCCAATACGCGCCTCGTCGGCCGCCTGCACAAGCCGCACGGCATCGCCTTCGTCTCTGCCGAGAACCGGCGCATCAGCCAGGACATTTTGATTCCGGCGGGCGCGGACATGGGCGCGAAGCCGGGCCAGGTGGTGACGGTGGAAATCGTCGCCCAGCCGGACAAGAACGCGCAGCCCGCGGGGCGCATCGTCGAAGTGCTCGGCAATTACGCCGACCCCGGCATGGAAATCGAGATCGCGCTGCGGAAGCACGAGTTGCCCTACGAATTCTCCGGCGCGGCGATGCGCCTCGCGCAAAAGCTGCCCGACGAGGTGCGCCCGGGCGACATCAAGGGGCGCGAGGATCTGCGCGCGCTGCCGCTGGTGACCATAGACGGGGAGACGGCGCGGGATTTCGACGATGCCGTGTACTGCAAGCGCGAGGGCAAGGGTTTCCGTCTGTGGGTGGCGATCGCCGACGTGAGCCATTATGTGCGCCCCGGCGATGTGCTGGACGCGGCCTCGCGCGAGCGCGGCAATTCGGTGTATTTCCCGCGCCGCGTGATCCCGATGCTGCCGGAGAAGCTCTCCAACGGCCTGTGCTCGCTCAATGCGAACGTGGACCGCCTGTGCATGGTGTGCGAGATGAGCGTGGACGCGCAGGGCGAGATCGGGCCCTACCGCTTTTTCGCCGCGGTGATGCGCTCGCAGGCGCGCCTGACCTACAACCGGGTGGCGGCTGCGCTCGGCCTGCAGCCGGCGACGGGCGAGCCGGTGCCGGCGCAACTGGTGCCGCAGCTGCAGGATCTGTACGCGCTGTATCACGTCCTCGCCAAGGCGCGGGAGAAGCGCGGCGCCATCGACTTCGAGACCATCGAGACGCAGATGCTGTTCGACGAGCAGGGCAAGATCGAGAACATCGTGGCGACGCAGCGCAACGACGCGCACCGCCTGATCGAGGAATGCATGCTCGCGGCCAACGTCTGCGCGTCCGATTTCCTGCAGAGCCGCAAGCACCATGCGCTGTACCGCGTGCACCAGGGACCGACGCCGGAGAAGCTGGAGGCGCTGAGGATTTTCCTCAAGCAGTTCGGCCTCGATCTGGGCGGCGGCGACGCGCCGCAGGCGAAGGACTACGCCAAGCTGCTCGCCGGGATCAAGGGCCGTCCCGACATCCAGCTGCTGCAGACGGTGCTGCTCCGGTCGCTGAAGCAGGCGCAGTACAGCCCGGAAAACGTCGGTCATTTCGGCCTCGCCTACGAGGCCTATACCCATTTCACCTCGCCCATCCGGCGTTATCCGGACCTGGTGGTTCATCGCGCGATCAACGCCGCGCTTGCGGGCAAGAGCTACACCCCGGGGAATTGGGAAGAGCTCGGCACGCATTGCTCCATGACCGAGCGCCGCGCCGACGACGCGACGCGCGACGTCGAGTCCTGGCTCAAGTGCTATTACATGCAGGACCGGATCGGCGAGGAGTTTCCGGGCTCGATCAGCGCCGTCACCGGTTTCGGCATATTCGTGGCGCTGGACGACGTCTATGTCGAAGGCCTGGTGCATATCTCCGAGCTGGGCGAGGACTACTATCATTTCGACGCCGCCAGGCACCAGTTGCTGGGCGAGCGCACGGCGCGGCGTTTTCGCCTCGCCGACCGGGTGAGGGTGAAGCTGGTTCGCGTCGATCTGGATTCGAGCAAAATCGATTTCCGGCTGGCCGAAGACAGCGCTCCGAAAAAGAAGAAGGCCTGAGCCTTGAGCGGCGCGAGCTTCATTCACGGCTTTCACGCCATCATCGCGCGCCTGCGCCTGGACGCAAACAGCGTGCACGAGCTCTATTGCGACGGCGCGCGCGCCGACCCGCGCATGCGCGACCTGGTGAAACTCGCCGAGGGCCTGGGCTTGCGCGTGCTGCAGGTGGATGCGCGGCGCCTGGACGGGATGGCGCCGCCCGGAAGGCACCAGGGCGTGGTGGCCAGAGTGGACGCGCTGCGCCGGCAGTTCTCTGTCGAGGATTTGCTGGACGAACTGAAGGAGCCGCCCCTGCTGCTGGTGCTGGACGGCGTGCAGGACCCGCACAACCTCGGCGCCTGTCTGCGCGTGGCCGACGCGGCCGGTTGCCACGCGGTAATTGCGCCCAAGGACCTCGCCGTGGGCCTGTCGGCTACGGTGATCAAGGTGGCGAGCGGGGCGGCCGATAGCGTGCCCTACATCGCGGTCACCAATCTCGCGCGCACCCTGCGCGAGCTGAAGGAACGCAACATCTGGGTGGTGGGCGCCGACGCGGTCGCGAGCGAGGATCTGTATGCGGCCGACTTGCCCGCCGCGCTCGCCTGGGTGCTGGGCGCCGAAGGCGAGGGCCTGCGGCGCCTCACGCGCGAGACCTGCGACCAGCTGGTGAAAATTCCCATGCTGGGGCAGGTCGAGAGCCTCAACGTTTCGGTGGCGAGCGGGGTCGTCCTGTTCGAATCGCGCCGCAGGCGCTCGACCGGGGCGGGAGCGCGCGGGGCCTGAGAAGTATTTGCCTTTGCGGGCACTTTCCCTTTATAATCACGCGCTTTTCGCTTTTCGTTAATTGCCGGTTTTTACATCCGGCCTACCTTGCCTCACCGTTACGCATGACGGGCGGCTTAACCCATAAGGAGACTGCATGCGCCATTACGAAATCGTATTCATCGTCCATCCCGATCAGAGCGAGCAGGTGCCCGCGATGATCGAACGCTACCGCGGCACCATCACCAGCCGCAAGGGCACGATCCACCGGCTCGAAGACTGGGGCCGGCGCCAGATGACCTTTCCCATCGCCAAGATGCACAAGGCGCACTACGTGCTCATGAACATCGAGTGCGATCAGGAAACCCTGGACGAGCTCGAGCATTCATTCAAGTTCAACGACGCCGTCCTGCGCCACCTCACGGTGCAGATGAAGGCCGCGGTCACCGCGCCTTCGCCGATGATGAAAGAAGAGAAATCGCGCTCGGTGCTGAACGGGAACGGCGAGGCGCCGAAGGCGGCCGAGGCTCCCCAGCCGGCTGAAGCGGCTGAGACGGCTGGAGCGGCTGAGGCGGCACCCGCCGCTGCCGCCTGAGCATATTGGACAACAAGATCGTGCTGTCGGGCAATTTGATCGAACTCGACGCGCTGCGCTACACGCCCGCCGGCATTCCGGTGGTCAATTTCAGGCTCAGCCACGCCTCGGAGCAGATCGAAGCCGGTGACAAGCGCGCGGTACAGTGCGAGGTGGCCGGCTTGGCCTTCGAGCGCGAAGCGCGTCTGATCGCGGCGGTCAGGCCCGGAATGCAGGTGAAGATCACCGGATTCCTGGCGGGCAAGAGCCGCGACAGCAAACAACTCGTATTGCACGCAACCAACATTGAATTCGTAGAAGGAGTTTGACATGCCACCACCAAGAAGAGGCGCCAAAGGCAAGGGCAAAGGCCGCAACGACAAGAAAGACGACAAGAAAGGCGGGCGCCAGCTGTTCAAGCGGCGCAAGTTCTGCCGCTTTACCGCGGAGAAGATCGAGTGGGTCGATTATAAGGACATCGAAATACTCAAGGACTTCGTCAACGAGAACGGCAGGATCATCCCGGCGCGCATTACCGGCACCAAGGCCGGCTATCAGCGCCAGCTGTCCACGGCGATCAAGCGCGCGCGCTATCTTGCGCTGCTGCCTTACACCGATCTGCACTAAGGAGCCCAGCCATGCAAGTGATACTGCTGGAAAAAGTAGTCAACCTCGGCGCTCTGGGCGACGTGGTCAAGGTGAAGGAGGGCTACGCCCGCAATTTCCTGATCCCGCACGGCAAGGCGAAGCGCGCCACGCCTGAAAATCTCGCCGCGTTCGAAGTGCGCCGCGGCGAACTGGAGACGGCGCAGACCGAGGCGCTCGCCAAGGCGCAGGAACTCGGTTCCAGGATCGACGGCCTGACGATCCAGGTCACGCGCAAGACCGGAGTCGATGGGCGTCTGTTCGGTTCGGTCACGACGCACGACATGGTCGAGGCGCTGGAAGCCCAGGGCTTCAGCATCGAGCGCTCCGCCATCCGCCTGCCCGAGGGGCCGTTGAAACAGGTCGGCGACACGTCCATCGCCATCGGGCTGCATGCGGACGTGGTCGTGCACATCACCGTATCGGTGCTGGGCGAAGCCGCGGAGTAGCGCCAAGCCGTTGATTAAGAAAGGCCGGGGTTCCGGCCTTTTTGTTTTGGATAGTCCCCGCAATAGCCTAGTACCCTAGAACACTAGGGCGCGTAAATTGTTAAACCTGCCTGTTTTGAAATCGTGGGAGCGAGCTTGCTCGCGAATTATCGATTTCGCGAGCAAGCTCGCTCCCACGAAGCAATCGATGTCGTCCAGTTGCACTACTGGTAGAATTTGCGCTCAACCAATATCTTTCCCATGGCCCAGGCAACTCCTCAAATCGTGAACGATCCGCAACTGGCGCAGCTGAGGGTTCCGCCGCATTCGATCGAAGCGGAGCAGTCGGTGCTGGGTGGTTTGTTGCTCGACAACCAGGCGTGGGAACGCGTCGCCGACATCCTCGCCGAAAGCAATTTCTACCGCGACGACCATCGCCGCATCTACCGCCACATCGGCAAGCTGATCGAGAAGAACCGGCCGGCTGACATGGTCACGGTGTTCGAGTCGATAGAGCAGAGCGAGGACAAGGACAAGACCGGCGGGCTGGCGTATCTGGGGGCGCTGGCGCAGAACACGCCGTCGGCGCACAACATCCGGCGTTACGCCGAGATCGTGCGCGAGCGCGCGACCCAGAGGAAGCTGATCGAAGTGGGCACCGGCATCGCCGATGCCGCCTTGAACCCGATGGGCAAGGATGTGGCGCAGTTGCTCGACGAGGCCGAGTCGCGCGTGTTCGAGATTGCCGAGGCCGGCGCGCGCGGCCACCAGGGCCTGGTCGAGATCCAGCCGATCCTGGCGCAGGTGATGGAGCGCATCGACATGCTCTATCACCGCGACAACCCTTCGGACATCACCGGCATCGCCACCGGCTTCAACGATCTCGACCAGAAGACCTCGGGACTGCAGCAGGGCGACCTGATCATCGTCGCCGGACGCCCGAGCATGGGCAAGACCGCGTTCGCGCTCAATATCGCCGAGCACGTGGCGGTGAACGACCGCCTGCCGGTGGCGGTGTTCAGCATGGAAATGGGGGGCTCCCAGCTTGCCATGCGCATGCTCGGTTCCGTCGGGCGGCTGGACCAGATGAAGTTGCGCACCGGGCGGCTGACCGACGAGGACTGGAGCCGCCTGACCGACGCCGTGGGCAAGGTGCACGACGCGCCGATTCATATCGATGAGACGCCGGCGTTGAACTGCCTCGAATTGCGCGCGCGCGCGCGCCGCATGCACCGCCAGTACGACGGCCTGGGTTTGGTGGTGGTCGATTATCTGCAGCTGATGTCGTCCACGTCCTATGGCGAGAACCGCGCCACCGAGATTTCGGAGATTTCGCGCTCGCTCAAGGCGCTGGCGAAGGAATTGCATGTGCCGGTGGTGGCGCTGTCGCAGTTGAACCGCAGCCTGGAGGCGCGCCCGAATAAACGCCCGGTGATGTCCGACCTGCGCGAATCGGGCGCGATCGAGCAGGACGCCGACCTGATCCTGTTCATCTATCGCGACGAAGTCTACAACCCGGAGTCCGCCGACAAGGGCAAGGCCGAGATCATCATCGGCAAGCAGCGCAACGGCCCCATCGGCATGCTGAACCTCACTTTCATCGGCGAGTACACGCGCTTCGAGAGTTACGCGGATCCAGGTCGGTATTGATCGGCCAGGCCGCGACCTCCCGTTGTTGCAAGTTTGTCGAGCTGCAGCGATCGAACTTGCGCGGA
>MERK01000166.1 GCA_001770575.1 Betaproteobacteria bacterium RIFCSPLOWO2_12_FULL_64_23
GTTAAAAGAAATTCCAGAAAACCAAAACATACAAGGGGACTTCCTTCGGGGCGCAAGCTCGCTCCTACGGAAATCATACATTCAAGCCGCCCACAGCGGCGGTTCGTCCATTAACGCAATCTGCTCTCGCAATTCCAGAATCCGGTCCTGCCAGTAACGCTGCGTGTTGAACCAGGGAAAGGCGGCGGGGAAGGCGGGGTCGTCCCAGCGGCGGGCGATCCAGGCCGAGTAATGGATGAGGCGCAGCGTGCGCAAGGCCTCCACCAGATGCAGTTCGCGCGCATCGAATTCGTGGAAATCCTCGTAGCCGGCGAGCAGGTCGGCAAGCTGGCGCACCATGGTGGCGCGCTCGCCCGAGAGCAGCATCCACAGGTCCTGCACCGCCGGCCCCATGCGCGCGTCGTCAAAATCGACGAAATGCGGGCCGTGCGCCTCCGCGCTGTCGGTCCAGAGCACGTTGCCGGCGTGGCAGTCGCCGTGCAGTCTGAGGTTTTGCACCGCGCCTGCGCGCCGGTAACAGCGGCTCACGCCTTCGAGCGCCTGCGCCGTCACGCTCTCCCAGGCCGCAGCCAGATCGGCTGGAATGAAGCCGTGGGCGAGGAGATAGTCGCGCGGCTCCGTGCCGAAGCTCGCGAGGTCCAGCGCGGGCCGGGCGCCGAACGGCGCGAGCGCGCCGACCGCGTGGATGCGGCCGATGAAGCGGCCCATCCATTCCAGGGTTTCGCGATCCTCGAGTTCGGGCGCGCGGCCGCCGTGCTTGGGATACACGGCGAAGCGATAGCCGCCGAATTGGTGCAGGGTCTTTGCGCCGTGCGCGAGCGGGGCGACGACCGGAAGCTCGCGATCGGCGAGTTCGCGCACGAATGCGTGCTCTTCGGCGATCTGGGCATCGGTCCAGCGCCCGGGGCGGTAGAACTTGGCCACCACCACCGGGGATGCCGCGCCCGGACCGACGGTCAAACCCGGCCCTTCCTCCAGCCAGATCTGATAGACGCGGTTCTCGTAGCTGTTCAGGCCGAGCAATCGCCCGTCGCCGCGCAGCCCTATGCTGTCCAGCGCATCGAGCACGCAATCGGGCGTGAGCCCGGCGTAGGGCGCGGGCTTGTTGGTATCCATGCGCGCATTGTACGGGACGCCGTAAGGTCGGCCGTAACGTGCATCCTGTCTCTTCCTCGCTGTAAGCCGTGTAAAATCGCGGAAAACCTTGCGCCCGGGCCCCCATTTGATGAACTCTCCCACCGATAACTTAGTCGAGATCACCGAGGTCAGGTTCAGTTATGGCAAGCGCGAAATCCTCAAGGGCCTTAACCTCAAGATTCCGCGCGGCAAGGTGGTCGCCATCCTCGGCGCCAGCGGCTGCGGCAAATCCACCCTGCTGCGCTTGATCGGCGGGCAGGAGAAGCCGGCGCAGGGCTCGGTCAGTGTCGACGGCCAGGTGGTGCACGAGCTCGACACCGACGGCCTGTACGAACTGCGGCGAAAAATGGGCATGATGTTCCAGGCGGGCGGGCTGTTCACTGACCTGTCGGTATACGAGAACATCGCATTTCCGCTGCGCGAGAACTCCGACCTGCCGGAGGAGCTCATCCGCTCGCTGATACTGATGAAGCTGCACGTGGTCGGGCTGCGCGGCGCGAGGACGCTCATGCCGAGCGAACTCTCCGGCGGCATGGCGCGCCGCGTCGCGCTCGCCCGCGCCATTGTGCACGACCCCATGCTGGCGATGTACGACGAGCCGTTCGCCGGCCTGGACCCGATTTCGCTCAACGTCATCGCCGACCTGATCCGCCGCCTGAACGATGCACTCGGCACCACTTCGATCATCGTTACCTATGACGTGAGCGAGTCGCTCAAGCTGGTTGACTACCTGTACGTCATTGCCAACGGTGTGGTCATCGGCGAAGGCACGCCGGACGAGATGCTCGCCTCGGATAATCCGGTGGTGCGCCAGTTCATTCACGCCGAGCCGGATGGGCCGATCGCGTTCCATTACCCCGCCCAGCCGATCGGGGTACAGCTCGGACTGAAATAGCGCAATCGCGCCGACAAGTTCGGCGACCTAAGCCGGTCGCAAGAGGGCGTGCACCGCGCATGAGCGCTACTTCTCCGATGCTGGCAGGCATCTGCGGCATGGTCTAAACTGTAGTCCGTTCTTTGTGGAGGAGAACATCATGCAACTCCGGGAAATACTCAGAATAAAAGGCGACCGGCTGATCACCATCGCCCCGGAGGACATGGTCAGCGATGGCGTCAGCGTCATGTCCCAGAAAGATATCGGTTCGCTGGTGGTGATAAGCCAGGGCAAGCTGGCGGGCATGCTGACGTTCCGCGAAGTCCTGCAGGCGCTGCACGAAAACAAGGGCTCGATCCAGGGCGTGCGCGTGGACGCCATCATGGTGAAAAATCCGCGGACTATCGCCCCGAGCGTCGAAGTGGACGAACTGCGCAGCGTGATGCTGGAGCACCACATCCGCTACATGCCGGTGATGGAAGGCGATAAGCTGATCGGCGTGGCCTCGTTTCACGACGTGGCCCGGGCGGTGCTGGAGGAACAGGCGTTCGAGAACCGCATGCTCAAAGGCTATATCAAGGACTCGCCAGCCTGATCGCGCCGTTCTGAGCATTTCCCGCAGACGATTTCTTGCAGCCGGTGCCGGCCTTTGCCTCGGCGCGGGCGGGCTCGCCGCCTGGCGCTACTGGCCGGAGCAGGGTTTCATCAATCCCTGCCGCGGCGCCCTGCCGGAAGCGCTCGCCCGGCACGAGCTGGTGCGCGCTGCCTGGGATGGCATAGACCCGCGCAAGATGTGGGACAGCCACTGCCACTTGGCGGGCAGCGGCGACTCGGATAGCGGCATCTATCTCAACCCGGACATGCAGAGCGTGCGCGGCCCGCTGCAGTACGCGCAGCGCCTCGTTTTCATGAACGCCAGTTGCGTGCGCGATGCGCCGGGGCAGGTGGACCGCAGCTATGTCGAGCGCATGCGCAATCTGCTCGACGACCTGCGCCCCGGGGTGAAGCTGCTGCTCCTCGCTTTGGACGCGAGCGTTACCGAGGCGGGCGAGGTGTCCTGGGAACAGACCAGTCTTTATGTCCCCAACCGCTACGCCGCACAAGTGGCGCAGCGCCATGCGCAATACTTCGAATGGGCCGCCTCGGTGCATCCGTATCGCCGCGACTGCGTCGAGCGGCTGGAGGCGGCGGTAGGGCAGGGTGCGCGCGCGCTGAAGTGGCTGCCGGCGGCAATGGGCATAGACCCGGCATCCAGACTGTGCGATCCGTTCTATGCGGCGCTGGCGCGGCTCGACCTGCCGCTGATCACGCATGCCGGCCTGGAACGCGCACTGCGGGGGACGGACGCGCAGGAACTGGGCAATCCGCTGCGCCTGCGGCGCGCGCTCGATCACGGCGTGCGCGTGGTGGTGGCGCATTGCGCTTCCATGGGCCAGGACCGCGACACCGACCGCGGCGCGAACGGCGCCGCCAGCGACAGCTTCGAGCTGTTCGCGCGGCTGATGGACGAGCCGCGTTACGTGGGCAGGCTCTACGGCGACATCTCCGCCATGACGCAGACAGCGCGCGCCGGGCCGGCCCTTGCCCATGTGATCCAGCGCGAGGACTGGCATGCGCGCCTGCTCAACGGCTCGGACTATCCGCTGCCGGGCGTGTTCCCGATCTACTCGGTGGATTACCTGGTGGAACTGGGCTACCTCGAAAAAAGCGCGGCGCCGCTGTGCAAGAGCTTGCGCGAGCACAACCCGCTGTTGTTCGACTTGGTGCTCAAGCGCAGCCTGCGCGCGGGGGGCAAGCGGCTGGCGGCGGGGGTGTTCGAAACACGAACTTTCTTCGACAGGCCTGCTGGTCGCGGCGCGGGCGTCGCGCCAACAGCGGCGAAGTCCTGACGATCGGCCTAGGGCCTGTTGACATTCATCGCATGAGACGCGTTGCCTCCAAATGCGGATGACTGCAAGGCGCGCGACGAAGCCAAGGGTGGTTCCCTTGGCGAGGAGCGCAACGCCGCAGACGCCGCATTTAGAGGCAACCCGAAGGGACGGGGGATAATTTGGGACGCCGCGCGGAGTTGCTCGTCGCTTGTTTGGAATGACCAAACGGCACTCCTCGCGCCTTGCGCTGCATCCCAAATTACCCCCGTCGCGCTCATGTGCTGAATGTCAACAGGCCCTAGGTGTTGCGCGACGGATAGCTCGCGCCCATGCCGGCGCGCACGTCAACCTGGATGCCGTATTGCGGGATCGGGTATCTGAGGCCGTTCGCCGACAGGGCGTGCATGCCCGCGATCGCCTTTGGCAGGAAATGGGGCGGCAGGGCGATCAGCATTTCGTCGTCGAGCACGCCGCCGTAACGCCGCTCCGCGTAGCAGGGAATGGACAGGCTGGGCTCACCGGTGGCGAGCGCGCGGCCCCAGGAATCGGCGCAGGCCGATTCGCCTACCACGCTCCAGTCGAACTTCCTGTAGCCCGACCATTGCAGGCCGTTGATGAGGATGATCATCTGCCCCGGTGTGGCGTAGACGAGGCAGATGTCGGGCGGATCGAGCCGGCCGCTGGCGAGCGGCGACACCGCCATCGCCTGGTATGTTCCATGCGGCACCACGTCCATCGCGTGCTGGTGCGCGGCGGCATCGGCCACGGTGGCGAACCACACGCCGGCCAGGTGCTTGCCCGAGCGCCATTCCTCGTCCTGCGGCGCGAGGCCGATGACCGCGCCGCACTGCGCGCCGGCCAGGTCTGCGCGCGTGATACCGATGGTGAAGCCGAGCCGTGCCGCCTGCGCCACGATCTGGTCGGTGGTGTGGATGGCGCTGGGGCGGCGCAGCTTCGGGATCGCCTGCATGTCCTCGACGCGCTCGAACAGCTTCATGCCGATCGGCGTGGTCTTCAGGCGCAGCAGCCGGTTCAGTTCATCGACGAGAGCGGGCCAGTCGTAGCGCTCGCCCGCAGCGGCAGGTGTTGGTGCATTCGACACGATGGTTTCTCCTTCGCGGGCAGGGCCCGAATGACCGATATGTTAAACTCGACACGGCAAATCCGCGAGCGAAAACGATGTCCGGCAACACTCTGGGAAAGCTGTTCTGCGTCACGTCGTTTGGCGAGTCGCACGGCCCTGCCTACGGCGGCGTGGTGGACGGCTGCCCGCCCGGACTGGAACTCTCCGAAGCCGACATCCAGCAGGAGCTCGATCGCAGGAAGCCGGGCACTTCGCGCCATGTGACGCAGCGGCGCGAGGCGGACCGTGTGGAAATCCTATCCGGCGTGTTCGAAGGCAGGACCACCGGCACCGCCATCGGTTTTCTGGTGCGCAACGAAGACCAGAAGAGCAAGGATTACGGCAACATCGCCGAGACCTTCCGCCCGGGGCATGCCGACTACACCTATTGGCAGAAATACGGCATACGCGACTATCGCGGCGGCGGAAGAGCCTCGGCGCGCGAGACGCTGGTGCGGGTGGCCGCGGGCGCGATCGCGAAGAAATGGCTCAGGGAAAAGTACGGCGTCACGGTCCGCGGTTATTTGTCGCAGCTCGGGCCGAACAAAGTCGCGCTCCAGGACTGGAGCGCGGTCGATAGGAATCCGTTCTTCGCGCCGGACATGGTCGCCGTGCCGGCGCTGGAAGCCTACATGGACGCGCTGCGCAAATCGGGCGATTCCTGCGGCGCGAAAATCACCGTCATCGCCGAAGGCGTGCCGGTGGGCTGGGGCGAGCCGGTGTACGACCGGCTCGACGCCGACATCGCCTACGCCATGATGGGCATCAACGCGGTGAAGGGCGTGGAAATCGGCGCGGGCTTCGCCTCGATCGGACAAAAAGGCAGCGAGCATTCGGACGAACTCACGCCCGACGGGTTTCTGTCCAACAACGCCGGCGGCGTTCTCGGCGGCATATCCACCGGGCAGGACCTGCTGGTGAACCTGGCGATTAAACCGACATCCAGCATTCGCCTGGCGCGCCGTTCGATCAACAAAAAGGGGGAGGCGGTGACGCTGCAGACCCACGGCCGTCACGATCCCTGCGTCGGCATCCGCGCCACGCCCATTGCGGAAGCGATGCTGGCGCTGGTGCTTGCCGACCACGCGCTCAGGCAGCGCGCGCAGAACGCCGATGCAAGCACGTCGACGCCGAAAATCGCGGCGCGCGTATCGGATTCCGGGATCGCGGCAAAGCACGCGGCGAAGCCTGTAGACGATCCAGACGCCGAAGAGGCCTAGTACGATGACACCTTAGTTGCGAAACAATGTGGCGAGTAACCGACACCTCCGGCGCGCCGCTATGTGGGAGCGAGCTTGCTCGCGAATCATCGAATTCGCGAGCAAGCTCGCTCCTACGACTACAAGGCAGGCATGCTTCGAAACTAATGTGGCATCGTACTAGTCCGTTTGGATGAGGCGCAGGGATTCGGGCAGATCGATTGGCCTGGACCGAACGGTCTGGTTCTGACGCGCCGCCGGCAAAGGTGGCGGCAGGGAAGCACCATATCCTGCGACTGCGCGCCATCACGCGGTTCCAATAATTAATAAGTCGTCGCCGATGCCCGTTCCGTACTGGCGCCTTTCCGCCTTCTATTTTGCCTACTTCGCCTACGTTGGCGCCGCCGCCCCGTATTTCAGCCTGTATCTGGCTTCGCTAGGGCTGGCCGGGGCGCAGATCGGCGTGCTGCTCTCACTCGGCTCCTTGATGCGGGTGATCGGACCGAACTTTTGGGGCTGGGTCGCCGACCGCACGCAGCGGCGCGCGCGCATCATCGGCATCACGCTGGCGCTGGGGGGCGCCTGCTTCGCCGGGTTTTTCTTCGTCCGTTCGTTCTGGGGGCTGTTCGCGCTGCTGCTGGTCACCGGCTTTTTCACCAGCGCCTCCATGTCGCTCACCGAGTCGCTGACACTGTCGCATTTGCGCGGGGCGGTAAGCAGCTACGGATCGATTCGCTTGTGGGGCTCGGTGGGCTTTATCATCACCGTGACGCTGGTCGGTTATGCGCTCGATGCGTTGCCGGTGGCGAGCCTGTTGTGGATGGTGCTCGCGACCTATGGCCTGAGCTGGGCTTGCGCGCTCGCCGTGCCGGACGCGCCTCCCGGCAGCGCGCACGCAGAGCCCGAGCCGGTGTGGAACATCCTGCGGCGGCCCGAGGTCGCAGCGCTACTCGGTGCGTGTTTCTTGATGACCCTTGCGCACGGACCGCAGTATGCGTTTTTCTCGATCTACCTGGTGGACCACGGCTACAGCAAGGCGGCGGTAGGCTGGATGTGGAGCATAGGCGTGATCGCTGAAATCATCGTGTTCCTGCTGATGCCGGCGCTGATGCGGCGCTATTCGCTCTCGGCCATCCTGCGCGTATGTTTCGCCGCCACGGTGGCGCGCTTCCTCATGATCGGCTGGGGCGTGGATTCCGCGCCGGTCCTGTTTGCGGCCCAGTTGTTGCACGGACTGAGCTTCGGCGCCTACCATGCCGCCGCCGTCACGGTGATACACCGCTGGTTTCAGGGCGCGCATCAAGTACGCGGTCAGGCGATCTATCTGTCGGTGTCTTTCGGCGCGGGCGGCGTGCTGGGCAGCGCACTCTCCGGCCTTGGTTGGGACAGCATCGGCCCGGCATGGACATTCAGCGCCGCCGCATTTGCCGCCCTGGCCGGCTACGCACTGCTGCGCTGGAAAGTGCGTGCCGCGCATATCTGAAATTCGCACCTGCCGTCAGGCGCCGCTGCGCGCTGCGTTTAGGCTTAATTGTGCGCTCCAAACCCCTGTTTTTTGTGGCATAATTGATAATTGTTCAACACGATTCTGGCCATGCCGCAGACCCTGTACGACAAGCTTTGGGCGAGCCACGTAGTACACGCCGAGGATGACGGCACGGCGCTGCTCTATATTGACCGTCATCTGGTGCACGAAGTCACCAGCCCGCAGGCATTCGAAGGCCTGCGGCTGGCAGGGCGCAAGCCCTGGCGCATCGATTCCATTGTGGCCACGGCCGATCACAACACGCCCACCACCGACTGGAACGAAGGCATCAAGGACCCGATATCGCGGCTGCAGGTTGAAACCCTGGACGCGAATATCCGCGAATACGGCGCCAAGGCGTATTTCCCTTTTCTCGACCGGCGCCAGGGCATAGTGCACGTGATCGGTCCGGAGCAGGGCGCGACGCTGCCCGGCATGACCGTGGTGTGCGGCGATTCGCACACCAGCACTCACGGCGCGTTCGCCTGCCTTGCGCACGGTATCGGCACCTCGGAAGTCGAGCACGTGCTGGCGACCCAGTGCCTGGTGCAAAAGAAAATGCAGAACATGCTGGTCACGGTGGACGGGCGCCTCGCGCGCGGTGTCGGCGCCAAGGACATTGCGCTCGCCATCATCGGCAGAATCGGCACCGCCGGCGGAACGGGCTGCGCCGCCGAGTTTGCCGGCAGCAGCATTCGCGCCTTGAGCATGGAAGGGCGCATGACTCTGTGCAACATGGCGATAGAGGCGGGCGCCCGCGCCGGCATGGTGGCCGTGGACGATACCACCATCGCCTATCTCAAGGGGCGGCCGTTCGCCCCGGCCGGCGAGAACTGGAACCGCGCCGTGGCCTATTGGCGCACGCTTGCCTCCGACGAAGGGGCGCAGTTCGACCGCGTGGTGCGGCTGGACGCGCGCGACATCTCGCCGCAGGTCACCTGGGGCACGTCGCCGGAAATGGTGGTCGCGGTGGACGCTCGCGTACCCGACCCGGACAAGGAAAGGGACCCGGGCCGGCGCGAGGGCATGGAACGCGCGCTCGTCTACATGGGACTGAAACCGAACACGCGCATCGAGGATATTCGCCTCGACAAAGTGTTCATCGGTTCCTGCACCAACTCGCGCATCGAGGATCTGCGCGCTGCGGCGGCGCTGGTGCGCGGCAAACGCGTCGCCTCCAACATCCGCCTTGCCATGGTGGTGCCGGGTTCGGGGCTGGTGAAGGCTCAGGCCGAGCAGGAGGGACTGGACCGCGTGTTCAGGGAGTCGGGCTTTCAGTGGCGCGAGCCGGGTTGTTCCATGTGCCTTGCGATGAACGACGACCGGCTCGAGCCGGGCGAGCGTTGCGCCTCGACCTCCAACCGCAATTTCGAGGGCCGCCAGGGTGCCGGCGGCCGCACCCATCTGGTCAGTCCGGAAATGGCGGCGGCGGCCGCCATCGCCGGGCATTTTGTCGATGTACGCAACTGGAAATGACGGAGGCAACTGTGCGTAAAGCAGACATGATTCTTCTAGCCCTGGTCGCCGTGTTTTTGTTGAGCGGCTGCAACACCGTAGAGGGCGTGGGCAAGGACCTCAAGAAGGGCGGCGAAGCGATAGAGCGCGCCGGGAAGAAATGACGTATGGAAAGATTTGCCGTACTGAACGGGATCGTAGCGCCGCTCGACCGTGACCGAAGGACCGCCCGCGCTGCTGCGCGCGCTCGCGCGGGCTGCTGAAGAGAATATGCCTCATGGAAAGATTTACCGTACTGAACGGGATCGTAGCGCCGCTCGACCGTGCTAATGTCGACACCGACGCCATCATCCCCAAGCAGTTCCTGAAGTCGATCAAGCGCTCGGGCTTCGGCCCCAACCTGTTCGACGCCTGGCGTTACCAGGATGTGGGCGAGCCGGGCATGGACAACGCGAAGCGGGCGCTCAATCCGGATTTCGTGCTCAACCAGGCGCGCTACAAGGGCGCGAGCATACTGCTCGCGCGCAAGAATTTCGGCTGCGGCTCGAGCCGCGAGCACGCGCCCTGGGCTCTGGCCGATTACGGCTTTCGCGCCATCATCGCGCCTTCGTTCGCCGATATCTTTTACAACAACTGCTTCAAGAACGGCTTGTTGCCGATCGTGCTCTCCGAACTGCGCGTCGATCGTCTGTTTCACGAGGTGAATGCCTTCCCCGGCTACAAGCTGAGCATCGACCTGGAACGGCAGCTGGTCATCGCGCCCGATGGCGCCACGCAGACTAAGTTCGACGTCGATGCACACCGGAAGTACTGCCTGTTGAACGGTTTCGACGACATCGGCCTGTCGCTGCGCCAGGCCGACAAAATCCGCGCGTTCGAGGCGCGCCGCCGCATCGAGCAGCCGTGGCTGTTCGGCTGACCGCCTTCGAGTGAAACGATGAAAATCGCAGTGCTCCCCGGTGACGGCATCGGCCCGGAAATCGTCGCGCAGGCGGTGAAGGTGCTGCGTGCGCTCGCCAAGGACGGTCTGAAGCTGGAGATGGAGCAAGCGTTGGTGGGCGGTGCCGCATACGACGCGGCCGGCGATCCTCTGCCTGCGGCCACGCTGAAGCTGGCGCGCGAAGCCGACGCCATTCTGTTCGGCGCCGTCGGCGGCTGGCAGTATGACACGCTGCCGCGGGCCAAACGTCCGGAGCAGGCCCTTCTGGGCTTGCGCAAGGATTTGGGCCTGTTCGCCAATCTGCGCCCGGCCAAGGTGTTTCCCGAACTGGTACAGGCATCGACCCTGCGTCCGGAGGTGATAGCGGGCATGGATATCCTGATCCTGCGCGAACTCACGGGCGACGTTTATTTCGGTCAGCCGCGCGGCATGCGCACGCTCGCCAACGGCGAGCGCGAGGGTTTCGACACCATGCGCTATAGCGAATCCGAGGTGCGGCGCATCGCCCATGCCGGCTTTCGCGCGGCATTGAAGCGCGCGAAAAAGCTGTGCTCGGTGGACAAGTGCAATGTTCTCGAGACCTCGCAGCTGTGGCGCGAGGTGGTGACCGAAGTGGCGCAGGAATATCCGGGCGTGGCGCTGTCGCACATGTACGTCGACAACGCGGCGATGCAGCTTCTGCGCGATCCCAGGCAGTTCGACGTCATGGTCACCGGCAACCTGTTCGGCGACATTCTGTCCGACGAGGCTTCCATGCTCACCGGCTCGATCGGCATGCTGCCTTCGGCCTCGCTCGATGCGAACAACAAGGGCCTGTACGAGCCCATCCATGGCTCGGCGCCCGACATCGCCGGCAGGAATCTGGCGAATCCTCTGGCGACCATACTATCGGCGGCAATGATGCTGCGTTACAGTTTCGACCAGGACCGGGCGGCGGAGCGCATCGAAGCCGCCGTGAGCAAGGTGTTGGCGCGCGGGTTGCGCACGGCGGATATCCATCAACCCGGGACGGAAAAAGTCGGTACCGTGCAAATGGGCGATGCGGTGGTGGCGGCGTTATAATTTCACTGTTTATGTCAGGAAGAAGGTCATGAAGAATATAGGTTTTGTCGGCTGGCGCGGCATGGTGGGCTCGGTCCTGGTGGCGCGCATGCAGGCCGAAGGCGATTTCGCGCACATCGATCCGGTGTTTTTCACTACGTCCAATGTCGGCGGCAAGGGACCCGGCGCGAGCAAACAGCCGCTGAAGGATGCGAAATCCATCGCCGAACTGAAGCGGATGGATGCGATCGTCACCTGCCAGGGCGGCGACTACACCAATGAGATTCACCCGAAGCTGCGCGCCGCCGGCTGGGACGGCTACTGGATCGACGCGGCCTCTGCGCTGCGCATGAAAAACGACGCAGTCATCATTCTCGATCCGGTGAACCTGCAGGTGATCAAGCAGGCGCTGGTGCGCGGGGTGAAGAACTACATCGGCGGCAATTGCACCGTCAGCCTGATGCTGATGGCGCTGCACGGCCTGTTCAAGGAGGGGTTGGTCGAGTGGATGACCGCGATGACCTATCAGGCCGCCTCGGGTGCGGGCGCGCAGAACATGCGCGAGCTGCTGATGCAGATGGGCGCGGCGCACGCGTCGGCCGGCGGGCTGCTTGCGGATCCGGCATCCGCGATTCTGGAAATCGATCGCCGCGTGGCCGATATGCTGCGCAGCGATGCGTTGCCGAAAGAGCATTTCGGCGTCGCGCTCGCCGGCAGCCTGATTCCATGGATCGACAAGGAAATGGGCGACGGTCAGAGCCGCGAGGAGTGGAAGGGCCAGGCTGAAGGCAACAAGATTCTTGGCCGCGAGAGCCGGCCAATACCGATCGACGGCCTTTGCGTGCGCATCGGTGCCATGCGCTGCCACAGCCAGGGGCTCACGATCAAGCTGACGCGCGACCTGCCGCTCGCAGAGATCGAGGCCATTCTTGCCTCCGCCAACGATTGGGTGAAAGTAATCCCGAACACGCGCGCGGCGAGCATGCGCGAGCTTACGCCGGCGGCAGTGACCGGCAGCCTGAGCGTGCCGGTAGGCCGGCTGCGCAAGCTCAACATGGGCGGGCAGTACCTGTCGGCGTTTACCGTCGGCGATCAGTTGCTATGGGGGGCAGCCGAGCCGTTGCGCCGCATGTTGCGCATCCTGCTCGCCGAGGAAGCGGCTGCGGCAGCGCCGAAAATGCCTATGGCAAAGGCCAGGACCGGGGCAGGGGCCTAGCTGAGTGCGGGTTTTTGGTTGAAAAATATCCGGCTTGAGGCGCTTTCATGACAAGAAAGATTAGCTTGCAAGGCTAAGGCTATGATGTTAATTTAGTTAGTCCACAAAACGTCTTCAGGGGTGGAAGGTGGGTAAATCCGTCATTAGAACAAGCGCGGTGGTCTTGGCGTTGCTGCTGTTGCCGTCGCTTTCGCTCGCGGCAGGGCTCGGAAAGCTGACTGTGCTTTCCGGCTTGGGACAACCCTTGAAGGCCGAGATCGAACTGCTCGCTTTGCAAAAGGGCGAAGCAGACAATCTTGGCGTACGCCTGCCATCTGCCGACGCGTTTCGGCAAGCCAACATCGAGTACAGCGGTGCGCTGCTGTCGGTCAAGTTCAAGATTGAACAGCGCGGCGAGAATCGATATGTCGTAGTCCTCAGTTCGACGCAGCCAATGAACGAACCGTTCCTTGATCTGCTGGTGGAACTCGACTGGACCACCGGTCGCTTGGTGCGTGAGTACACTTTCCTGCTCGATCCTCCCGAATACAAGGGGCCGCAGCCCGCGCCCGCGATGGCTGCGCCGGCGACGGAAGCACCCGCGATCAAGTCGGTGGAGATGCCAAAACAACCCGTGTCAGCCGCTCCCGCACCCATCGTGGAACGGCCCCTGGCTGCTCCCGCACCCGGGCCGGCAGTGGCGCGAGCGGCGGCACCCAGGGCCGCTAAGAGCTATGAGGTAAAACGGGGCGATACGCTGACCAAGATTGCCAACGCCAACAGATCGGAGAGCGTCAGCTTGCAGCAAATGCTGATAGCGTTGTATCGCAGCAATGCGGACGAATTCGATGACGGCAACATCAACCGCCTGCGTGCCGGAAAAATTCTTAATATTCCCGACACGGATACGGCGGCGTCGGTCGATCAGGATGAGGCTGCGCGCACGGTGTTGGCGCAGGCTGCCGATTTCAACGAATACCGGCGCAAACTGGCTGCTGCCGTGGCCGTCGCACCGGAGCGGGCGGACAAGCGCCGCCAAAGCGCGAGCGGCAAGATCACAGCTGCGGTCGAAGACAAGCCGCCTCCGGTCAAGGATGCCAAGGACCAGCTAAGGCTTTCCAAGGCGGAGGAGCTGGGCAAGCCTGGCGCCAGGCGCAGCCCGCAGGGGCTGCAGGAAGACTTGTTCGCGAAAGAGAAAGCGCTCAAGGAAGCGAGTGAGCGCATCGCGCTGCTCGAGAAGAACGTGCGGGACATGCAGACGTTGCTAGAACTCAAGAGCCAGCCCGGGGCGCAGTTGCAGCAGCAAGCCGCCAAAGCCGCCGAGCCGGTCAAGGCGCCGGAGCCGGCCAAGGTGGCTGAACCGGCGAAACCCGTGGACGCTGCCGCGGCAGCGCCCCAAGCCGCAGCGCCCCAAGCTGCTGCGCCCAAACCCGCGCCCAAGGTTGTAGCGCCTCCTCCGCCTGCGCCCGAGGCGAGCTTGATCGACGAAATTCTCGATAATGAGCTGGCCCTCTACGGCGGCGGCGGATTCCTGCTGCTCCTGTTCGTCGCTTATGGCTACTATGCCTGGCGGCGCAAGAAGAGCCTGCAGAAATTGGAAAGCAGCGTAATGGGTGCGCCCGGCTTGGCGGCCGACTCGGTGTTTGGCGCCGCCGGCGGTGCCAAGATCGATACCGGTTTGCGCGAGATGCAGGCCGATTTCGGCCCGAGCGGCATTGCGCCAGCGGTCGACACTGGGGAAGTCGATCCCATCGCCGAGGCCGACGTCTATATGGCCTATGGCCGGGACACGCAGGCCGAAGACATACTCAAGGAGGCGCTGACCAAGGATCCGTCGCGTCAGGCGATACGCGCAAAATTGCTGGAAATTTACGCCAACCGCAAGGATGCCAAGGCATTCGAGGCGGTGGCGGCTGAGATCCACGCCGCCACCAACGGCGAGGGGGCCGAGTGGGGGAAAGCCGTCGCGCTGGGGGTGCAGCTTGATCCGGGAAATCCGCTCTACGGCGGCAAGGCTGCCGAGGGCGTAGGTCAGGCTTTCGCCGACACGCAGGTTGTTTCCGGGGCGGAGCCCGCGCCGGATATCGTACTGGACATGGGCGAAGCGCCAGAAACGGCGCCAGGATTGGATTTTGATCTCGGCCTGAGCGAGCCTGCGCAAGGCGGCGCGCCCCTGCCCGAGCCTGCGCCGGAAGGCGCCGCCGGGCCGGTGGTCGATGTCACTGGCGATCTCGGTTTCGATCTGGACCTGGGCGACGCGGAGAAGAAAACCGGGGCTGCTCCAGCGGAACCGCAGCCCGAGACCGCCGCCGCACCGAGTCCGGAAGGCCCTGCAGCCGAAGCTCCCGCCGATGCGGTTTCGTCCATCGATTTCGATTTTGAACTGCCCGGCTCCGGTGCTGCCGCAGCGCCGCCTGCCGAGTCAGCGACCGCCGCTCCGGGGGCGCCGGCTGCCGCGGCGGAGGGAGGCGGTGGCATCGACTTCGATTTCAATCTGGATCTGCCGGCGGAGAAGGAGGAAACGCCGTCAGCACCGCTGGATCTGTCTGCGATCAGCCTGGATCTCGGCGCGCCGGGCGAGGCAGCTGCAGCGCCCGACGCACACTGGCAGGAGGTAGCGACCAAGCTCGATCTGGCCAAAGCCTACCAGGAGATGGGCGACAAGGACGGGGCGCGCGAATTGCTCAACGAGGTACTCAAGGAAGGCGACGCGGCCCAGCAGCAACAAGCGCAGGCCATGCTCGCGGCCCTGGGCTGACACTGCCGAAAATTGAAACGGCCCCGGGCTTGCCCCGGGGTTTTGTTTTTTGGATCCATGAAAATCGCAATTGGCATAGAGTACGACGGCAGCCATTTCCACGGCTGGCAGTCGCAGCCTTCCGGCGCTACCGTCCAGGATCACCTGGAGCGTGCGCTTGCGTGCATCGCCGGGGAGAAGGTGCGCCTTGCTGCAGCCGGCCGTACCGATGCCGGCGTGCATGCCCTGGCACAGGTGGCGCATTTCGAGACCGCCGCGGTGCGCCCGGAATCAGCGTGGGTGCGCGGCGTCAACACGCTGCTGCCGCAGGCGGTGGCGGTGCAATGGACCGCGCCCGTGGCCGACGATTTTCATGCGCGTTACTCGGCCGTATCGCGTACGTACCGCTATGTGCTCTACAACCATCCGGTGCGGCCGGCGCTGCACTACGGCCGGGTGGGTTGGTTCCATCTGCCGTTGGATGTGGATGCGATGCGCGCGGCGCTGACCCCGCTGGCGGGCGAACACGATTTCAGCGCGTTTCGCTCGAGCGAGTGCCAGGCGAAAAGTCCGGTGCGCACGTTGCGCAGCTGGGCCATAGAGCGACGCGGCGCTCATCTGCGGTTCGAGTTCACCGCCAACGGCTTCCTGCATCACATGGTGCGCAATATCGTCGGCTGTCTGGTCTACGTGGGCAAGGGGAAGCATCCCCCGGGCTGGCTGGCCGAGGTGCTGGCGCGCCGCGATCGCGGTCAGGCGGCACCGACGTTTTCCCCGGACGGGCTGTATCTTGCGGCGGTGGAATATGCGCCCGGGTGGAAACTGCCCGCATTCGGGTCCAATCGAATTGTTTTTCCGGAGCAGGTGTCGGTGTGAGGACGCGAATCAAGATCTGCGGCATCACGCGGGTAGAGGATGCGCGCGCCGCGGTGGAACTGGGTGCCGACGCCATCGGCCTGGTGTTCTATGCGCCCAGCCAGCGCAACGTCGGCCCGCAGCAGGCGCGCGCAATTGTCGCGGCGATTCCCCCCTTTGTGACCGTAGTCGGTCTGTTCGTCGATCCGGCGCAGGATCAGGTCGAATCAGTGCTGCGTGGGTGTCGCCTCAACCTGCTGCAATTTCACGGTGATGAAGCGCCCGGTTTTTGCGGCGGTTTTGGCCTGCCCTACATCAAGGCCGCACGGGTCCGGGCGGATGCCGATTTGGTACAATATTTGTCGCCCTATCACGCGGCGCAAGGTTGGCTGTTGGACGCCTACCACGAACGGCTTTACGGCGGCGGCGGCGAGTCGTTCGACTGGAAACTGATACCGCACGATTTGGCCAGGCCGGTGATACTCTCGGGCGGGCTTACGCCGGACAACGTGGGTGCGGCCGTGCGCCAGGTCAGGCCTTGGGCGGTGGACGTGTCCAGCGGCGTAGAAGCGGCCAAAGGCGTCAAGGACGCCGCGAAAATCGCGGCGTTCATAGCGGGAGTCAACAATGAAACTGCATGATCTGCCAGACAGCCACGGCCATTTCGGGCCTTATGGTGGCATCTTCGTCGCCGAGACCCTGATCCAGGCTCTGGACGAACTCAGGCTTGCCTACGAAAAATACCGCAGCGATCCGCAATTCATCGCGGAGTTCCGCTATGACCTCAAGCACTACGTCGGCCGCCCGAGCCCGGTCTATCACTGCAAGCGCTGGTCGGATCTGCTCGGCGGGGCACAAATCTATCTCAAGCGCGAAGACCTCAACCATACCGGCGCCCACAAGATCAACAATACGCTCGGGCAAGCCATGCTGGCGCGGCGCATGGGCAAGCCGCGCATCATCGCCGAGACCGGCGCCGGCATGCACGGCGTGGCCGCGGCCACCGTGGCGGCCCGCTACGGCCTTGAATGCGTGGTATACATGGGCGCGGAAGACATCAGGCGCCAGGCGGCCAACGTCCACCGCATGAAAATCCTCGGTGCCCGCGTGGTGCCGGTGGATTCGGGTTCGAAGACCCTGAAGGACGCGTTGAACGAAGCGATGCGCGACTGGGTCACCAATATCCACAACACTTATTACATCATCGGCACGGTCGCCGGGCCGCACCCGTACCCGATGATGGTGCGCGATTTCCAGTCGGTGATCGGCGAGGAATGCCTGCAGCAGATGCCCGAACTCACCGGGCGCCAGCCCGATGCGGTCATCGCCTGCGTCGGTGGCGGCTCCAATGCGATGGGCATCTTCTATCCCTATATCCCGGTCGACGGCGTGCGTCTGATCGGTGTGGAGGCGGCGGGCCTCGGCCTTGCCAGCGGCAAACACGCTGCCTCTTTGACCGCCGGCCGTCCCGGGGTGTTGCATGGCAACCGGACTTATCTGTTGCAGGACGCGCACGGCCAGATCATCGAGACGCATTCGATTTCCGCCGGCCTCGATTATCCGGGCGTGGGGCCGGAGCATGCCTGGCTGAAGGACACCGGCCGCGCCGAGTACGCCACCATCACCGACGACGAAGCGCTGAAGGCGTTTCACGACCTGTGCCATTACGAGGGCATCATCCCGGCGCTGGAATCCAGCCACGCGCTGGCACATGCGGCGAAAATCGCGCCGGGCATGCCGAAAGACAAAATCCTGCTGGTGAATTTGTCCGGCCGCGGCGACAAGGACATGCACACGGTTGCCGAGAAATCCGGTATCCGGTTCTGACCCGGTTCCAGATGACTGCGCTGCTCTACAACGAGGATGCCCTGACGGGGATTGAACGCGTGGCCGATGCGTCCGTGGATCTGGTGATCGCCGATCCGCCCTATGGCCTGGGCAAGGACTACGGCAACGATTCCGACCGCCTCGGCGCACATGAATACCTCGCCTGGAGCCGGCGCTGGATAGACGCGGTGGTGCCGAAACTGAAAGCGAACGGCAGCCTGTACGTATTTCTCACCTGGCAGCACAGCCCGGAGGTGTTCAGCCATCTGAAGACACGCCTTGCCATGGTGAACGAGATCATCTGGGACCGCAAAGTGCCGAGCATGGGAGGCAGCACGCGCAAATTCTCCTCGGTGCATGACAACATCGGTTTTTTCGTCAAATCGCGCGACTATTACTTCGACGTCGATGCGGTGCGGATCCCTTATGACGCCGAGACCAAGAAGGCGCGAACGCGCTCCATTTTCGTGGGCAAGAAATGGCTGGAAGTCGGCTACAACCCCAAGGACGTGTGGAGCGTGTCGCGCCTGCACCGCCAACACGGCGAACGCGAGAACCATCCGACGCAAAAGCCGTTGGAAATCGTCGAGCGCATGGTGCTGGCAAGCTGTCCTCCCGGGGGAGCCGTGCTCGATCCCTTCATGGGCAGCGGGACGTCGGCGGTCGCTGCGGCCAGGCACGGCCGGCGTTTCGTCGGTTTCGAGCTCAATCCGGAGTATTTCAGGATCGTCGAGAAGCGTGTGGCCGAGGCGCGGAACGGCAACAATGGCGGGAACCGCAAACGACACAGACGAGACGAGGAACACGAAGGAAACCCTTCGGTACCAGATCTATTTGATCAGGCGGGTCCAGTCTAGAATGCGCGCGTTAAATTGAATCTTGGCGCACAATCACCATCCTCCTTTGCGTCCTTTGCGGTAAGTCTTTTTTGCGTACGGTGAAATCTTCATGTCCCGCATCCAGGCCACATTCGAGCAACTTGCAAAAAACCGCAGGAAGGCACTCATTCCTTTCGTCACCGCGGGCGATCCCGAACCCGCCATGACGGTGCCGCTGATGCATGCGCTGGTCGAGGCGGGCGCGGATGTGATCGAGTTGGGCGTGCCGTTTTCCGACCCGATGGCCGACGGCCCGGTAATCCAGCGCGCGAGCGATCGTGCTCTGAAGCACGGCGTGGGCCTGGACCGCGTGCTCGCATTGGTGCGCGAGTTCCGCGCTGACAATCAGACCACGCCGGTGGTGCTGATGGGGTATGCCAATCCGATCGAGGCGATGGGTACCGAGCGCTTCGTCAACGAAGCGCAGCAAGCCGGCGTGGACGGGGCGCTGGTGGTCGACTATCCTCCGGAGGAATGCGAGTCCTTCGCCGGCCTGGTGCGCAGCCACGGCATGGATCTGATTTTTCTGCTGGCGCCGACTTCCAGCGATGCGCGCATCGCGCAGGTGGCCAGGCTCGCCAGCGGCTACCTGTATTACGTTTCGCTCAAAGGCGTCACCGGGGCCGGGCACCTCGATTTGACCGAAGTGGCTGAGAAAATTCCGCGAATCCGGCGCCAGACCAAGCTGCCGGTGGGCGTGGGGTTCGGTATCCGCGACGCGGCCACGGCCAAGGCGGTGGCGCAGTTTGCCGACGCGGTGGTCATCGGCAGCGCCATTATCGAGCAGATGGAAGCGGCCCCTGCGGGGGAACAGCTGCTGTATGCGGGCAGGTTCGTGCAAGGCATTCGCGCCGCGCTGGACGCAAAATGAGTTGGTTGCAAAAACTGCTGCCGCCCAAGATCAAGCGCTCGATCGGCCCGGGCAAGCGTGCCGTGCCCGAGGGGCTGTGGATCAAATGCGAGTCCTGCGACGCGGTGTTGTACGCCACCGACCTGGAAAAGAACCTCAATGTCTGTCCCAAGTGCGGCCACCACAACCGGCTGTCGGCACGCGCGCGCATCGACATGCTGCTCGACCCCGAAGGCCGCTTCGAGATCGGCGCCGAGGTGTTGCCGGTGGACAGTCTCAAGTTCAAGGACAGCCGGCGCTATCCCGACCGCCTGGTGGACGCCCAGCGGCAGACCGGCGAAACCGACGCATTGGTAGTGATGCAAGGTGCGATCAAGAACATCCCGCTGGTTGTCGCAGTGTTCGAGTTCGAATTCATGGGCGGATCGATGGGCTCGGTGGTGGGCGAACGCTTCGTGCGCGGCGTGAAGGTGTGCGTGGAGCAGAATCTGCCCTTTGTTTGCTTCACCGCCACCGGCGGCGCACGCATGCAGGAGGGGCTGTTGTCGCTGATGCAAATGGCCAAGACCACGGCCGTATTGACCCAGCTCGCGCAGCGCAGGCTGCCTTTCATTTCGGTGCTTGCCGATCCCACCATGGGCGGGGTATCGGCGAGCTTCGCCATGCTCGGCGACGTGATCGTCGCCGAGCCCAAGGCGTTGATCGGTTTCGCCGGCCCGCGCGTAATCGAGCAAACCGTGCGCGAGAAACTGCCTGAAGGTTTCCAGCGCGCCGAGTTCCTGCTGGAAAAGGGCGCCATCGACATGATCGTCGACCGGCGCCAGATGCGCGACCGGCTGGCGCAGCTGATTACGCTGTTGCTGCGCATGGCACCCGAGAACACCTGAGCACGCTATATACGGCATCCTAAGTACTGTCGCATGCGAGTAGCAGGCATTGCGCGCTACGCGCGCCAACCGTGATTTTGGTACGGATGAAAGGCGCATCCGTACCAAAATCACGGTTATGGATAAAAGCAACAACGGCTTGGGGTTGTCTTTATACAAGATCGCCGATTGCGTACGGACGGCTTTTCGTCCGTGCGCAATCGACGATCCGCGCGGACGGTTTCTCGTCCGCGCAACATCGCAATTCCAATTATGTCAACACTTGACTCGCATGTGACAAGAGATCTCGCCGGCTGGCTCGCCTATATCGAGCGGCAGCATCCGCAGAGCATCGCGCTCGGCTTGGAGCGGGTGGGTCGCGTGCGCGACGCGATCAGCCTCGCGCCCGCGGTACCGGTCATCACCGTTGCCGGCACCAATGGCAAAGGTTCGACTTGTGCCATGCTGGAAGCCATCCTCGCGGCCGCGGGCTACCGCGTCGGCCTGTATACTTCGCCGCACCTGATGCGCTACAACGAGCGCGTGCGCATCGCGGGGCGGGAGGCCGGTGACGCGGCGCTTGTTTCGGCGTTCGCGCGGGTGGAGGCGGCCAGGACCGAAAGCGACGGCGATACCCGGCTGACCTATTTTGAATTCGGCACCCTCGCCGCAGTGGATCTGTTCCTGCGCAGCGCCGTCGACGTGCTGGTGCTCGAAGTCGGTATGGGCGGACGCCTGGATGCGGTGAATGCTTTTGACGCCGATTGCGCCATTGTCACCAGTGTCGGCCTGGATCACATGGATTACCTCGGCGCCACGCGCGAGGCCATCGGCTATGAAAAGGCCGGTATCTTCCGCGCCGGAAAACCGGCCGTGCTCGCCGATCCGGCGGCGCCGGCGTCGGTGCTGGCGCACGCGCAGGCAATAGGCGCGCGGTTGCTGCGCATCGGTCAGGATTTCGGCTACCAGACGCAGGGCGACCGGTGGTCGTACTGGGGGTCGGCAGGCAGGAAATCCGGCCTGGCCTACCCGGCGCTACACGGCGGGATCCAACTGCAAAACGCGAGCGCGGCGCTGGCGGCACTGGAGACGCTGTGCGAACGCTTGCCCGTTTCCATGCGCGACTTGCGCCAGGGACTGGCTGCGGTCGAATTGCCCGGGCGTTTTCAGCTGCTGCCGGGGCGCCCCGCGCTGGTGCTCGATGTGGGGCACAATCCGCAGGCGGCCGCAGTTCTCGCGCAGAATCTGTCGGAGCTAGGGTCTTGCTCCGGCACGTCGGCGGTGTTCGGCATGCTGCGCGACAAGGACATCGCCGGCGTGGTGAGATTGCTCGCAAAGCACATCGACCGCTGGTTCGTCTGCACCTTGCCGCCGCCGCGCGGCGCGCCGGCGTCGCAGCTGGCGCAGGCGCTGCGCCAGGCGGGAGTGGACGCGGTGCGCGAGTTCGAGAATCCGGCGCAAGCCTATGCGGCTGCGTGCAGCGGTGCCGCCGAAAATGATAGAATCGTCGTGTTCGGATCTTTTCATACTGTGGCGGGTGTGATCGCTGCCCGGGAAAAATCAAAGGCGTAGATGGCGGAAAGCGAAGAAGCCCTGCAGCTGAAACGGCGAGCCCGGCGCAGGCTGGTCGGCGCCGTCGCCCTGGTGACTTTCGTCGTCATCATTCTGCCGCTTGTTCTGGACAAGGAGCCCGGCCCGGCCGGCCCGCCGCTCAGCGTACAGATACCCAATCAGGAATCGGGCGGCTTCAATACCCGCGTCGCGCCGCCTGCCGCGCGGGCGCCCGAGAAAAAAGCCGGGATCGCATCGGTCAACACCGAACCGCCTGCGCCCAAGGCCGCAGCCCCCACGACGAAGGCAGAGCCGGCGCCGGTGCGCGAGGCCGCCAAGGTGCCGGAAAAGACCGACGAGCTGCGCGCGCAGGCCGCGCTGAGCGACCAGGCCTGGGTCGTGACCCTCGACGCATTTTCAGACAAAAAAAACGTGAAACAATTGCGGACCAAGCTTTCTGCGGCCGGGGTAAAGTCCTATACTGAACCGGTGAAGACCAGCAAGGGCGAGTTGACGCGCGTGCGTGCCGGGCCTTTCGCCAGCAAGGAAGCCGCCGAGAGGGCGCGCGCCAAGCTGGAGGCGATGGGACTCAAGCCTGGCGCCGTCGCGAGCCGATGACGTGGTTTGATTATGCCGTAATCGGCATCGTCGGCCTGTCGGTGCTGTTGGCGGCGTTTCGGGGGGTGGTGAGGGAAATCGCCGCGCTGGCGGGGTGGGCGGCGGCCCTGATCCTGTCGGGCTTGTTTGCGCAGGAACTGGCGCAGTGGCTGCCGGCGAGTTTGTCGGCCACGTTGAGGGTGGTCATTGCCTACTTGGTGATTTTTCTCGGCGTGCTGCTGCTGTCCGGGCTGAGCGGCTTGCTGCTGGCGAAGTTGTTTCGCGCTGCGGGCCTGGGTTTCACCGACCGCGCCGCAGGCGCCGTGTTCGGACTGGTGCGCGGGGTGTTGATCGTGTTCGTCGGGGCGATGTTCGCCGGGTTGACCAGCGTGCCGAAGGAGCCTTTCTGGCGCGAGGCGGCGCTGTCCGGCCCGATTGAAACTGCGGTGCTGGCCGCCAAGCCGGCACTGCCGAGAGATTTGGCGCAACGCATCCGTTACAGGTGAAACCATGTGCGGGATTCTCGGTGTAGTGGCAAGGACTCCGGTGAACCAGTTGCTCTACGACGGGCTGCTGGTGCTGCAGCATCGCGGCCAGGACGCGGCCGGCATCGCCACTTCCGAGGGACAAACCTTCCACATGCATAAGGGTGGGGGCCTGGTGCGCGACGTATTCCATACCCGCAACATGCGCGCCCTGCCCGGCAACATGGGCATTGCCCACTGCCGTTATCCCACCGCAGGCTCGGCTTCCAGCGCCGCCGAATCGCAACCGTTCTATGTCAACTCGCCTTTCGGCATTGTGCTCGGCCACAACGGCAACCTCACCAATTCCGAGGGCCTGAAGCAGGAGATGTTCCGCCAGGATCTGCGCCACATCAACACCAATTCGGATTCCGAAGTGCTGCTGAACGTGCTCGCGCACGAGCTGCAGGAAGCTTCGACCAACTACAAGCTCGATCCGCAGATCATTTTTACCGCGGTAGCCGCCGTGCACCGGCGCTGCCGCGGCGCCTACGCCGTGGTGGCGATGATCGCCGGTTACGGTCTGCTCGCGTTCCGCGACCCATATGGCATACGCCCGCTGGTAATCGGCCGCATCGATACCGGCAACGGCTACGAATACCTGGTGGCTTCCGAATCCGTGGCCCTGGATACCCTGGGCTTCCAGATCGTGCGCGACGTCGCGCCGGGGGAGGCCGTATTCATCGACGAAGAGGGCAATTTCTACAGCCGCCAGTGCGCGGGGAAGACCTCGCTCAATCCCTGCATTTTCGAGTACGTCTACCTCGCGCGCCCGGACTCGCTCATGGACGGCGTGTCGGTGTACGAGACGCGGCTGCATATGGGCGAGCAGCTGGCGGCGAAAATCAGGACGCAGTACCCTCATCTCGATATCGACGTGGTGATCCCGATTCCCGATTCCAGCCGTCCCAGCGCGATGCAGCTAGCCTTGAACCTGGGCCTGTCTTACCGCGAAGGCTTTGTCAAGAACCGCTACATCGGTCGCACGTTCATCATGCCCGGTCAGAGGGAGCGCAAGAAATCGGTGCGGCAGAAGCTGAACGCGGTGGCGATGGAATTCAAGGGCAAGAACGTGCTGCTGGTTGACGATTCCATCGTGCGCGGCACCACCAGCCACGAAATCGTGATGATGGCGCGCGAGGCCGGCGCCAACCGCGTGTTCTTCGCTTCGGCTGCGCCGCCGGTGCGCTATCCCAATGTCTACGGCATCGACATGCCCACGCGCCAGGAATTGATCGCCAACGGCCGCAGCGACGACGAGATCGCGCGCGAAATCGGCGCCGACGCGCTCATCTACCAGGATCTGGATGCGCTCAAGGCCGCGGTGCGCGAAGCCAACCCCAGGCTCACGGAATTCGAGACCTCCTGCTTCGACGGCATTTACATTACCGGCGACGTTACGCGCGAGTATCTGGATAGCGTGGAGAATCACCGCAACTGCGCCCGCGAGGGATCTTCCGAGGACGAGGAAAGCAGCCAGTTGGACCTGGGGCTGGTGGAAACGGACCAGGCTTGAGATTTGACACCTGCCCGCTGCGGTAGTAACGTAGCACTGCGCCGATTTGAAGCATAGCTTGCGGGCGCCGCCGGTTCCTGGTTTTGCGACCGGCAAACAAATACAGCTAAAGCGTGGGAAACCCGTCTTAGCCAAAGCTAAGCGGGTTTTTTGCTTTTTACACGGATGCAATCATGGCGGACAAAATCGAATTCGATACCCTGGCGCTGCGCGCCGGCATCCACCGCAGCCAGTTCGGCGAGCATTCCGAGGCGATGTATCTCACCTCGAGTTTCGTGTTCGACAACGCCGCCCAGGCCGCGGCGCGCTTCACCGGCGGCACAGAGGGCAATATCTATTCGCGCTTTACCAATCCCACGGTGAGCGCGTTCCAGGAGCGCCTTGCGGCGCTGGAGGGCGCCGAGACCTGCGTCGCCACCGCCTCGGGCATGTCGGCCATCCTCGCCATGGCCATGGCCATGCTCAAGGCGGGCGACCACGTGATTTGTTCGGCCAGCGTGTTCGGCTCCACGGTGCAGCTGTTTTCCAACATCATGGGCAAATTCGGCGTCGAGACCACCTTCGTTGCCGGCGCCAGCGTCGCCGCCTGGGAGGGCGCGTCGCGCAGCAACACCAAGCTGCTGTTTGTCGAGACCCCGTCCAATCCGCTCACCGAGATCGCCGATATCGCGGCCCTTGCGGCAGTGGCCAGGCAGGCGGGCGCGCTGCTTGCCGTGGACAATTGCTTCTGCACACCTGCTTTGCAACAACCGCTTCAGCTCGGTGCCGACCTGGTGATTCACTCGGCGACCAAGTATCTGGACGGCCAGGGCAGGGTGCTCGGCGGCGCCGTGCTGGGACCGCGCGGACCGGTGATGGACGGTGTTTACGGTTTTCTGCGCACTGCCGGCCCGAGCCTGTCGCCGTTCAATGCGTGGGTGCTGCTGAAGGGGCTGGAGACGCTGCGGATACGCATGGATGCGCAATCGCAAGCCGCATTGCAGCTGGCGCAGTGGCTGGAACGGCACCCCGGCATCGAGCGGGTTTATTATCCGGGCTTGCCTTCCCATCCGCAGCATGAATTGGCGCAGAAGCAGCAGCGATTGGGCGGGGCGGTGGTGTCGTTCGAGGTCAAAGGCGGGCGTGAGGCGGCGTGGCGGGTGGTGGATGCGACGCGCATGATTTCGATCACCGCCAATCTGGGCGACACCAAGACCACGATTACCCATCCTGCCACGACCACCCACGGCCGCATCAGCGCCGAAGCGCGCAAGGCCGCGGGCATAAGCGAGGGGTTGCTGCGCGTCGCCGTGGGACTAGAGGCGCTAGGCGACATCCAGGCCGATGTTGAGCGCGGGCTAAACTGAACCGGCGAAACCGGCGGTTGCCGCTACGCAGCGGCCTTTAGTTCGCGCTTAGTTGCACCGCGCGGCAGCCTGACGCGTCGCAGGCGAGATAGCTGCCGCCCTGATACCAATCGGCCAGCACCCAACGCTCGCAGGCACGGCCGTCGACCAGGTGTACATGGCGGGCGGGGCGGTGGGTATGTCCGTGGATCAGCCGCGGATAGCCGTGGCGGCGCAACACGGCCTCGACTTCGGCCGGCGCGACATCCATGATTTCGGCCGGCTTGCCGCGTTTTTCCTGCTCGCTTCTCCGGCGCAGGGCTTCGACCGCGGCCTTGCGTTCAGCCAGGGGCTGGTGCAGAAGCGCGCTGATCCAGGTCTGGCTGCGCGCCTCGCGCCGGAACGCCTGGTATTCCAGATCGAGCGTACACAGGGTGTCGCCGTGCATCAGCAGGACCGCTTGCCCGTCCAGATCGAACAAGGTGGGATCCGGCAGCAGGGTCACCCCGCTGGCACGCGCGAAGGCATTGCCGATGACGAAATCACGGTTGCCGTGCATCAGGTAGGTGGGGACGCCGCTGGCGACGAGCCGGGCGAGGGCGGCCACTACTGTGGCGTTGAACGGATCGCCCAAATCGTCGTCGCCCGCCCAATACTCGAACAGGTCGCCGAGGATGTAGAGAGCGCGCGCGCTGCGCGCCTCGCGCTCGAGGAAATCAAAGAAGCTGCGGTTGCTCCGCGGCCGACCGGAGCAAAGGTGCAGGTCGGAGATGAACAGGGTGCTCAAGCGGGCCGGCGCGTACCGCGCAGAACGCAGAATTCAGACTGCTGGCCTGGCGGACGCTGCGCCCTGCACGGTGCGCGCGGCGCTGGCGTTCATACCGCTTCAGCGCGTTCCAGCACCACGTCTTCGGCGGGCACATCCTGATGGCCGCCGCGGCTGCCGGTTTTCACGCCCTTGATTTTGTCCACCACGTCGATGCCCTCGACCACTTTGCCGAATACGCAATAGCCCCAACCCTGCGGCGTCGGCGCGCTATGGTTGAGGAAGCTGTTGTCCTTGACGTTGATGAAGAACTGGGCGCTGGCAGAGTGCGGGTCGGAAGTGCGCGCCATGGCGACGCTGTAGCGCTCGTTCTTGAGGCCGTTGGCCGCTTCGTTCTCTATCTGCGCCTGCGTCGGCTTTTGCCTCATGCCCGGCTCGAAACCTCCGCCCTGAATCATGAAGCCGTCGATCACGCGATGGAACACGGTGTTGTCGTAGTGCCCGCTTCTGACATAGGCGAGAAAGCTCTCCACCGTTTTGGGGGCCCTGGCGGCGTCGAGTTCCAGGGTGATGGTGCCGTGGCTGGTGTGCAATTTGACCATGATGTGCTCGCTATTTTCCGGAAAGGAAAGTGATGGATTCGATGACGACCGGCTGCCGCGGCACGTCCTTGGCAAAAGGGCCGCCCGGGCCGGTAGGCGTGTGTGCGATGCGCATCACGACCTCCATGCCCTGAGTCACCTTGCCGAACACGGCGTAGCCGAAGCCTGCGGGAGTGGCTTCGCGAAAGTCGAGGAAAGCGTTGTTGGCCACATTGATGAAGAACTGCGCCGTGGCCGAGTGCGGATTCGAGGTGCGCGCCATGGCGAGCGTGCCGAGCGCATTCTTCAGGCCGTTGCCGGCTTCGTTCTCGATCGGCGGGCGGTCGCCCTTTTTCTCCCTCAGGTCCGGGTAGTGACCGCCGCCCTGGATCATGAAGCCGTCGATGACGCGGTGAAATGCAAGGCCGTCATAAAAACCGTCCTTCACATACTGCAGGAAATTGGCCGCCGATTTGGGCGCCTTGTCCGCGTAGAGTTCGACGCGTATGGCGCCGACGCTGGTCTTTATTTCAACCAGCGGGTTGGCGGCAAACGCCTGCGCCGACCAGAGCAGGATGCCCAGTATCAAAACTTTGAACAGTCGCATGTTTTCAGCCCATGTAGAATTGCGCTTGTTGCGCGGACGAGAAACCGTCCGCGCGGATCGTCGAATGCGCACGGATGAAAAGCCATCCGTGCGCATTCGACGATCTTGTATAAAATCCCCGCCCCCGTCCTTGTTTTTGTCCATAACCGTGTTTTCTGTACGGATGCTTTTTATCCGTACAGAAAACACGGTTGGCGCGCGCGAGCGCGCAAGCCCGGATGATTATGCAGCGCCTTCGTAAATGATGCGCCACTTGCCGCCTTCTTTGGCCCAGTATTGGCGCTTTTTCATCGTGTTGGACAGGTTATTCGAGCGGTAATCCTGGTCAAAGGTCACCACCACCAGCTCCTCGTTGCCGGGATTGCGGAACATGCTGAAATTGGAAAGCTTCAGCTCGATCCAGCTCTTGCCGCTGTTGACCTGGCGCTTGTGTCGCGCCCAATCGGAAAAGTTCGCGCGGCCGGTGGAAAATTTGTTCGAATAGCGGGTCAGATAGCGCTCGGTATCCAGGCTTTCCCAGTCGCCGCGCCAGCGCTCGATTTCGGCATTGAGCGCGTCGCGCTCGGCGTTCCAGTCATCCAGCGAAAGCCATTCGACCTGTTCGCTGATGATTACCGGCGTGAGGCCGATCTGCAGTTTCTTCGACAATGCGTCCAGGTCTGCATTGGCCAGCACCACGCAGCCGTTGCTGGCGCGCGGCGCGCGGCTGTAGGTGTCGCTGGGCGTGCCGTGCAGCCAAATGCCAAAGCCGTTCCTGCCATGGCGCTTGTCCCATTCGTTGGGATAGCTGATGGGGAAGGCGCCGCTGCCGTAGAAGTCGGAAAGCTTGTTCCGTGGCAGGCTCGCCGTGACGTGGTACACGCCCACGGGCGTTTTTTCGTCTCCTTCGCGCGTCTTCTCCCCGCCGCGCTTGCCGGTGCTGATGTAATAATCGGCGACGAAGCGTGGCCGGCCGTTCTCGTTCTGGTAAAGGTACAGGCGCGAGCGTTTGTTGTCGACGACGATGGCAAAGCGCTGATCGTGACGCAGCTGCATTAGGTAGCGTGGCACCTGGTCCTGCGACGGGCGGTCGCGGTAGGCATGCAGGCGGACCAGCGCTTCGGCGCGCAAGCCATCGAGCCGCTCGCTCGAGCCTTGAGGGGCATCGCCGAAGGTCTTGAGCGCGCGGCCCCGGGCCAGCAGCAGGTCGCCTTTGATCAGGTAGGCCAGACGAAAATTGGGTTTGGCCTGAAGCAGCGCTTCAACGTGCTTGAGCGCCAGATCGAGCTGGTTGCGCTCGACCTCCTCGAACACCTTGCCCAGCAGATCGTCGGCGCTTTGCTCCGCCTGAGCGCGGGCCGGGAAAACGAAGAAAGCGCCGGCGAGGCCCAGCACCCCGGCGAGTAGCGTGTTCGACAATCCGCGCCGCAACTGCATCAATTAGTTTGCCCGCTCTTCATGGATTAGCCATTTGCCATTGCTTTTGACCATGACCAGCGTTTTAGTTCCCGCGGCTTTGACTATATCGGACCGGTAAACCTGGCGGAAGCTTACGCTCGCGGAGTTGTCGCCGCTGATACTGACCTTGGGCGATTCGATTTCGACTTTGATTTCCTTCGGCGCGCTGATGCGCTGCTTGCGCCCCTTTTCCCAGTCACCGCGCGTCTCGCCCTTGGGCGTTTTGAAGTCCCTGGCGTAATGCGCGAGATAGGCGGCCACATCTTTCCTGGCCCAGGCGCCGGCCCAGGCCTGCACGGTCTTGATCAGCGCATCGGATTCGGCGCGCGCGCCGCCGCTGGCCTTGGTCGCCGGCTCCGCCGCCTTGGGCGCGGCGGCCTTGGGCCCGGCCGCCTTGGATTCTGCGCCCGATTTGGCGCTCGCAACTGCGCTTGCGTTGCCGGCGTCGGCTGCCTTGGCCGGGGCCGCCTCGGCCATCTTGACCGGTTCTGTCCGCATAGGGCCGCGGGCCGCGCGCGTTCCGCCGTCGATCAGCTCGCCTATCATGGCCAGTTTGGTCTTGGCGCCGGTGTTGGAGGAGTCCAGTTGCAGCGCCTTGTCGTAGGCCTGGCTGGCGAGCTTGGCGTAAATGTCGCCCAGGTTCTCGTGCGCGGTGGCGTAGCTTGGATGCGTGCGGATCGAGCTTTCCAGCGCGGCCCTGGCTTTATCGTACTGACCTTGCGAAGCGTATAGGACTGCCAAGTTATTGTGCGGCTCGGGCAACTCGGGGTAGTCCTCGGACAGTTTCAGAAACACCTGGATCGCCTCGCCGGAACGGTTCATCTCCGTCAGGATCAGGCCTTTCAGAAAACGCCCCTGCGCATCGCGCGGCTTGCCGGCCAGGAATTTGTCCACGCGTTCCAGGGACTGCGGCAACTGGCCTTGCTTCATCATGCGCGTGATGTCCTGCAACTCGTCGGCGTGGACGGCGGCGGCAGCCAGTGCGAGGCCTAGGGCGAAGGCGGTGCGGCGAAGGAGTGAGTGCATTGTGTTATACTTTCTCGCGCCAGTAGGATTAGCGCTGCATTCTAACAAGAACACCCGAACCTCCACAATAGAGGCCGCTGTCAAAGTTTCGGCGGTGGCGCCGCTTTCACCCGGTGGGCGCGGCGCAGCCGAGCGCATCTTGGCCGCTTTTCGCGCATGCTGAAGATATACAACACCCTTGCCCGCCGCAAGCAGGATTTCGTCCCGATCGAGCCGGGCCGGATACGCATGTACGTGTGCGGCATGACCATCTACGACTACTGCCACCTGGGCCATGCGCGCCTCATGCTGGTGTTCGACATGGTGCAGCGCTGGCTGCGCGCCTCCGGGTTCGAGGTCACGTACGTACGCAACATCACCGACGTCGACGACAAGATCATCCGTCGCGCGCTCGAGAACGGCGAACCCATAGGCGAACTGACGCAGCGCTTCATCGACTATCTGGACGAGGATGCGGCCGCCCTGGGGATCCAGAAACCCGATCGCGAGCCGCGTGCCACGCTATACATCGGCGGCATGCTGGAGATGATCAGGGTGCTGCAGCAAAAGGGCCTGGCCTATCAGGCGACGAGCGGCGACGTCAATTACTCGGTGCGCAAGTTTCCCGGCTACGGCAAGCTCTCAGGCAAGACCCTGGACGAGTTGCGCGCGGGCGAGCGCGTCGAAACCGATCCAAGCAAGCACGACCCGCTCGACTTCGTCCTGTGGAAGCGGGCGAAGGAGGGAGAGCCCGCCTGGGCATCGCCCTGGGGCGAGGGCCGCCCCGGCTGGCATATCGAATGTTCGGCCATGGCGGGCGAGTTGCTGGGTGCGCATTTCGACATTCACGGGGGCGGCCAGGACTTGCAGTTTCCCCATCACGAGAACGAGATCGCGCAGTCCGAGGGCGCGCACGGCGATATTTTCGTGAACTACTGGATGCACAACGGGTTGGTGCGACTCGACGAGGAAAAGATGTCCAAGTCGCTCGGCAATTTTTTCACCATCCGCGAGGTGCTGAAACAATACGATGCCGAAGTGGTGCGTTTTTTCATCCTGCGCGCGCATTACCGCAGCCCGCTTAATTACTCCGACCGGCATCTGGATGACGCGAGGCATGCTCTTGCGCGGCTATACACAGCGCTCAAGGGCGCGTCGCCACAGGCAGCGACAATCGACTGGAACGACGCCTATGCCGGCCGTTTCAGGGCAGCAATGGACGACGACTTCAACACACCGGAGGCCATGGCGGTATTGTTCGAACTCGCGGCTGACGCGAATCGCAGCAAGTCGGCGCAGGTCTCGGGTTTGCTCAAGGCGCTGGGCGGGATCCTCGGGCTGCTGGATCACGATCCAACTGAATTCCTTCAGGGGCGCACGGCACACGGTGCGGTTCGCATGGAGCCGATGGTGGCAACGGGGATCGGGCGAACAAACGTGGGCATGCCCCCGGCGACGGTGAGCCCCGACCAGATCGAGCAGATGATCGCCGACCGGGTAGTTGCCAAAAGAGCGAAGAACTACGCCGAGGCAGACCGCATCCGCAAGGACCTGCTCGATGCTGGCATCGTGCTCGAGGATACGCCACAGGGGACGACCTGGCGCCGGGCGTGAGTTTTTTCCGGCGTTACATACGACGCCTTAGTTCCATCAGTGGATTTGCGCGCTGCGCGCGCCAACCGCGTTTTCTGTACGGATAAAAAACGCATCCGTACAGAAAATGCGGTTATGGATAAAAGCAAAGGCGGTTGGGGGGCTTTTATACAAGATCGTCGATTGCGCACGGATACGTTTTTCATCCGTGCGCAATCGGCGATCCGTGCGGACGGGCCGCCGTCCGCGCAAGCTCTATCGCCGCGGCTCGATGTATCCTCCCGCGTACAGGGAATTGTTTGCTATTCCGCAAAGAACTCCTTCACTTTGTCCATCCACGACTTGGCGCGCGGGTTGTGCCGGTCCGCGTCCGTCACGTTGATCGCCTCCAGCTCGCGCAGCAGTTCCTTTTGCCGCTCGGTGAGGTGCACCGGGGTCTCCACCACTACATGGCACAGCAGGTCGCCGTGGGCATGGCTGCGCACGCCCTTGATGCCTTTGCCGCGCAGGCGAAATATCTTGCCGCTCTGGGTTTCAGCCGGGATCTTGATCCTGGCCGAGCCGGAGAGCGTCGGGATTTCGATCTCGCCGCCCAGTGCCGCGATGGTGAAACCGATCGGCATTTCGCAGTGCAGGTCGTCGTGATCGCGCTGGAACACCGTATGCGGTTTCAGGTGCAGCTGAACGTATAGGTCGCCCGGCGGCCCGCCGTTGACGCCGGCCTCGCCCTCGCCGCTCAAGCGGATGCGGTCGCCCTCGTCCACGCCCGCCGGGATCTTGACCGACAGCGTCTTGTGCTGTTTCACGCGTCCGGCGCCCTGACAGCCGGCACAGGGATCGGATATCACCTTGCCGGTGCCGTGGCACTTGGGGCAGGCCTGCTGGATGGAGAAAAATCCCTGCTGCATGCGCACCTGGCCCTGGCCGTTGCAGGTCGGGCAGGTCTTGGGCTGAGTGCCCGGCTTCGCCCCCGAGCCGTGGCAGGTCGCGCATTCATCCATGGTGGGAATGCGGATCTTGGTCTCGGTGCCATGCGCCGCCGCTTCCAGCGAGATCTCGAGGTTGTAGCGCAGATCGGCGCCGCGGTAGACGTTCGACCGGCCGCCGCGCGCCTGGCCGAAGATGTCGCCGAAAATGTCGCCGAAGGCGTCAGTGAAGTTGGAGAATCCGGCGCCATGGGCGCCAGCCGCCGCGGACGGGTCGACGCCCGCATGGCCGTAACGGTCGTAGGCGGCACGCTTATCGGCGTCGGAGAGTACCTCGTACGCTTCCTTCGCCTCCTTGAACTTTTCCTCCGCGCCTTTTCCCTTGTCCTCCGGATTGCGGTCCGGATGGTGTTTCATCGCGAGCTTGCGATAGGCTTTCTTGATTGTGTCGTCGTCCGCGTCGCGATTGACGCCGAGTATTTCGTAGAAGTCGCGCTTTGCCATAAATTGTGTCAGGAGTGCGGGGTTAGAAGTGAGGAGACAACGGCAAAAGGGGCGAGGTTATCACCGCTCGCCCCTTAGCGCATTGCCTCTCGCGCTTTATTTCTTGCCGTCCTTGACCTCGGTGTATTCGGCATCGACCACTTCGCTCTCGTCGGGCCGGGCCTCGCCTTTTGCCCCTGGCGCCGCCGTCTCGCCGGCGGCCTGGGCGTCGGCATACATTTTCTCGCCCAGCTTCTGCGCCACCTGCGCCAGCGCCTGCGACTTGGCGTCGATTGCCGCCTTGTCCTCGGACTTGAGCACGGCCTCGGCTTCCTTGATTGCCGCCTCGATTTTTTCCTTCTCGCCCGCGTCCAGCTTGTCGCCGTATTCGGTGAGCGATTTCTTGACCGAGTGCACCAGCGCCTCGCAATGATTGCGCGCATTCACCAGTTCCAGCGTCTTCCTGTCCTCTTCGGCGTGGGCCTCGGCGTCCTTGACCATTTTCTGGATTTCTTCCTCGTTCAAGCCGCTCGAGGCCTGGATCTTGATCTTGTTCTCCTTGCCCGTGGCCTTGTCCCTGGCCGACACATGCAGAATGCCGTTGGCGTCGATGTCGAAGGCGACTTCGATCTGCGGCAAGCCGCGCGGCGCCGGCGGGATGTCGGTGAGGTTGAACTGGCCCAGGCTCTTGTTGCCGCTGGCTATGTCGCGCTCGCCCTGCAGCACGTGTATGGTCACCGCCGTCTGGTTGTCATCCGCGGTGGAGAACACCTGCTGCGCCTTGGTCGGGATGGTGGTGTTCTTCTGGATCAGCTTGGTCATCACGCCGCCGAGCGTTTCGATGCCCAGCGACAGCGGCGTGACATCGAGCAGCAGCACGTCTTTCCTGTCGCCCGCGAGCACCGACGCCTGGATTGCCGCACCCGCCGCCACCGCCTCGTCCGGGTTCACGTCCTTGCGCGGTTCCTTGCCGAAAATCTCCTTCACCTTGTCCTGCACCTTGGGCATGCGCGTCATGCCGCCCACCAGGATTACGTCGCTGATGTCGGACACCTTGACGCCGGAATCCTTGATTGCGGTCAGGCACGGCGCCACGGTCTGTTCGATCAATTCATCGACCAGGCTCTCCAGCTTGGCGCGCGTGAGTTTGATCGACAGATGCTTCGGTCCGCTCGCGTCGGCGGTGACATAGGCGAGGTTGATCTCGGTCTGCTGCGACGACGAGAGTTCGATTTTCGCTTTCTCCGCGGCTTCCTTCAGGCGCTGCAGCGCGAGCACGTCCTTCCTCAGGTCTATGCCCTGGTCGCGCTTGAACTCGTCGCACAGGTAGTCCATGATGCGCTGGTCGAAGTCCTCGCCGCCGAGGAAAGTGTCGCCGTTGGTGGAGAGCACTTCGAACTGTTTCTCGCCCTCGACATCGGCAATCTCGATGATGGAGATGTCGAAAGTCCCGCCGCCCAGGTCATATACCGCAATCTTGCGGTCGCCGCCCTGCTTGTCCACGCCGAAGGCGAGCGCTGCCGCGGTCGGTTCGTTGATGATGCGCTTCACTTCCAGTCCGGCGATGCGGCCGGCGTCCTTGGTGGCCTGGCGCTGGCTGTCGTTGAAATAGGCCGGGACGGTGATCACCGCCTCGGTCACCGGTTCGCCGAGGTAGTCCTCGGCGGTCCGTTTCATTTTCAGCAGCACCTGGGCGGAAACTTCCTGCGGGGCGATTTTCTTGCCGCGCACTTCGACCCAGGCGTCGCCGTTGTCGTGCTTCACTATCCTGTAGGGCATGAGGTCGAGGTCTTTTTGCACCTCTTTTTCCTCGAAGCGGCGGCCGATCAGGCGCTTGACCGCATACAGCGTGTTCTTGGCGTTGGTCACGGCCTGGCGCTTGGCCGAGGCGCCGCACAGGACCTCGCCGTCCTCCTGGTAGGCAACGATCGACGGCGTGGTGCGCGCGCCCTCCGAATTCTCGATGATCTTGGTTTGCCCGCCTTCTATGATGGCAACGCAGGAATTAGTCGTTCCCAGGTCGATGCCGATGATCTTAGCCATAGTGTGTTCCTCGATGAGTGAAATGAGCTTGTCAGGAATGTGGGGTTGAATCCCCGCGCTTCAAGCGTCCTCGGCCTTCGAAACCGTCACCAGGGCCGGACGGACGACGCGCTCGTGCAGCAGGTAGCCCTTCTGCATCACCTCCACCACCTGGTTGGGCTCGCCCGCGTGCGCCACCACGGTCATGGCCTGGTGCCTGTGCGGGTCGAATTTCTCGTTGGCCGGATTGATTTCCCGAAGACCGGCCTTTTCGAACACGGCGGTGAGCTGCCTCAAGGTCAGTTCCACGCCGCTTTTCAAGCCCTCCAGCGAGATGTTTTCAATCGCCAGCGCCGCCTCCAGGCTGTCGCGCACCGGCAGCAGCGCCTCGGCCAGGTTTTCCACGCCGTACTTGTGCGCGCTGGCGATGTCGATCTGGGCGCGTTTGCGCAGGTTTTCGGTTTCGGCCTTGGCGCGCAGCCAGGACTCCAGGTTTTCCTGGGCCTTTTGCTCGGCTAACCGCAGCTGCTCCTCCAGACTGGGTGCTGTTTCTTCCATCCCCCCGGGATCGGCTGCAGGCGCGGTTGCGTTATCGGCCGCCGCGGCCTGGGACTGCTCGGGTTCTTGATCCGCCATCACTTGCCTCTCGTGTTCCAATGACTTTTCGGCAGTTGGGGACAAGTCGGAGGATTTCAAGTGGGGGAGCACGATCTGCTGCAGGCAAAGCGCGCGCGTCCGAGCCCAGGGCAGGTGCGCGCGGCCTGGGGCGGCAGGCGGGTGCGCCCGCCTGCCCGGCCGGACTCAGGCAGGCGCGCCGAGCGCCGCGGCGCGCCCGCGCGAGCGCTCGAGCTCGTGCGCATCCGGGGCGGGCTCGCCCCAGCCCCGCACATGCTCGAGGGCGATTTGCGCCAGCGCCCGGATCCAGGCATCGCTTTCGTTGAGGCAGGCGATGGCGTGGAATTCCTTGCCGCCCGCCTTGAGGAATTCGGCCTTGCCCTCAATGCCGATTTCTTCCAGCGTCTCCAGGCAGTCGGCGACGAAGCCCGGGCAGATCACATCGACACGGCGCAAGCCCTGTTTGCCCCATTGCGCCAGCGTCGCCGCGGTATAGGGCTGCAGCCACTCGGCGCGGCCGAAGCGCGACTGGAAGCTGAGCTGGTATTGTTCCGGCGCCAGCGCCAGCGCCTCGGCCAGCAGGCGCGCCGTCTTCCGGCACTCGCAATGATAAGGATCGCCGCGCTCCAGGGTGTAGCGCGGCAGCCCGTGAAAACTCATCAGCAGCTTGTCCGGCTTGCCATGCTGCGACCAGTGTTTGCGCACGCCCCCGGCCAGCGCCGCGATGTAGGCAGCGTGGTCGTGAAAGTGCTTGACCACGCGCAGCTCGGGAATGTTGCGCATGCGCCGCAAGCATGCGGATACCGCATCGAAGGTGGTCGCGGTGGTGCTCGCGGCGTATTGAGGATATAGCGGCAGCACCAGAATGCGTTCGCAGCGCTGCTGTTTCAAGCGCTCGAGCACCGAGTCGATCGAAGGGTCGCCGTAGCGCATGGCGAAATCCACGACCAGCGCGGAGTGGCCCTGTGCGCCCAGATAACCGCGCAGAAGCTTTGCCTGGCGCTCGGTATGCAACCTGAGCGGCGATCCGTCCTGGTTCCAAATCTGCGCGTACTTCGCCGCCGATTTGGCCGGCCGCAGATTGAGGATGACGCCGTTCAGGATCAGCCACCACAGCGGCTGCGGAATTTCGACCACGCGCGAATCCGACAGGAACTCCTTCAAGTAGCGGCGCACCGCCGCGCGCGTCGGCGCTTCGGGCGTCCCCAGGTTGACCAGCAGGATCGCGGTGCGCGCCGGCGTGCCGTGCGTAAAAGCTGGTTCGGCCAGGAAGGGCATGGACTGTGGCCGCAGAGCGATCAGTTGCTGGAAAGCGCGCTGGAGAGCAGCTTCGCCGTGATGTCGACGATGGGAATCACGCGTTCGTAGGCCATGCGCGTCGGGCCGATCACGCCCACGGTGCCGACCACCTGTCCGTCCACGCTGTAGGGGGCGGTGACCACGCTGCACTCGTCGAGCACCGAAGCGCTCGATTCTCCGCCGATGAAAATCTGCACACCTTGCGCGCGCGTGCTCATGTCGAGGATTTGCACGAACAGGGTCTTCTTGTCGAACAAATCGAACAGTTCCCGCAGTCGCGCCATGTTGGAGGCGAGATCGGTTGAATTGAGCAGGTTTTTCTCGCCGGAGATGACGTAGTTGTCGCTGGTTTCGTTCAAGGCCTGATCGCCCGCTTCCAGCGCTGCGGTCATGAGCGAGGTCATATCCTGGTGCAGCTGCTTCAATTCCTCCTGCACCCGCCGGCGGATATCGTCGAACGTGAACCCGGCATAATTCTGATTGAGGAAGTTTGCCGCCATGATGAGTTGCGCCGGCGTATAGGCCTTCTCGGTAAACAGGATCCGGTTCTGCACGTCTCCGTCCGGCGTGACGATGATGAGCAGAATGCGCTTTTCCGAAAGCGCGAGAAACTCGATGTGACGGAAGGCGGCGCTTTTGCGCCGTGGCGAGGCCACCACGCCGGCAAAATGGGAAAGCTGCGACAACAGCAGCGAGGCCGAACTGATCAGGCGCTGCGGGTTGTCCGGATGCAGATTGCCTTCGATCTCCCTCAACTCGACCTGCTCCAGCGGCTTGATGGTGAGCAGGGTGTCGACAAAAATGCGGTAGCCGCGCGGCGTGGGTATGCGCCCGGCCGAAGTGTGGGGGCTGGAGATGAATCCGAGCTCCTCCAGATCCGACATGATGTTGCGGATCGTCGCCGGCGACAGCTCCAAGCCGGAGTAGCGCGACAGGGCACGCGAGCCGACCGGCTGGCCTTCGGCAATATAGCGTTCTACCAGGGTTTTGAGCAGAATTTGGGCGCGGCGGTCAAGCATGCAGCTATTCTACCCAATATTTGCTCGTCTCCATCAACACGAAATGGGGGCGATGTGGTTTAATTTCAACGTGATGCCTCCCGCGTTCAAGACAGTCGCACTGATCGGCCGCTATGACACGGCCGAAATCGCCGACTCGCTGCTCGGTTTGGCGGGCCTGCTGCAGCAGCGCGGCTGCGCGGTACTGATCGAAAAAGAGACCGCAGCCAATATTGGCGGGAACGGTTTTACCGCGGCAGATTATGCCGCCATCGGCGAGCGCGCCGATCTCGCCGTGGTGCTGGGGGGGGACGGCAGCATGCTCTCGGCTGCGCGCCATCTGGCCGCCCACGGCGTGCCGCTGGTCGGCGTCAACCAGGGGCGGCTCGGCTTCATGACCGATATCGCGTTCTCGCACATGCGGGAAACGATCGAGCTGCTGCTCTCCGGCCGCTATACCATCGGCGAGCGCACCATGCTCGAAGTGCAGGTGCTGCGCGGGGAAAAGGAAATATTCAGCACCCAGGCGCTCAACGACATCGTCGTCAACAAGGGCGGCACCGGGCGCATGATCGAGTTCCTGGTGCATATCGACGGCCAGTTCGTCTACGACCTGCGCTCCGATGGCATTATCGTGGCGACTCCGACCGGTTCCACGGCGTACGCGCTTTCATCCAATGGACCGATCCTGCAGCCCAATGTGCCCGGCCTCGTTCTGGTCCCGGTCTGTCCGCATACGCTGTCCAACCGGCCGATTACGGTGAGCGACCGCTGTGTGATCGAAATTACCATCAAGCAGCGCGCCGTCGGCGCGCGTCTGCATTTCGACGGCCAGCCGCATTCCGAGCTGGCGGCAGAGGATAAGGTGATCGTGCGCCGCGCGGCGCATTCCATCCGCTTTGTGCATCCGCCCGGCTACAGCTACTACGCCATGCTGCGCGAGAAGCTGCACTGGAGCGAAATGTAGACATGTTGCGGACGCTCAGCATCCGCGATTTCGTCATCGTCGATTCGCTCGATCTCGAATTCCACTCCGGCTTTACGGTGCTCACCGGCGAGACCGGCGCCGGCAAGTCCATCCTCATCGACGCGCTGGCGCTGGCCCTGGGCGAGCGCGGCGATGCGGCCGTGGTGCGCGCCGGCTGCGAGCGCGCCGACATCAGCGCCGAGTTCGACATTCAGCCGCTGCCCGAACTCGTGCAGTGGCTGCGCGCCGCCGAGCTCGAGGGCGATCCCGGTCTGGTGCTGCTGCGACGGGTGATCGACAAGAACGGGCGCTCGCGCGCTTTCGTCAACGGCAGGCCGGCCACGCAGGGCCAGTTGCGCGAGGCGGGCGAATGGCTGGTCGATATTCACGGCCAGCATGCGCACCAGTCCCTGCTCAAAGCCGACGCACAGCGTGTGCTGCTGGACGCGCACGCCGGGCTCGCACCACTCGCGGCTCAGGTGGCCGGGGCGTATCGGCAATGGCAGAAACTGGCGCAGGCGCGCACCGAGTACGAGACCCACGCGGCGCAGCGCAATGCCGAACGCGAGCAGCTGCAATGGCAGGTGCAAGAACTCGAGCAGCTGGCGTTGCAGCCGGACGAATGGGACGCGGTGCAGGCCGAACACACGCGTCTGGCGCATGCGGCCGGCCTGATCGAGGGCGTGCAGGCGGCGCTGGATACTTTGTCCGAGGCCGATGCCGCATGTCTGCCGCTGCTCTCGGGCGTGGGCACGCGGCTTGACGCCCTGCTAGTCTACGACGAGCGCCTGCGCGAGGCACTCGAACTGATCCGCTCGGGCGAGGCGCAGGTGCAGGAGGCGGCGTATGCGCTGCGTCATTACGCGGATCGGCTCGAGCTGGACCCGCAGCGGCTGGCCGCGGTGGAGGCGCGCATGCAGGCGATCCACAGCAGCGCACGCAAGTTCCGCCTGGCGCCGCCGGAACTGCCCGAATATCTGCAACAGCTGCAAGCGCGCCTGGCCGAGCTCGAGATCGCCTCCAATCTGGAGGTCCTGGTGAAGCAGGAGCAGCAGGCGCGCACGAGTTACTTCGAGCTGGCGGCCAAGCTCGGCGCCGGCAGGAAGAAGGCCGCGACCAAGCTCGGCAGGGAGGTAACGCAGGCGATGCAACGGTTTGCCATGGTTGGCGGCAGGTTCGAGGTGGGGCTCAACCCGTGCCCGCCCGAAGGCAGCGTGCACGGCGCGGAACAGGTCGAGTTTCTGGTCGCAGCCAATCCGGGGGTAGAGCCGCGCACACTCGCCAAAGTGGCCTCAGGCGGCGAACTGTCGCGCATCAGTCTTGCCATCCAGGTGATCACCAGCAGGGCGGCGCGGGTGCCGACCCTGATTTTCGACGAGGTGGACGCCGGCATCGGCGGCGGCGTGGCCGAGATCGTCGGCCGCCAGCTCAAGACCCTGGGGCGCGAGCGCCAGGTGCTGTGCGTGACCCACCTGCCGCAAGTGGCCGCCCAGGCCGACCAGCAATGGTCGGTGAGCAAATTCGGTATCGAGGGCAGGGTGAAGACCATGGTCTCGGTGCTCGACCAGAAAGCGCGCATCGAGGAGGTGGCGCGCATGCTGGGCGGTACCGAAATCACCGCCACCACGCGCAAGCATGCTGCGGAAATGCTGAGTCTGCGCTAAGCTTGCGAAAACGGCTTGTCTCAACGGCAGGGAGGGGATGGTGCCTGAAATCAAATCGTTGAAATCGATGGTCGGCTCGGCGCGGGTAATATCGATGGCGGTGCTGGTCGTGATACTCGTTTGCGCCTATATTGCCTTGGATTTCTATACCGGCGGGCAGCAGAACGCGAGCATGGTGGAAGGACGCGGCGGCGCCATCGTCGGCGCGCTGTCGGGCTACAAGCGCGAAACCGGCAGCCTGCCTGATGCACTGGAGAAACTCGTGCCCAAGCACCTCCCGGCGCTGGCCAAGTGTCCCAACGGCCAGCCCTACGCGTACAAGCCGGCCGGGGCGGAATATACGCTGACCTGTCAGGACGTGTTGTTCAAGTCCAAGCCTTATCAGTACGATTCGAAATCGGGGGCGTGGGGGGGCTAGCAACTGCATAAAGGGGCGCAAGGGTGCAGCGGCTTGGCGCGACAATTCCGGATTTCGCACCGGGCCGGTCCCTGAGACGCACGGCGCGGTTTGTGCCGGTCGCCGCTTTGGGCTAGAATGCGCGTGCATTTATTAGGCGCGTAGCTCAGCTGGTTAGAGCATCACCTTGACATGGTGGGGGTCGTTGGTTCGAGTCCAATCGCGCCTACCAAATTTCTCCCGACAGATCAGTCAAGCAAGGGTCCGCAGAGACTCGCCAGGGGCAGATTTGGGGCAGGTTCGATGGTCGTTCATCGACAATTCTGGAAGCGTTTCAGTCGACTGCGCGACCCGGTTGCGCGCTGCGGGACCACCGGGAAAGCCAAGCAAATAGCGCGCTCGTACAGTTGTGACGTGTTTTCTTGATCTAGCGCAAACAAAATTAATCTGCGCTGTGGACGCCTGCAAAGTGACGGTAATGCTGATGTTCATCGTCGCCAACGCGCTGCTGTTCGCGCACGTGCTCACCACCGAGCGCATCCCGCAGGTGATCGCCGGGCAGATCATCGCCTGGGGCATGCCAAGCTGGTAGTTTCTGGTGGTGGTCAACATTCTACTGTTGATCGCCGGCTGCTTCATGGAGCCGACCGGGATCGTCCTGATTCTGGCGCCGATCCTGTTTCCGATCGCGATGCGCCTCGGCATCGATCCGGTGCACCTGGGCATCATTATGGTGGTGAACCTGGAGATCGGCATGGTGACGCCACCGATCGGCCTCGATCTTTTCGTCACCGCGGGCATCACTCAGATGTCGATCGGCGAGGTCGTGCACGCCGCGCTGCCGTGGCTGTCGGTGCTGCTCGTGTTCCTGGTGATTGTGACCTACGTGCCGGCAATGACACTTTGGCTGCCGAACCTGCTGTTCTGACCTGACTGCACCCGGCGAGCGTCATTCGCCCCGTCGCGCTCGCCGACGTATTCGGTACGCTTCGCCGCGTCGCCTAGTCCAGCTCGCTGCTGTAGGAGGTCAGTGCCTTCATGTAATTCGCGCGCTCGAAGGCGGCCGGGTCGGGGCAGGATTGCTGGCTGAGCGAGCCTTTCATCTGCTCGACCGAGTCATATTCGCGCTCGGTCATCCATTTTTCGACGCCGCTCACCAGGGCCGCAACATGGTTTGGCCCTTTGCGCAGCAGGCTGCTGGCGATCATGACGCAATCGGCGCCGGCGAGCAGCAGCTTGAGCACGTCGTCCGCGGTATGCGCTCCGCCCGTGGCGGCCAGGCTCGCCTTTACGCGGCCGCGCAGGATGGCGATCCAGCGCAGCGCGAGGCGCAGTTCGTCGGAAGTGGACAGTACCAGATGCGGCGCCACCTCGAGTTCGTCGAGGAGGATGTCCGGCTGCACGAAGCGGTTGAACAGCACCAGGCCCGAGGCGCCGGCCGCCGCGAGCCGCGCCGCCATATTGGCCATGGCGCTGAAGTAGGGGGACACCTTTACCGCCACCGGTATCGAAACCATGCTGCTGACCGACGCCACCAGGTCGACGTAGCGCTTCTCCACACCGGCGCTGGTGTCGTCGGGGTCGGTGGCGAGGAAGTAGACGTTCAGTTCGATCGCGTCGGCGCCGGCTTGCTCGAACTGCTTGGCGATATCCGTCCAGCCGCCGGGCGTGCAGCCATTCAGGCTGGGTATCACCGGCACGCCGAGCGCTTGCTTCGCCTCGCCGATCAGCTTCAGATAATTGTCCGGACCGGTGTTGTAGTGCTGCATTTCGGGAAAGAAACTGCGCGCCTCGGGCGACAGCTCGGCTCCGAACAGCATCAGGTTGTGGGTGGCCATGTCCTCGTGCTCGATCTGCTCTTCGAACAGCGACGGCAGCACCACGGCGGCAATGCCGGCATCCTCCAGCCGCTTGAGGCTGTCGATCGAACTGGTCATGGGCGAAGCGGCGGCCACGACGGGATTCTTGAGCTCCAGGCCCAGATACCGGCTGCGCAGATCGGTGCTCATTGTTCCACCTCCTTGGGATCAGGCGCGGGCGCTGCGGCTGCCACCGCATCGCCGTTGGGGCCGGATTTACCGTCCTCGGTCACGGTACGCTGTACGCCGGCCACCTGCTCGTAAAGCCGCCAGCGCGCATCGGCATCAGACTGCGCTGTCTTCATCAACTGCTTCGCGCGCTCCGGGTCGGCCTGGACGAGCATGGCGTAGCGGCCCTCTTTCATGGTGAAACGCTCCACCGGCATGGTCGGCTTGCGCGAATCGAGCTTCAGCGGCTGACTGGCGCCGCCCATCCCTAAGCGCGGGTCGTAGTGGTACAAGGTCAGGTAGCCGCTCTTGACCGCTTCGCGCTGGTGGCTCATGCCGGTAGCCATGTCGATGCCGTGCGCGATGCATTGGCTGTAGGCGATGATCAGCGACGGCCCCGGCCAGGATGCCGCTTCCTGGAACGTGCGCACGGTGTGCATCGGGTTGGCGCCCATCGCCACCTGCGCGACGTAGACGTTGCCGTAGGCCATGGCGATCATGCCCAGATCCTTCTTGCCCGAAGACTTGCCGGCGGCGGCGAATTTCGCCACCGCGCCGCGCTGCGTGGACTTCGACGCCTGTCCGCCGGTATTGCTGTACACCTCGGTGTCGAGCACCAGGATGTTGACGTTGCGCCCCGAAGCGAGCACGTGATCGAGGCCGCCGTAGCCGATGTCGTAGGCCCAGCCGTCGCCGCCGACGATCCACACGCTGCGCGTTATCAGGCTGTCGGCGACCGCCAGCAGTTGTTGCGCCCGCTGGGAGCCGAGCCGCGAAAGGATGGTTTTCAGCTCTTTCACGCGCTCGCGCTGCGCGCGAATCTGCTGGTCGGACTCTTGCGGTGCTTCGAGCAGCGCCGTGGACAGGCCATCGCCGATTTCCGCGTGCAGTTCGCGCACCAGCGCCTGCGCCAGGTCGCGTTGCGCGTCGAGCGCGAGGCGCATGCCCAGCCCGAACTCGGCATTGTCCTCGAACAGGCTGTTGGCCCACGCCGGTCCCTGGCCGTCGCTGTTCTGCGCCCATGGCGTGGAGGGCAGGTTGCCGCCATAGATCGACGAGCAGCCGGTGGCGTTGGCCACCAGCAGGTGATCGCCGTAGAGTTGCGACAGCAGCTTCACATAGGGGGTCTCGCCGCAGCCGGCGCAGGCGCCCGAATACTCGAACAAGGGCGTGCGCAACTGCGAGCCTTTGAGCGCGTCGATCGTGTCCCACGGCGGGCGCGTCTCGGGCAGGCTGAGGAAGAATTCGTAATTGCGCCGCTCGAGTTCGAGGTGCTCGAGCTTGGGCTCCATGTTGATCGCCTTGTGTTTGACCATTTCCTTGCTGCGCGTCGGGCAGATGTCCACGCAAATGCCGCAGCCGGTGCAGTCGTCCGGCGCCACTTGCAGGGTGTAAGCCCAGCCCTCGAGCGCGCCGGCCTCCTTGCCCCTCCAGGGCACGCTCTTGAAGCCCGCCGGCGCCCCTTTCAATTGCTCGGGCGAATAGACGTTCATGCGGATGGCCGCGTGCGGGCACATCAGCGGGCACAGCGCGCACTGCGTGCAGATCGCGGCATCCCAGATCGGAATCTCATGGGCGATGCTGTGCTTCTCCCATTGCGAGGTCGCAGTGGGGAAGGTGCCGTCGATCGGCAGCGCCGACACGGGCAGCAGGTCGCCCTTGCCGCCGAGCATCATCGCGGTGACGCGCTGCACGAAATCCGGCGCCGCGCGCGGCACCACCGGCCGGCGGTGCAACGCCGAGCCGGCCCGGCCGGGCACCTGCACTTCGCGCAGCGCGGCGAGCGACTGGTCGACGGCGGCAAAGTTGCGGTTCAGGACAGACTCGCCGCGCTTGCCGTAGGTCTTGCGGATCGAGTGCTTGATTTGCTCGATCGCCTCGTCGCGCGGCAGGATGCCGGAAATGGCGAAAAAACAGGCCTGGGTGACGGTGTTGATGCGGCCCGCGAGCCCGGCTTCCTTGGCCACCGCGAGTGCGTCGACCACGAACATCTTCAGTTTCTTGTCGAGAATCTGCTCCTGCGCCTCGCGCGGGAGTTTGTCCCATACCTCGTCCGGCCCGTACGGGCTGTTCAGCAGAAAGGTGGCGCCCGGGCGCGCCAGCGCGAGTACGTCGAGCTTCTCCATGAATTCGAACTGGTGGCAGGCGACGAAATCGGCCTGGCGAATCAGGTAGGTCGATTCGATCGGCCTGGGCCCGAAGCGCAGGTGCGAAATGGTGACCGCGCCCGATTTCTTGCTGTCGTAGACGAAATAGCCTTGCGCGTGCAGCGGCGTGTTTTCGCCGATGATTTTCACCGAGTTCTTGGTCGCACCGACGGTGCCGTCCGCGCCCAGGCCGTAGAACACCGCGCAGGTGACGTCGTCGGCTTCGGTGTCGAAGCTGTCGTCCACGGCGAGCGACAGCCGCGTGACGTCGTCGACGATGCCCACGGTGAAATGACGCTTGGGCCGCTGTTGCGCGAGTTCATCCAGCGCCGCCTTGGCCATGGCCGGCGTGTACTCTTTGGAAGACAGGCCGTAACGGCCGCCGATCACGCGCGGTGTCGCCGAGTCCTGCGGCCACGCCTCGACCAGGGCGGTGACGATGTCCTGATACATGGGCTCGCCGATCGCGCCCGGCTCCTTGGTGCGGTCGAGCACGGCGATGGCGCGCACGCTGCGCGGCAGCGCCGCGATGAAGGCCTGCGTGTCGAACGGCCGGTAGAGCCGCACGGTCAAGAGGCCGACTTTCTCGCCCCGGGCGGCCAGGGCACGGACGGCTTCGCCCGAGGCGCCGACGCCCGAACCCATCTGCACCAATACACGCTCGGCGTCGGCAGCGCCCTGGTAATCGAACAGCTTGTAGCGACGACTGGTGAGCTTGGCCAACCGGTCCATGCTTTCCTGCACGATACCCGGCACCGCCATATAGAACAGGTTGCAGGCTTCGCGCGCCTGGAAAAACACGTCCGGATTCTGCGCCGAGCCGCGCAGCACGGGCCGGTCCGGGTTGAGAGAGCGCGCGCGATGCGCCGTGACCAGTTCCTCGTCGATCAACTGGCGCACCTCTTCCTCGAGCAGCAGTTCCAGCCGGTTGACTTCGTGGCTGGTGCGAAAGCCGTCGAAAAAATGCATGAACGGCACGCGCGAGCGCAACGTCGCCATCTGCGCGATCATGGCCATGTCCTGCGCTTCCTGCACGCTGGCAGCGGCGAGCATGGCCCAGCCGGTCATGCGCGCCGCCATCACGTCGCTATGGTCGCCGAAGATGGACAGCGCGTGCGTGGCCACCGTGCGCGCCGCGATGTGGAACACCGCGGGCGTGAGTTCGCCCGCGATCTTGAACATGTTGGGAAGCATCAACAGCAGGCCCTGCGATGCGGTGAAGGTCGTCGTGAGTGCGCCCGCTTGCAGCGAGCCGTGCACCGCGCCTGCGGCGCCGGCTTCGCTCTGCATCTCGATCACCTCTGGTATCGCTCCCCAGAGGTTCTTCTGTCCGGCTGCCGACCATGCGTCGGCAAATTCGCCCATTCCCGATGACGGCGTGATCGGATAGATCGCAATCACCTCGTTGGTGAGATGGGCGATGCGTGCAGCGGCCTCGTTGCCTTCCAGGACGGCCAAGCGTTTGCTCATGGTTTCCTTTCGATCGTTTTTCCGGACCTTGCTGCGTCGGTGTCGCTACAAAAGTCCGGCCTTGCCGGCCTTCCAGCGCTCATATTCGGTGCTCAGCAATGCCACATGTTCGCGCTCTTCGGCGGCGAGTTCTTGGTACAGATCCCGCTCGATCGAGCCCTCTGGGGCCTGGGTGCCGTGCTGGCTGAAAAAC
>MERK01000167.1 GCA_001770575.1 Betaproteobacteria bacterium RIFCSPLOWO2_12_FULL_64_23
TAGGTCGAGAACTTGTAGCCGCGGCGGTATTCGAACTTGTCCACCGCCTTCATCAGGCCGATGTTGCCTTCCTGGATCAGGTCGAGGAACTGCAGCCCGCGGTTGGTGTATTTCTTGGCGATCGATATGACCAAGCGCAGGTTGGCTTCGGTCATTTCGCGCTTGGCCCGGCGTGCCTTGGCCTCGCCCGTGGACATCTGCTTGTTGATGTCCTTGAGCTCCTTCAGCGGAATGCCGATCTTCGCCTGCAGGTCGAGCAGTTTCTGCTGGTTTTCCATGATCGCCGGCTGATAGCGCGCAAGCTGGCTGCTGTAGGGATGGCGCGCGGCGATCTCGTTGCCGACCCAGCGCAGGTTGATCTCGTTGCCGGGGAACACCTTGATGAAGTGCGGCCGCGGCATGTTGCTCTTGGTCACGCACAGCTGCTGGATGTGGCGCTCGTGCCGGCGCGTTTCTTCCACCAGGCCGCGCAAGGCGTCGCAGAGGCGCTCGACGATGCGCGCGGAGAAGCGGATATTCATCAGTTCGCCGGAAATCTTGTCGCGGATCTTCAGGTATTCCTTGCTGCGCGATCCGTGCTTGGTGAGCGCCGACTTCTTCCTCTCGAACAGGCGATGGATGACGGCGAAGCGCTTCAGCGAATCGTCCTTGAGCTGCTGCAGGCTCGCCGTGATGGCGGCGTTTTGCGCCTCTTCGTCGAGTTCTTCCTCCTCTTCTTCCTCGACCGCCGCTTCGGCGAGCTCCGCGACCGGCTCGTTCTTGGCGTTCGGGTCGATGAGCCCGTCGACCAGTTCGTCGATGCGCATCTCGTCGCGCGTGACCTTGCCGGCGAGCGCGAGAATTTCGGCGATGGTGGTCGGGCAGGCCGAAATCGCCTGGATCATGTGCTTCAGGCCGTCTTCGATGCGCTTGGCGATCTCGATCTCGCCCTCGCGCGTCAGCAGCTCGACTGAACCCATCTCGCGCATGTACATGCGCACCGGGTCGGTGGTGCGGCCGAACTCGGGGTCCACCGTGGACAGCGCCGCCTCGGCTTCTTCCTCGGCGTCTTCGTCAGGGACGACCGCCGGCGCGTTCTCGGAAATCAGCAGCGTTTCCGCATCCGGGGCGACGTCATAGACCTGGATGCCCATGTCGCTGAAGGTGGTGATGATGGACTCGATCTGCTCCGCATCCACCAGGTCATCGGGCAGATGATCGTTGATTTCGGAGTAGGTGAGGAAGCCGCGTTCCTTGCCCAGCTTGATCAGGTTCTTCAGCCGCGTGCGCCGCGCCTCCACGTCCTCCGGTTTTTGCTCGCCTCGGCGCAGGTCCTGCTTCTGCTTCGCCGTGAGCTTCGCCGCCTGTTGCTTGGCGATTTGCCTGGCGATTTGCTTTGCCGTCTGCTGCGGCTTCGCCGCGATGGTCTCCTGCTGTGCAGCCTTGCCTTTTGCGGGGAGTTTGGCCGCTGCCTTGCTCTTGTCGAGCACCTGCGCCTTGCCGACCTGGGGCTTGGTCTTGGCCGGTGCAGCCGATTTGGGCGCAAGCTTGGGCGCAGGTTTGACCCCGGTCTTGGTCGCAGGCTTGACCTGCTTGGCCAGAGGCCTCGTCTTGGCCAGAGGCCTTGTCTTGGCCAGAGGCCTTGTCTTGGCCAGAGGTTTCGTCCCCGTCTTGGCCAGAAGCCTTGCCCTCGTCTTCGCCAGAGACTTCGCCTTGGCCTGAGGCCTCGTCCTCGCCAGAGACTTTGCCTTGGCCCGAGGCTTTGTTCGGGTCACAGGCTTTTTCTTCGGCGGCGAGGCCTTCTTGTGCGCCGCCTTCGGCTTGGCGGCCTTCGCTTTCTTGCCTACGGCGGGTTTCTTGGCGTGATGTGCTGCCATGAGCTTGTCCTAAGTCGGTGAAGTATTGGAAAAAAGACGCGAATTATACCACAGGGCGGTTTGCGTCCGGGCGCTGATCCAGGGTCCCCAGACGCTTGGTCAGCGCGTTCATCAACTCGATGTCGGCAGGGCTGAGCGCCCCCGCTTTGTTCTTTCGCTGCAATTCATTCAACTGCTCGTGCACGCGCTGGCGCTCCAGCCTGGGCAGGGCGTCGCGGAATTCGCCTTCGGCCTGCTCCGGCGAAAGCGCCAGAACCATGAGTTCCGATCGAATCTGTTTGAGCAGGGTTTCGTAGGGGCTGCCGCGAAAGTGGTCGATCAGCATCACTTCGGAACCGGCGTCGGGGTTGCCGCGCGCGTATTCGGCGAGGGCGAGCAGGGCCTTGGCCTCGATGTTCTCGCCACGGATGATTTCGCTGGACAGTTCGGAGGCGAGCGCCGGCTTTACCAAGACACATTCCAACAGGCGAAGTTCAAAACTCTTGACCGCCGCGCGCTCGATCTTGGGCGGCGCGGCGCGCTGCCATGCACCCGGCGCAGGCGCGTTGCGGCGCAGCTCGCACAGGCGCTCGACTTCCTGCTGCGTCATGCCGGCGACGTCCGCCACCTGCTTCAGCAATTGCAGCTGCAGCCCCGGCGCGGCCATGCTATTGAGCAAGGGCTTGGCCTCGTGCACCAGGCGCGAGCGGCCTTCCGCGGTGTTGGTGTCCACGCGCGCGCGCAGCTGCGCGAGCAGATAAGCGGAGAGCGGCTCGGCGCGTGCGACCAGTTCCTCCAACGCCGCCTTGCCCTTGGTGCGCACATAGGTGTCCGGGTCCTCGCCTTCGGGCAGGAACAGGAAACGAATCGTCTTGTGATCGAGCGTCGCCGGCAGGCTCACTTCCAGGGCGTGCCAGGCTGCTTTTCTTCCGGCCGCGTCGCCGTCGAAACTGAACACGATTTCGTCGGCCTGGCGCAGCAGTTTCTGCACGTGCACGGGCGTGGTCGCCGTGCCCAGTGTCGCCACCGCATAGCCGACGCCGTGCTGTGCCAGCGCCACCACGTCCATATAGCCTTCGACCACCAGCACGCGGCCGGCATCGCGTATCGCCTGGCGCGCCTGCGGCAGCCCGTAGAGTTCGCGCCCCTTCTCGAACAGCGGCGTCTCCGGCGAGTTGAGGTATTTCGGCTCGCCCGCGCCGATGACGCGCCCGCCGAAACCGATGACGAAGCCGCGCTGGTTGATGATCGGAAACATGATGCGGTCGCGGAAACGGTCGTAGCGCTTGCCCGCATCGTTTTCGATCACCAAGCCCGCCTCCTTGAGGCTGTTGTCGCCGTAATCGGGAAACACGGCCTGCAGGTTTTGCCAGCCGTCGGGCGCATAGCCGATGCCGAAGTGCGCCGCGATCTGGCCCGACAGGCCGCGGCGCTTGAGGTACTCGATCGCGAGCGGCGAACCCTTCAACTGCTCGCGGTAGTATTGGGTGGCGCGCTGCATCAGGTCGTACAAATCGGGGCCGGTATCTTCCTTCTTTTTGCCGAAGCGCGGCTCGAATTCCGGCATGGTCATGCCCGCGCCCGCCGCCAGCTCCTTGATCGCCTCGATATAGCCCAGGCCGGAATACTCCATCAGGAAGCCGATCGCATCGCCGTGCGCGCCGCAGCCGAAGCAGTGATAGAACTGCTTCGACGGGCTGACGGTGAAGGAGGGCGATTTTTCGTTATGAAAGGGGCAGCAGGCGCTGAAGTTGGCACCCGCCTTTTTCAACTGCAGATGGCGCTGAATAATGTCGACGATATCGACGCGATTGAGCAAATCGCGTTTAAAGGAATCGGGAATCACGCGCGGTCGGGGTTGGGATCGGGGGCCTGGGACCTGAGTAAGCATTCCCCGGCATCCGCGCCAAGGAACATCTATTGTTTATAGGCCATTTCGGCCGGAACGCAAGTGGAAAGCGCCAATTTTGGCAGGCGTAGCGCGGGCTGGCGCGCGGGGTGTCCCCCTGGCGGGGCTAACTGCCGAGCTGCGCTTTTACCAGGGCCGACACCCTGGCCATGTCGGCGCGGCCGGCAAGTTTGGGTTTGAGCAGCGCCATGACCTTGCCCATGTCCTGCATCGCCTTGGCGCCGGTCGCGGCGACCGCGGCAGCCACCTCCGCGGCGATTTCGGCCTCCGCGAGTTGCTGCGGCATATAGCCCGTGAGCACGCCGATTTCGAATTTTTCCACGCCGGCGAGATCCTGGCGCCCGCCGGCCTCGAACTGCGTCACCGAGTCGCGGCGCTGCTTCAGCATCTTTTCGATAATGGCGAGGATGTCCGCGTCCGACAGTTCGATGCGCTCGTCCACCTCGCGCTGCTTCATCGCCGCGAGCAACAGGCGGATCGCCGACAGGCGCGCCGCATCCTTGGCGCGCATCGCGGCCTTCATATCTTCGGTGATTTGTGCCTTGAGCGACATCGGCGCGGCGGCGAAGCGTGAGCGGTCAGGCGGCAACGGGCCGGCCCGTTGCCGATCTTTGCGCTACGGCTTAGAACAGCTTGGGCGGGAGTTGCTGGCTGCGGATGCGCTTGTAGTGGCGCTTGACGGCTGCGGCCAGCTTGCGTTTGCGCTCGGCGGTGGGCTTTTCGTAGAACTCGCGCGCGCGCAGTTCGGTCAGCAGCCCGGTCTTCTCGATGGTGCGCTTGAAGCGGCGCAGCGCCACCTCGAACGGCTCGTTTTCCTTGACTCGTACGGTAGGCATCAATACTCCGGCTTTTGCTTGGGCGGAAAACCGTGAATTATATCAGGACTTTCCGGGGCCGGACAAGAGCTGTTTCGCCCTGAGCGGGGCGAGGCCGGCCCAGGCCCCGCGCCCGCTGCACGAAGTCGCGTATCATGTCCCGCGACTCGCCGCTGCTTCTCCGTTGGGCACAATCCTGAGCATATTCAACTGCGACCCATGCTGATCCTGGGCATCGAAACCTCCTGCGACGATACCGGCATCGCCCTGTATCACAGCGAGCGCGGGCTGCTCGCGCACGCCTTGCATACCCAGATCGCGATGCACCAGGAATACGGCGGCGTGGTACCGGAGCTCGCGTCGCGCGACCACATCCGGCGCGTGCTGCCGCTGATCCGCCAGGTGATGCATCAGGCCGGGGCCGGGCTCGCAGACGTCGATGCCGTTGCCTACACGCAGGGGCCGGGACTGGCCGGCGCGCTGCTAGTGGGCACCAGCATCGCCAATGCGCTCGCCTTCACCCTCGGCATACCGGCGCTGGGCATACACCATCTCGAAGGCCATCTGCTTTCGCCGCTGCTCGCCAGCAATCCGCCGCGCTTTCCCTTCGTCGCGCTGCTGGTCTCCGGCGGGCATACGCAACTGATGCGCGTGGCGGCCGTGGGCGAATACGAGCTGCTCGGCGAAACCGTGGACGACGCCGCGGGCGAAGCCTTCGACAAGACCGCGCACCTGCTCGGCCTGGGCTATCCGGGCGGACCGGCGCTGGCGCAACTCGCCGGGGAGGGCAGGGCGGACAAATACAAGCTGCCGCGGCCCATGCTCGAGCAAATGCACAAGACGGGCAATCTGGATTTTTCCTTCAGCGGCCTGAAGACCGCAGTGCTGCTGCTGGTGCGCAAACAGGCGCCCGATGCCGCGGCGCGGGCCGATGTCGCGGCATCGTTCCAGGAAGCGACCGTCGACGTGCTGGTCGCCAAATCGCTGTACGCCCTGGAGCAGACCGGCCTGAACCAGCTGGTGGTCGCGGGCGGCGTCGGCGCCAACCGCCGCCTGCGCGAGCGGCTGGACCGCGAAGCCGCGGACGAAGGCTATTCGGTGTTCTATCCCGAATATGAATTGTGCACCGACAACGGCGCCATGATTGCGCTGGCGGGCGCCCTGCGTTTGGGCGCCGGGATTGCCACGCCGACTCAGGGCAACTACGCCTTCACCGTCAAACCGCGTTGGGACTTGTCGACATTGGTTTCGTAGGGGCGGCGTCCCCGCCCGCGACCTACCCCCTTGCTATAATCCCGCGGTGAAAATCGCAACACCCGGCAACAGCTCCAACACGCGCATCCTCGTGACCGGCGGCGCCGGTTACATCGGCAGCCACGTGGTCAAGCAACTCGGCGACGCCGGGCACGCGGTAACGGTCCTGGACAACCTCTCCACCGGCCGCCGCGAGGCGGTCCTGAGTGGCGAGCTGGTGGTGGGCGACCTCGCCGATGGCGCGCTGCTCGACACCGTCCTCGGCCGGGAGCAGTTCGACGCGGTGATGCATTTCGCCGGCTCCATCGTGGTGCCCGAATCCGTCACCGATCCGATCAAGTACTACGCCAACAACACCGCCAATACGCTGCAGCTGCTCGGCGCCTGCGTCAGGCACGGCGTCAAGCGCTTTATCTTCTCTTCCACCGCAGCGGTCTACGGCATGGCCGACAAGGCGCTGGTGTCGGAGGACGACCCGCTGGCGCCGATCAATCCTTACGGCGCTTCGAAAATGATGAGCGAGCGCATGATCGCCGACGCGGCGGCCGCGCACCCGCTGAAGTACGTGAACCTGCGCTACTTCAATGTCGCCGGCGCCGAAGCGGGCGGGCGCCTGGGGCAATCCGGCGGCGTGGCGACGCACCTGATTCGCGTCGCCTGCCAGACTGCGCTCGGGCTGCGGCCGGAGATGACGATTTTCGGCGACGACTACCCGACCCCCGACGGCACCTGCATCCGCGATTACGTCCACGTCGAAGATCTCGCTGAGGCGCATCTCGAAGCCCTCGCCTACCTCAAGCGCGGCAGCGACTCCGCCGTGCTCAATTTCGGCTATGGGCGCGGCCACAGCGTGCGCGAAGTGATCGAAGCGGTGAAACAGGTGTCGGGCGTGGATTTCGCGGTGCGCCTGGGCGAACGGCGCGCCGGCGACCCGGCGCGACTCGTCGCCGCCAACGCCAGAATCAAAGCCGCCTTCGGCTGGTCGCCGCGCGGCACCAGCCTGGACGCGATTACGCGTTCAGCGCTGGCTTGGGAAAAACGGCTGCTCGGAACGACGCGCTAGGCGCGATCGGCGCCAAAGGCGCCCTGCAAGCCGGCGTCACGGCGCTTCCGGCAATTTCTCCTCGATCCGCCCGGTCAGGCGGCGGCCCGGCCCCCGCGCCGTCAACGCCGGCCCGGCGACGATCGCCACGCCGAAACCCGGCAGCGCGGCAATGAAGGCGGACCAACTCACGCCGGATCCTGTTTCTTCGCGCCGATGCGGCTTTCCTCACCCGCGAACAGGCGCTGGATGTTCTCCTTGTGCCGGTAGATCAGCAGAACCGCTATCGCCAGCACGCCCGGCAGCAGCGGGCTCGCCGTGCCGAACAGCCAAGCGGTGTAGAACGGCGCGAACACCGCGGCAATGATGGAAGCGAGCGAAACCATGCGGAAGAACAGCATGATCAGGAGCCAGCTTGACAGCGTGGCCAGGCCGAGCCAAATGTTTATCGCGCACAGGATGCCGAGCGCGGTCGCCGCGCCCTTGCCGCCGCGGAAGCGGAAAAACACCGGATACACATGGCCGAGGAACACCGAGAGCGCGACCAGCGCGATGCCGCTCATGTCCACGCCATAATCCGCGGCGAAATACCGGGCCAGGACCACCGCCAGCGCGCCCTTGCCGGTGTCGCCGGCGAGGGTCAGCGCCGCAGCCAGCCGTTTGCCGGTGCGCAGCACGTTGGTTGCCCCCGGATTGCCCGAGCCGTAGCTGCGCGGGTCGGGCAGTCCGAACAACCGGCTCACGATCACGGCGAACGAAAGCGAGCCGATGAGATACGCCGCAACTGCGAAGACCAGGGTCGCCATCTGAATTGTCTGAGGGCCTGTTAGAATGTGCTGCTCATTTTACGCGGGATCCGATTCCGGCCCTACCCCCATCCCTCCGCCCCCGACATGGACATCATATTCTTGCGCGAAATAAGGCTGGACGCGCGCATCGGCATCTACAAGCGCGAGAGAACCATTACCCAGACGGTGGAACTGGATCTGGAGATCGCGCTGCCCGACGGCCGCGTATTCAAGAGCGGCAAGGTCGCCGACACCATCGATTACGCGGTGGTGATCGAGCGCATCCGCGCCGCCCTGGTCGAGCAGCACTACGGCCTGGTGGAGAACCTGGCCGAGCACGTGGCGCAAATCCTGCTCGGCGAATTCCATGCCCCGTGGGTGCGCGTCAGCATCGCCAAGGTCGGTGCCCAGCGCAGCGCGCGGCGCGTCGGCGTGTCGATCGAGAGAGGCAGGAAGTAGGAGCGAGCTTGCGCCCCGAAGGAAGTCCCCGTGGGGGCTCGCGAACCGCTTGATTCGCGAGCAAGCTCCTACACCTATCCGCGCGGATGGTGTTTCTGGTGCAGCAGCTTCAGGCGCTCGCGCGCGACATGGGTATAAATCTGCGTGGTCGAGATATCGGCATGGCCGAGCAGCATCTGCACCACGCGCAGGTCGGCGCCGTGGTTCAGGAGGTGGGTGGCAAAGGCATGGCGCAGCGTGTGCGGCGACATGGACTTCCCCGGGACCGACGCGCGCGCATGCTTTTTGATCAGATACCATAAGGCCTGGCGCGTCATTGCCGCGCCGCGCGCGGTGACGAACGCCGCATCGGACTGCGCGCGCGCGAGCAGCCGCGGCCGCCCCTGTTTCAGGAAGCGCGTGAGCCAGGCCGAGGCTTCCTCGCCCATCGGCACCATGCGCTCCTTGCCGCCCTTGCCGAACACGCGCACCACGCCCATGTCCTGGTTGATCTCGATCAGCTTCAGCGCCACCAGTTCGGACACGCGCAGCCCGGTGGCGTAGAGCATCTCCAGCATGGCGCGGTCGCGCAGGCCCAGGGCAGACTCCACGTCCGGTGCCGCGAGCAGCGCTTCCACGTCGCTTTCAGTGAGCGACTTGGGAAAACGCTGCGGTTTTTTCGGCGTGTCCAGCTTGAGCGTCGGATCCGCGGCGACCCGGTTCTCGCGCAAAGCGAACTGAAAAAAACGCTTCAGGCTGGAATGCAGCCGCGCCTGCGAGCTGGCGCGCAGCCTGGCCTGGGTGTAGCGGAAGGCGAAATAGGCCGACAGGTCTTCCTCGCGCGTATCGAGCAGCGCGCGCTTTTGCGTGCGCGCCAGCCAGTCGCCGAACAGGGTGAGATCCCGCCGGTACGCTTCGAGCGTGTTCTTGGCGAGGCCATCCTCCAGCCACAGATGGTCGCAGAACTCGTCCAGCAACGCAGCGTCCTCGGCGCGTAGCGCCACCAGCGCGAACGGTATGTCGAGTTTGGCTTGAAAGCGCGGCAATTCTGCAACAGCCTCAAAGTAACTGAATGTTTCTTATATGATAAATCTCGCAACGGCGATGCGCGATTATACAAGCAAGCCGGAAAACCGGGCCAATTGGCAGGAAACGTGCTAACATATTGAATTTTCTGGCCTTCCAAAGCCGCGATCGGGTAGCGCTGGTCCAGGTATTTCAACCCAGGTTAGAGCGAAACCAGGCGGGGCAAGTAGCTGTTTGCCGCTGTTTGCTTTTTGTGCCGGTTCGCGACACGACCTGAGATTCTCTTTAGACTGCTTCCCATGACCCGCCCAATACGCAATATCGCCATCATCGCCCACGTCGACCACGGCAAGACCACGCTGGTCGACAAGCTGCTGCGGCAGTCGGGCACCTTCGCCGCCTATCAGCACATCCAGGAGCGGGTGATGGACTCCAACGACCTCGAGCGCGAGCGCGGCATCACCATTCTCGCGAAGAACTGCGCCGTCACCTACGAAGGCACGCACATCAACATCGTCGACACACCGGGCCACGCCGATTTCGGCGGCGAGGTCGAGCGCGTGCTGTCCATGGTCGACAGCGTGCTGCTGCTGGTCGACGCAGTCGAGGGCCCGATGCCGCAGACGCGCTTCGTCACGCGCAAGGCGCTGGCGCTGGGCCTGAAGCCCATCGTCGTCGTCAACAAGGTCGACCGCCCCAGCGCGCGGCCCGACTGGGTGGTGAACCACACGTTCGAGCTGTTCGACAAGCTGGGCGCGACCGAGGCGCAACTCGATTTCCCGGTGATCTATGCCTCGGCGCTGCACGGCTGGGCGGTCGCCGACATGAAGGATGCGCCGCCCTCGATCGATGCGCTGAAGGACGACACGCTCTACAACATGCGGCCGCTGTTCGACGCCATCCTCAAGCACGTGCCGGTGCGCAACGACGATCCGGACGGCCCGCTGCAATTGCAGATCTGCTCGATCGACTACTCGAGCTACGTCGGCAAGATCGGCATCGGCCGCATTTCGCGCGGCCGCATCAAGCCGCTGCAGGACGTGATCGCGATGAACGGCCCGGATTCGCTGCCGGTCAAGGCGCGCATCAACCAAGTGCTGACCTTCGAGGGCCTGGAGCGCAAGGTGTCGGACGAGGCCGTGGCCGGCGACATCGTGCTGATCAACGGCATCGAGGAAGTCGGCATCGGCACGACCATTTGCGCGCCCGAATGCCCCGACGCGCTGCCGCTTTTGAAAGTGGACGAGCCGACGCTGACCATGAATTTCATGGTCAACAACTCGCCGCTCGCCGGACGCGAGGGCAAGTTCGTCACCAGCCGCCAGATCCGCGAGCGCCTCGAGCGCGAGGTCAAGAGCAACGTTGCGCTCAAGGTCGAGTTCACCCAGGATTCCGATACCTTCATCGTCTCCGGCCGGGGCGAGCTGCACCTGACCATCCTGCTGGAAAACATGCGCCGCGAGGGCTATGAGATGGGCGTCGGCCGCCCGCGCGTGGTGATGAAGGAAATCGACGGCGAGAAGCAGGAACCCTACGAGCTGCTGACCGTCGACGTCGAGGAAGTCCACCAGGGCGCGGTGATGGAAGAACTCGGCCGGCGCAAGGGCGACATGCAGGACATGGTGTCCGACGGCCGCGGCCGCGTGCGCCTGGAATACCGCATTCCGGCGCGCGGGCTGATCGGTTTCCAGGGCCAGTTCCTGACGCTCACGCGCGGCACCGGGCTCGCCAGCCACATTTTCGACGACTACGGCCCGGTCAAGGGCGACATGGAGGAGCGCCGCAACGGCGTGCTGATCAGCCAGGAGGACGGCGCCGCCGTGGCCTACGCGCTATGGAAGCTGCAGGAGCGCGGCCGCATGTTCGTCTCCCCCGGAGAAGCGCTGTACGAAGGCATGGTGATCGGCATCCACTCGCGTGACAACGACCTGGTGGTCAATCCGATCAAGGGCAAGCAGCTGACCAACGTGCGCGCATCCGGCACGGACGAGGCGGTGCGCCTGGAGCCGGCGATCGAACTCACGCTGGAGAAAGCGGTGGAATTCATCGCCGACGACGAGCTCGTCGAAATCACCCCGAAATCGATCCGCCTGCGCAAGCGTCACCTGAAAGAGCACGACCGCAAGCGCGCCTCGCGCACTCAGGCCGCGGCTTAACTAACAGGCAATCATGGCGCTGCAGCAGCGGGCGCGCGCCGCAGCTTCTGCATGGCTACGACGATTACAATGAAGCCGAAGCCGATCAGATCGGACACCGGGTGCGTGTACACGAGTGCAAAGCCGGCAACGACCAGCATCGAACGCTCGAGCAGACTGGTGCGCCTGATCATCCATCCCTGGAAGCCGCAGGCGAGCGCGCCGATCCCGGCCGCGGCTGTGAAAGTCACCCAAGCGATCGAACCCCAGTCGGCGCCGGCCAGCGCCTTGGTCGAGCCCATCAGCAGGAGCCCCTGCCCGGCCGGGTCGAGCACGAACATGAACGGAACCAGGAATGCCGGCGTCGTGTACTTCCAGCATTGCAGCGTGGTCTTGTACGGGTCGCCGCCGGTGATGGCCGCGGCCGCGAACGGCGAGAGCGCGGTCGGTGGCGACACTTCCGACAGCACCGCGTAGTAGAAGATGAACATGTGCGCGGCGTACTCGGGCACCTTGAGCGCGATCAGCGCGGGCGCGGCGATCACCGCGCAGATGATGTAGCTCGCGGTCACCGGTACCGCCAGCCCCACGATCCACACGATCAACGCGGTGTAGATCGCCGTGAGCAGGAGCGAGTGCCCGGCATAGGCGAGGACGATCGAGCTGAATTTGAGTCCCAGGCCGGTGAGCGTCACTACGCCCACGATGAGGCCGGCGCCGGCGCAGGTCGCGGCCACGTTGAGCACCGCGAGCGAGCCGCCCTGCATCGCCTTGATGAAACCGGAACCCAGGAAACCGCGCAGGAGCGGTTCGCGCCCGCGCAGGAGTTCGTAGGAGAGCAAGGCGCAATCGCGGCGCAGAAAGCTGGTAACGAAAGCCACCACGGTCGCCCAGAACACCGACAGCTCCGGGGAAAAACCCATCAGCATGAAGACGACGATCGAGATCAGCGAGAGGAAGTGGAACCAGTACTTCCTGGTCAGGCTCCAGGCCGACTCGACCTGCTCGAACAGCACGTCCTTCATGCCGAATTTGCGCACGTCGATCTCGACCATCACGAATAGCGTCAGGTAATAGAGCAGCGTGGGGATCACCGCCATCAGCAGCACGTCGAGGTAGGATATCTTGAGGAACTCGGCGATCAGGAACGCAGCCGCGCCGAGCACGGGCGGAGATATGATGGCGCCGAGTCCGCCGGCCGCGAGCAGCCCGCCCGCCTCCTCCTTGCTGTAGCCGACCTTCGCCAGCATCGGCGCCGCCACCGCGCCCAGCGTCACCGTGGTCGCCACCCCCGAGCCCGACGGTCCGCCGAGGAGGAATGACGCGAGCGTCACCGTGCGCCCGGCGCTGGTGGGTTTTCCGCCCATCGCCGAGAACGAGAAATCGATGTAGAACTTGCCGGCTCCCGAGAACTGCAGGAATGCGCCGTAGATGGTGAACAGAATGATCAGCGTGGAGGACACATTGACCGCGGTGCCGTAGATGCCTTCGAGCGTCATGTACATGTGTCCGACCAGGCGCGGGATTTCGTAGCCCTTGTGCGTCCAGGGCGCCGGCAGGTATTCGCCGAAGAACGCATAGAGCAGAAAACACACGGTGATGAACGGCATGATCCAGCCGGTGGTGCGCCGCATCGCCTCTAGGATCAGGATTGCGAGCGCGACGCCGAACACGATGTCCCACTGGTTCGGCACGATCGAGCGGTCGAAGAAATCGTCGCCGCCCGCGATCAGGTAGGCGGCCGTCGCGATGCCCGCCGCCGCGAGCAGCCAGTCCCACCACATCACGCGATGGCGAAAGCGCCGCGCCAGCGGAAACACCAGGAACGTCAGAACCAGCACGAAGGCGACGTGGATCGCGCGCACGTGCTCGGGTCGCACGATCGAATAGGCGGCATAGAGGTGAAACACGGACATCACCACCGCCAAGGTTCCGACTAGCCCGGCGAGCCATCCCACGAGCTTGTTGTGTACGCCCTCCTCGCGCTCGATCATCTCCTCGGCGCGCTCCAGCGCTTCTTCGCTGACCTCGGCCGCGGGCTGGTGCAGGCGTGTAATTTCCTCGCTCATGGCTCCCCCGGAAACGAAAAAAGCCCCGCCAGCGCGCTGGACGGGGCCCGATCGGATCGCTGCATCAATTGATCTTGATGCCTTTCTCCGCAAAGTACTTCACCGCGCCCGGATGCCAGGGAATCGAGGAAGCTTCGGTCTTCTGGTTCTCGAGCTTGAAATTTTCCGCTTCCTTATGCGAGTGGATCAACTCGTCGCGGTGGTCGAACACCGCCTTGACGATGTTGTAGGCGCTCTTGTCGTCCATGCTCTGGTGGGTGACCAGCAGGTTCATGACGGTGGCCTGCTTGTTGTCGGCCTCCATGCCCTTGTATACCGTCTTCGGGATCGCGTCCTCGACGTACAGGTTGCCGTATTTCTTGTTCATCGCCGGCACCAGCTCGGCATGGTCGATCATCTTGATCTTCACGCCGGGCGTATGTGCGAGGTCCGTCACCGCCGCCGTCGGCAGGCCGCCGACCCAGAAGAACGCGTCGATCTTGCGGTCCTTCAGGGCGTTCACCGATTCGGCGACGCCGAGGCGCTCACGCTTCATGTCCTTGTCTTTATCCAGGCCCGCGGCTTCGATCACCCGGAACGCCATCACTTCGGTGGCGCTGCCGCCCGAGCCGGTGGACACGCGCTTGCCTTTCAAGTCCGCCATTTTCGTGACGCCGGAGCCCTCGATCGACACCACATGCATGCGGTTCGGATACAGCACCATCAGCGTGCGCACGGGCACCGGCTTGCCGGTGAACTTATCCTGGCCCTTGAAGGCGTCGAGCGTGGCGTCCGCCATGGTCAAGGCGATGTACGGCTTGCCGGAGCCGATCAGCTGCAGGTTGGCCACCGAGCCGCCCGTGACCTCGGCCGTGGCCTGCATGCCGGAAACGTACTTCGACAGAACCGCCGCCATGCCGCCACCCAAGGGGTAATACACCCCGCCGGTGCCGCCGGTGGCGATGGAAATATTGATTTTGTCCTGGGCCGCGAGCGGCGTGGACAGGGCGACCATAGCGGCGACGCCCAGCGCTTGCACAAATTTTCTCATCTCGATCTCCTCATACAGGTTTGACGTTGGTTGCGGACTACGGACGGCGGCTTTGAGAACCGCACTTGTCATGATTATATACGAACTACCCGGAGCGATGGGCTTGCCTGGGTGGGCCTAGAGGGCGAGCAGCTATACTGCGGTTTTTCCTATAATGGATTTATCGCTAGTGGAGCAGCCTACGCGCGCAGCGGTGATCCTAGTGCACGGGCTGTGGCTGGGCG
>MERK01000168.1:0-116 GCA_001770575.1 Betaproteobacteria bacterium RIFCSPLOWO2_12_FULL_64_23
AACATACAAGGGGACTTCCTTCGGGGCGTCGCGCGCCTTGCAGTCATCCGCATTTGGAGGCAACGCGTCTCATGCGATGAATGTCAACAGGCCCAAGGAGAGCCCCGGTGAGCGTT
>MERK01000168.1:147-1428 GCA_001770575.1 Betaproteobacteria bacterium RIFCSPLOWO2_12_FULL_64_23
GCAGGTCCCGTTTCGCGGACGTGGCCGCGGTTTCTCCCGACAACTGCTATGAGGCCGCGCAGGCCAGCGGCGATGCCGATGCGCCGAAAGCAGAGCGCGGCGTGATCGCATATGGCGCCGGCCGGTGTTATGGCGACGCGGCTCTCAACGATCACGGACAGACCATCCTTACCGGTGCGCTGAATCGTATCGTCTCCTTCGACCCAGGTACGCGCGAGCCGGCTTCATGGCCGCAGTGCTCAAACCGATGGGCGGTCCGGGGGAAGGCTTGATGTCCCTTCCGCTAAAGGGGTACGCATTGGCGGTCGCGAACGCCGGCTTTGGAGAATTATCGCCACCGTCGGGTACGCGCCGACTGCGGGTTCAACTCGTCAAGTAGATTGCGAGCAGCACCAGCAGGAAAGCGACGGCCTGAAACTCAACGCGCCTCAACATCCAGTGAGCGCTGTCACGATGTCCGATCTCGTGGTCGGTGGCCATGGAAGAAATTCCCGATACAAGCGCGACGACAGTGGCGAGCACGGCCGCCAGAACCACCACGGTAAAGAAGCTCATGATCCCCTCCTTCTCGCTGATTGCAGAACCAGATTTTGCGCTGCTTGCGATTGAATTATAGATGCAGATCAGGAAATTCCAAGAAAATTAGAACCAGGACAGATGATGTCGGGGTGCAGCAGAGGCTTGGCGCGATCGTCCGCTCCGGCCGTATCCGGCTGGTCGCGTCTCGGCGATCAGGGGAATGCGGGCACTGCTGCTCGATTGCCCTGTCAGCCTGAAGGGCGGGTCAGCGACTGATCTGACCACTCGCCAGGGTCCGGTTCTGGCCCGGTTGCGGCCGCCCAGTCAACGCTGTCGAGCGACGGCCCCCGCCGGACCTGCAGCGGCGCCGATTGCGGCGCGAAGCGCGCCAACCGGCCAAAACTGTCCCGTGCGCTCGACCTGATGCACCATCTCGACCAGGATCGCCGCGATTGCCTCCACCCGGTCGTCATTCGAGCCAAACGGGCGCCCAATGACCAAGGGGCCGGGATAGAGCAGGGTCACCGTTCCCGGCGCAAGGTAATTGGCGTGGATATTGACCACGGCGCTGACGAGCTGTTGCGCAGGAAAGACGGTGGCGACCAAGGCATCACTGCGAACGCCGTTCTGGAAGCTTACCGGCGGCACGCCGGCGAGAAAGGCCTGGTTCGCTTTCACGGCGGCCAACACGTCCTGCGTCTTGGTTCCTAGTACGATGCCACATTAGTTTCGAAGCATGCCTGCCTTGTAGTCGTAGGAGCG
>MERK01000168.1:1453-6378 GCA_001770575.1 Betaproteobacteria bacterium RIFCSPLOWO2_12_FULL_64_23
CCCACATAGCGGCGCGCCGGAGGTGTCGGTTACTCGCCACATTGTTTCGCAACTAAGGTGTCATCGTACTAGGGCCTGTCGACATTCAGCACATGAGCGCGATGAATGTCAACAGGCCCTAGGACCAGAGGCTGCGCAACTTCTCGGCGACATCGACGTTCGGTTTTCCCCCGGCAGGGGCGTGTTCCGTGTCGGCCTCGCCCCACGCCAGCGGCTCGAGGCAGTCCGACACTTCGCGCGTGAGGAAACGGCTCTTGGCGCCGTACACATGCCGGTCGCCGGTGCGCGACTGCTGCGTCACATAGTACTTGAGCGGCGCGATCAGATCGAGCTCGGTCTTCGCGCGCGTCATCGCCACGTAGAGCAGCCGCCGTTCCTCTTCGATCAGCTCCGCGCGGCCGGTCGAGAACTCGGAGGGGAAATTGCCGTCGGCGACATTGAGCAAGTACACCGCGTCCCACTCCTGGCCCTTGGCCGAGTGGATGGTGGAGAGGATCAGGTAATCCTCGTCCAGCATGGGGGAGCCTGCGAGGTCGCCCGAGGCCTGCGCCGGATCCAGCGCGAGCTCGGACAGGAAGCGCTCGCGCGTGCCGAATTGCTGCGCGATGCGCTCGAGCTGCAACAGGTCCCCGGCGCGCACCTGCGCCGCGTCGTGCAGGCGCTCGAGATGCGGCTGATACCATTCGCGCACGCGCTCCATCTGTCCCTGCCACGGGCCCTCGGGCAGGGCGAGCGCGCCCATCAGCGCCGCGAACGCGGGCCAGGCTTCGCGCGCCAGCGCCGGCGGCGCAAAGCGTTGCAGGTTCGCCCAGGCGTGCGCGTTCGCCGCGAACGCGTCGAAACATTTTGCCGCCGCGGCCGGACCTATGCCCGGCATGAGCTGCAGCGCGCGAAACGCGGCGATGCGGTTCTTCGGGTTGTCCGCCCAGCGCAGCACGGAGAGCGCGTCCTTCACGTGCGCCGCCTCGAGGAACTTCAGACCGCCGTACTTCACGTAGGGGATGTTGCGGCGCACGAGTTCGAGCTCGAGCACGTCGGAATGATGCGAGCTGCGAAACAGCACCGCCTGGCGCCTGAGCGGCACGCCACGTTCACGCGTATCGAGTACCCGCGTCACCACGTACTGCGCCTGCGCGACGTCGTCCAGCACCGTCACATAGCGCGGCCGGGCGCCCGCGCCGCGCTTGGCGGTCAGCGTCTTGCGGTATTGCCGCTCGCCCCCGGCGATCAGCGCGTTCGCCGCATCGAGTATGCCTTGCGTCGAGCGGTAGTTCTGTTCGAGCGTCACCACCTCGGCCGCAGGCGAATACTGCGCCGGGAAGCCGAGGATGTTCTCCACCGTGGCCGCGCGAAACGAGTAGATCGACTGCGCGTCGTCCCCGACCACGGTCACGCCCTCGCCCGAGGGCCGCAGCGCGCGCAGGATTCCGGCTTGCAGCACGTTGGTGTCCTGGTATTCGTCCACCAGGATCTGGTCGAATTGCGCGCCGATCTCGCGCGCGAGCCCCGCGTCCGCCGCCATCGCGTGCCAGTAGAGCAAAAGGTCGTCGTAATCGAGCGCCTGGTGGGCGAGCTTCTTCTCGACGTAGGCGCGGTACAGGCCGGTCAGCTCCTGCTCCCACTCGGCGCACCACGGAAACACGCCCTGCAGCGTCTGCGCCAGCGGCCGTTGCGTATTCACCCGGTGCGAGTAGATCGCGAGGCAGGTGTCCTTGCGCGGGAAACGCTTCTCCGCCCTGGACAAGCCCCGCTCGTGGCGCACCACGTCCATCAGGTCCGCCGCATCGCCGCGGTCGAGCACGCTGAAATTCGCATCCAGTCCCACCCGCGCCGCGTAGCGCCGGATCAGGCGATTGGCGATCGAATGGAAGGTGCCCGACCACGGCAGCTTCACTTCCTCGCGCACTTCGCCCACGATGCGCTGCGCCCGGCGCGTCATCTCCAGCGCCGCGCGGCGCGTAAACGTGAGCAGCAGGATGCGCTGCGGGCTCACGCCCTCCTGCACCAGGTGCGCCACGCGGTGCGCGAGCGTGTTGGTCTTGCCGGTGCCGGCGCCGGCGACGATCAACAGCGGGCCGGCGCGAAATGCGTGGTCGGCCGCGCGAGCGCCATAGCGGGCAGCGGCGCGCTGCGCGGGGTTCAGGGTGTCCAGGGTGGAGACGGCTGCCATGGGGGCAACTATAATGGATAGCTGTATATTTATCCAGTACCGGCGTAATGGCCGCGCAGGCTGACGACCCGGTGCAAAAGCTCAGTCGGCGTGCCGCGGGATACAAAGTCGGCGAGAACCGCCGTCTGCTATAGTCGGCCGTAGGCGGCATTTCCGTTAGGTGGCTCACATGCAACGCAAGACAAGCGCCGATTTCGACCCTGAAGTGCTCAAGCTGTTTGACAAGTACGTGCACGGCATCATCGACCGCCGCGGCTTCCTGCTCGGCGCGGCGAAATACGCGGTCGGCGGCATCACCGCAACGGCGCTGCTCGATGCGCTCAACCCGAAATTCGCCGAGGCCGAGCAGGTGAAGAAAAACGACAGCCGCATCAACGCCAGGTTCGTCGAATACGCCTCGCCCGCGGGCTACGGCAGGATGCGCGGCTACCTGGCGCAACCGGCGCAGGCGGCGCGCAAGCGGCCCGGCGTACTGGTGGTGCACGAGAACCGCGGCTTGAGCCCGCACATCGAGGACATCACGCGACGCCTGGCGCTCGACAACTTCCTCGCCTTCGCACCGGACGCGCTGTTTCCCTTGGGCGGCTATCCCGGCGACGAGGACCAGGCGCACGCTCTTTTCGCCACCCTCGACCAGCCGAGAACGCGCGAGGACTTCGTCGCCGCAGTGGGCTTCCTGAAGCGGCTGCCCGAGTGCTCGGGCAAGGTCGGCGCGGTGGGCTTTTGCTATGGCGGCGGCATCGTCAACATGCTGGCGACGCGGCTGCCGGACCTTGCCGCGGCCGTACCTTTTTACGGCGACCAGCCGGCTTCCGTCGATGTGCCGAAAATCAAGGCGCCGCTGCTGGTGCACTACGCGGAGAACGACGAGCGCATCAATGCCGGCCGCGCGGCTTACGAGGCGGCGCTGAAATCAGCCCATGTAAAGTTCGCTTCTTACGTCTATCCGGGAACGCAGCACGGCTTCAACAACGACACCACGCCGCGCTACGACGAGGCCGCCGCAAGACTCGCCTGGCAGCGCACCATCGCATTCTTCAACGCGAACTTGCGCGCCACTTGATCCTGGCATGGGCAGTGGCAGGTCGGCGCTGCTTGCCGGCACGAGTCGATCGGCGGCAAACGGGGGTTTCAGTAGAACGGCGCGGCGATGCCTTCGGCGGCGAAGGCGCGCTGCGTCGCAGGACGCGCCATCACCGCGTCGAGAAAGCGGCCGAGGTGCGACCGGCTGCGCGCCGGGTTGTGCATCCCGCGCGTCCATCGGCACAGCATCAGCAGATAGGGATCGACGGCGCGATACTGCGCGCCGAGCAGAAACGGGCCTGTACCGGCGGCCAGCGTCGCCTCGATCAGGTCGAGCATGCCGCCGACGCGGCTCTCGGCATGCGTCTTGATCTGGGCCGCCGCGGCTGCATCGTCGGCCAGGCGTTCGGGATAGAAGTAGAGGATGAGCTCGGCCTGCACCGTGTTGGTCAGGTAGACGAGCCACTTGTAGAATTCCGCCCGCTCGTTGCTGCCAAGTGCCGGCGCCAGCCCGACCCCGGCATGGCGGTCGGCCAGATGCAAGCAGATCGCCGCGGTCTCGTAGAGCACCAGCCCGCCATCGACCAGCACCGGGATGCGGCCAGTCGGGTTGAGCTTGAGGTAAGCGGGACTCTTGTGTTCGCTCTTGTTGCGGTCGACCAGCACCAACTCGTAATCCGCACCGATTTCCTCCAGCAGGATATGTGGCGCGAGATTGGCATTGCCGGGGTAATAGTAGAGCTGGTACATGATTCTTCCTCAAGTCTGAAATGGCCGCGCGCCGCAGACGCGGATTATGCCGTGAATCCTGGCTATCCGGCGGGTTCAACCGGTCATTGCGGCACCGACCTGAGTCTATCGACGCACACGGCCGCGCCTGAAGTCGCGCACAATTTCGCGCGCCGCATTGTGTCCGGGCAGCCCGGTCACGCCGCCGCCCGGATGCGCGCCCGCGCCGCATAGATACAATCCCGCCAGCGGCATGCGGTAATTCGCGTTTCCCAACAGCGGCCGCGCGCTGAACAACTGGTCGAGCGCAAGCGCGCCGTGAAAAATGTCGCCGCCGGTGAGACCGAAGCGGCGCTCCAGGTCGAGCGGCGTCAGCGTCGCGCGTCCGAGCACCGAGGCGCGGAAATTCGGCGCAAATCGGTTCACCGTGTCGATTACCCGATCCGCCGCGGCCTCGCGCAAGTCATCCCAGTTCTTCTCCGCCGCGAGCACCGGGTTGAAGTGCTGGCAGAACAGGCTCGCGACGTGCGACCCCTTCGGCGCGAGGGTGTCGTCCACCGTGCTTGGAATCAGCATTTCAACGATGGGTTGGCCGGCCATGTCGCCGCTGCGCGCATCGAACCACGCCTTCTCCATATAGGCGAGCGAGGGCGCCATGATGATTCCCGATTGATGGTGCGCTCCCGCTGCAGGCAGGCAGGCGAAATCCGGCAACGCGGACAACGCCACGTTCATGCGCAGCGTCGCCGATGCGCAGCGGTAGTGTTTCATTCGATCAAGAAAATCCGGCTCGACCTGCTGCGGCTCGATAAGATCGAGAAACAAGAGTTTTGGATTCACGTTCGCCGCGACCGCGCGCGCCGCAATTTCGCGCCCATCGCGCAGCACCACGCCCGTCGCCCGTCCGTCCCTGACCATGAGCTTCGCCACTTCGGCGTCGCAGTCGATGGTGACGCCACGCAGCCTCGCCTCCGCCGCCATCGCCTCGCTGATCGCACCCATG
>MERK01000169.1 GCA_001770575.1 Betaproteobacteria bacterium RIFCSPLOWO2_12_FULL_64_23
GCATCCTCCTGCGGGAGTAGCTCAGTTGGTAGAGCGCAACCTTGCCAAGGTTGAGGTCGAGAGTTCGAGACTCTTCTCCCGCTCCAAGATTCGAAGGAAAGGCGCGCAAGCGCTTGCGGCGCAGGCCGCAGACATGGCGCGTTGTCTTTTTTCAATTGCAGATTGCCGTTGCGCCTGGCCGGCGCGCGCTCTAGACGGCGGGGTGGCAGAGTGGTTATGCAGCGGCCTGCAAAGCCGTGTACGCCGGTTCGATTCCGACCCCCGCCTCCAACATCTTGTCCGATAAAATCCGCCAACGTCCGGAAGTTACTGTAAATAAGCTGTTTTTTCTATAAACAGTGTCCGGTACCGTCCTTGCGTGTTCGTTAGAATCCAGGTATTCTAAGGGTAAGGGCAGGGGAAACCCGCCGTTACCCTCACTTTTGCGGGACCAGCGCCCGGAATCCGTTACCCTGGGGCGCGAACATGGCAAAGCATTTGCTCACCGATCGGGACATCCGTAACGCGAAGAAAAGGGCGAAGCCGTATCGACTGTTCGATGGCGACGGACTCGCGCTTTGGGTCTCTCCGACCGGCATGCGATCGTGGCAACTGCGCTACCGGCTGAATGGCACGGAACAAACTGCGACGCTCGGCAAGCTCGAACGGCTGACGCTCGGGCAAGCACGCGTCGCGGCCGATACCGCTCGCAAGCTGGCAGTAGATGGTGAACACCTGACGACGGTAAAACGCGCCGCCAAATTGAAGCGGCGGACCGACGCGGCAAATACGTTCGGGACGTTTGCAGCCGCCTGGATGGCGAGAGAGTCCCGGCGGATGAAGTGGACCCCTGACTATAGGACCGAAGTCGAAGCCAGCCTTAAGAACCATCTGTCGGACTTAACCCACCTGCCGATAACCAAGATAACTGCCGCGGTCGCGGCTCCGGCGCTCCTCGCAATGGAACTCACCGCGCCGCACATGGTGGAGAAGGTGCGCCGCCGTCTGCGCGCCATCCTGGATGAGGCGGTCGAACACGGCCTCATTACGGGCAACCCGTTGCCAGCCATGCGGCGGCGAAACAAACTTGAGCGGAAGCATTACCCTGCGGTAACCGACCTGGTGGAACTGGGCGCAATTCTGCGCGCGGCCCGTGCCGCAGATCCATGCAAGGGCATCCAACGCGCCCATCTGCTGCTCGTGTTCGCGGCGCTGCGTGTCTCCGAAGTCGTCGGCGCGAAGTGGGCGGAATTTGAACTTGACGGCGTGGACGTGGCGATCGGTGATAGCCAACGCACCAAGCGCGACCCCACCGCCGGCAATTGGTCCGTTCCGCGCGAGCGCATGAAGCGGAAAGACGAGGCCCGCGGCCCACACGTCGTGCCGCTGCCGTCCGCACTTCTCGCTGACCTACGTGAATGGCACGAGGCGGACGGCGCCTCTGCCATCTATGTCTGCCCCGCGCCACGCGATGCGTCGAAACCGATCACGCCGGAAGGGGTCGAGAAATTCTACCGTAGTGCGCTCGAACTCGGCGGCAAGCATTCGCCGCACTCCTGGCGCTCGGCATTCTCGACCGTTGCACGCGAGGCGGGCAAGGTTAGCGATGCGGTCGAGTCGCAGTTGGATCACGTCGTCGGCACTGCCGTTGCGTCGGCCTACGACCGCGCGAAGCGCCTAGAGCTACGCCGTGGGCTAATGCAATGGTATGAGCAGCAACTAATCGCGGCGCGCGACGGTGCCACAGTCATCAATATTGGAAAGCGCCAGAGCAAGACCTGAAGTGCCACGGGTCCGGATGCAACCCTGATCGCGGCGCGCAACGGTGCCGAGGTGGTCAGTATTTCGGATCGAAAGGGCAGGACTTGACTATGTTCAATCAGTGTGTATCATACACACCATGAACAGCGCGGAGCTTATTAAACGGCTAGAGCGGGCGGGTTGGGTTCTTCGCGGCGCAAAGGGTTCACACCATATTTACACGCATCCAGACCGCGGCGGGCACATCAGTATTCCGCATCCCAAAAAGGACTTGGGTACCGGCCTGCTACGCAAATTGATGAAGCAAGCCGGGCTGAAATGAGGGGACGCCATGAAATATCCGATTGCGATTGAGCCAGGAGATAAGCGCCATGCGTTTGGCGTGGTTGTGCCTGACTTGCCAGGATGCTTTTCTGCAGGGGATACGCTTGATGAAGCCATCGACAACGCGAAGGAAGCTATTTCGCTTTGGCTTGAGACAGTCATCGATGATAGCGGTAAGGTGCCAGAGCCCAAGAGCATTACCGGGCATCAAGCCAATCCGGATTATGCCGGCTGGGTTTGGGCTGTAGTGTCTGTGGATCTGGCTGAACTAGTGGATAAATCCGAGCGAATCAACATCACATTGCCCGCCCGCGTGTTGAGGCGCATCGATGCGGCTGCGAAAGCTGCCGGCGAGTCTAGATCAGGATTCATTGCGCACCTGGCACTGAAAGCGGAGACTGAGGCCGCATAGTTACGTACTATGGCTATTTCCCGCGAAGAATTGAAAGGAATGAACTTTCGTGACGTATCCACCGGCAAGCGCCTGGCGCCGGTGCATCCTGGCGAAGTGCTGATGCGCGATTTCATCGACCCGATGGGAATCACCCGCTACAAGGTGGCAAAGCTGACGAAGGTACAGCAGCGCCGTATAGACGAAATTTGCAGCGGCAACCGCGCGATCACCGGGGATACCGCTCTGCGCCTTGCGCGCCTATTCGGGATGGATGCTGCGTTTTGGATCAATCTTCAAGCGCAGTACGATCTTGAGATTGCATACCGAAAGATGCAGAAGATAGTTGAGAATGAGGTTACGCCGCTGGACAAGCTGGCAGCATAGATTTTTGCTCTAGCAAGGGTAACGGCAAGGGTAAGGGAGTTTACGCACTAGAAATAGGAGTATTTTCCCCTATGAAAACGGAGTCGGTTCGATTCCGCCCCCCCCTCCAACAGACCCTGGTACAGACGCGGGCATCTCTGCAGGGCGCGCCGCCTCACCTTGGCGGCAGAAGCGCTGCCACGCACCATTGGGGCGTGGGCAGCGCCCCAAACACTATTGCTTGAACGCGGCCACGCCGGTAACGGTGGTTCCGGCTACGCCCCCCTGATTGAGTGAATAGGCCATGCCCAGGCCCTGGCCGCTGGTGCCGTTGAAAGCGCCCACGATCTTGCCCGAAGTGTTGAGACTGCTGGCCGTCGGCAGCGTGGTGGTGCCGCAGGTCGAGCCGACACAAATGTTGAGATTGCCGGTTCCAGACGGGCTGCGGTTCGCTTTAAAGTATGTCCGTTCCTGGATCGGGATCGCGGTGCCACCGGCGGCCCAGGTCTGATTGTTCACCGTCAGGTTCACGCCGGCATTCACGGTCTGGGCGGCGAAATCCGCAACAAGCGTCGCCGCATTCAGGGTTCCGGCCGCGCTGCCCAGATTGTCCGTCGGCTTGGTGCCGCCGACGTTGGTGTAAGTATAGGTGCCGGTTACCGGTAGCATGGTGGCGCCGACCTGCACCGGCCCCAGGATGATATGCCAGTTCGCGGTCGTTAGGTCGGGCGTTGAGATCAAACTGCCATTGATGCGGTCGAATACGGCGACAACGCCGCCGCCGTAACGTCCCCACCTCATGCCCGTGGCGGCATCAAACCCGGATTCCAGCACCCTCGCCGCACTCATGCCGGCCGGCAGCGCCGCCTGCTGCCCAACCGGCGTTCCACCGGTCGGAACAAAGCTCGACGGGTCGATCGAGGCCCGCGCCGGCAACCGCACTACATATGCGGGACAGGTGACGGGCGGGGTGCATGTTGGGGTAACCAATGTCGCCCTCGACCGGTCCCACATCAGCGGTAAGCCCTCGGTACCCAGAGGCAATCTGCTAATAGTGTTCGCTCCGCCCTCGATACGCGTCAGGAACTCGGGATCGACCTCGGCCAGGTCGCCGCCGGGCCTGAGTCCCGAGGCGTCGAATCGTATCGCGTAAGGCACGATGCTCAGATCGATTGCCGAGGTACCCGTGGTCGTAATCGTACCGCCGGAATAAGTAAACGAATCCAGCGCAAACGCCACCGCTCCGTTGACGCCTGTGCCCGGCGCCGAGCTCATATCCTCGAATGCATAGGTCAACCCTGCGCCATTCAGGCCAGCCCCCATCAGTTGGCCCGAAATTCTGCCGCCGATAGATGGGTCGTTGGTGGGGCCGTTATTGAGTTTCACAAACAAACTTTCGTGCAAGCTTGGGTTACTCGCTTGCCAGCTGGAGCCCCAAAAGTTGCCCCCGTTGAGTTTCATCGACGTTGCTGGACTTCCGGTCAGCACGCCGGAAGCTGTCGTTGTCGCCGTCCAGTTCTGCGAAGGCGCCGACACCGACAAATCGACACCTACAGACGATGCGCTGAAATTCACCGCCAGAACCGCGCTGTTGACGCTCCCCGTGCTGCCAGTGATGGTGCTGGGAAGCGTGCCTCCGTCGTACACGTATTTCGCCGTCCCAAACATCGCGTCGATCAGCAGGGGCGCGGGCGCGGGCCCCTTGATCCAGGCGTAGTTGCCCAAATTGGCGTAAGAGAACGCGTTACCCCGCCAGTCGATGCCCGTCAAAGTTCCTCCGTTGTAACGCCCGAAGGAAATACCGGTAGCCGCGAAGCTGCTGGCATTGGCCGGCGCTTGCGTCACCGTACCGCCAGTGAGGGTTTCCGAATGCGGCGTCGAATTGCCCGGATCATAATCCGTTACTGAATTGGGGCTGCCTGTGCCAAAGGCGCTGGTGTAGCCGGTGGCCGAAGGATAGTAATCTATGGTCCACGGCTGATTGAAAAAGCCCCCTGGCGTAGCAGCAGCCGGCTGGAAATAAGTCGTATTGATCAACTGACTCCCGGTCGTGGCGGTCGCGGGCGCCAAGGCGGCGACGCTCGTCCCCTTGGTGAATGCAACCAAGCCCTGAATATAGTCGTTGACCGGGCGCGTTTGACCCGTCGGGATGCCGCCAGTGACTCCGGCCGCGACCGCAGGATCGTAGTAGGTATTGAAGTCGTAACGGAAAAACGCGCCGCCTGCTGTGCCGCTACCCGCCAGCGCGCCGGTGAACCGCCCGCCGTAACCGCCGGAACTGCCCACAGGAGCCGGCGCGCAGTTGGAGCCATAGCAACTGATTCTCACCGGGCCGCCGCCTGCCGTGTTCTGCGCCGCACTGCTCGATGCGTCAAAGCTGAAAATGCTGGTGATCGGCACGTTCGTCGCAGCGGCAGCCAGATTCTGATTGTTGATCGTAATGCCTACTGCCGGATTGACGGTCTGCCTGGTGAAGTTGACCGCCAACGACGCGTAGTCGAGCGTGCCCACGTTGCCCAGGCTGTCGGTGGGTTTGGTCGCGTAGGCAGGCGTGTACTCGAAACTGCCGCTGATCGGGATGCTGGCCGGCACCTCGCGCAAGGACCAGAGGAAGCTGTTGCCGCCTAGCTCGGTGTAATAGGTCAGCGGGTTATCCGGGGCCGAGAAATCCGTGGTAGTGATCGTTCCGCCCGCGTAGCGCCCCAAGCGGAGGCCGTTGACGGTGTCGTTGTAATTGCCTTCGGGCGTGGTGCCGCCGGCGAACGAGACCGTCGTCCCGCTCAATGGCGAGGAGGGCAGCCCGCCCGGCGTTCCTGTGTACGGTACCGCCCCGCCGATGGTGTTCAACGGCGCTCCCGAAGTGCCGCGGTCGCTCAGCCTGTAGTCGGCGCCACGCTGAATACGCACGAGGTTGCCCGAGGCGTCGAACAGATAGTTTTGTGCGGGCAGCGTCACTCCGGACGCGGTGGTGTAGGACGAGTTATAAGTCGTTGTCCCCGCCGCCTGTGCGCCAATCAGATAATGCCGATAGTTGCGCGTTCCGCCAGTGACCGGAACGGCTGTCGTGCCAACGGTCGGCGCAGCGCCAGTGCTCAGCACTGCAGCCCCGGTGATATAGTCCGCAAACGGCGGATTCGTTGTGGACGCAGCAGTCGGAATCGCTATCAAACCGTAATGCAGACCGATACCCGTGCCAACCGCGCCGTTGCTGCTGCCACCGGAAGCCGAAGCCAAGAATCCGCCGCCGATTGTGCCAATATAGCCGTCAGCCGCACAATCGGCACCACTGCAAGTCACTGCATTGCCGGTACCGGCGAGCGGCGGGATTCCAGCCACCAGCGGCGCGATCACCGCAGCGCCGAAGCTGCTTGCTTGAATTGGCATCTTGGTCGCGGCCGCAGTCAAACTCAGATTGCGTGTGCTCGGGTTCACCGGATCGGCGGAACTGAACGACAGGTTCAAATTCGCGTCCACCGTCTGCGTAGAAAAGTCGGCGCTTAGCGTTGCGCTGTTGAGCGTGCCCACATTGCCGAACCCGTCGGTCGGATGCGTCGCCGCAGCAAGCGAGTAACTGGCGGTGCCGACGAGCTGCTGCACGTTGTTGATCGACGTTCCGGCGACGTTGCCGGGAGCAAGCCCAACCAACCAGTGTGCGCTGGCGGCGCCAAGCGAATCGGCAAACGGCGCCACCGGGCTCGCCGCCGCCAGATCCCTGACGGCGATCTGGCCACCCGACCAGCGGCCCATGTAATAGCTGCCGTTCGGATCGCTGAACGCATCGGCCGCGGTGCCATCTGTGAATCTGATATCCGCGTTCGCAATGAGCGCCTGCGTCTGGGAGGCGAGGCTGAAGCGCAGATAGGGCGATTGCAGGATTTCCACCAGATTCTTGTCCTTCAGCACGAAATTCGTATTGGCCATGGTGGACGAAAACGCAGGCGGACCGAGCGAGACAAGGTCCACACCGTCAGTGACCGGCATGGCAGCAATGACGCCAAAGCCGTAATTGCTCGTGGCAACGACCGGACTGCTGATCCTGTCCGATATCGACGTTGAGGTTCCGCTCGAAGTCGTCAGCTTTTGGGTCGTCGTATTCAAGGTTGCGCCGCTCGCGTCCCTTGCCGTCAGCGCGACTACCGGTTTGGTCGCCACAGGATCGGCTGCCGCAGCCGCGGTGACCCTGCTCTTCGGATCGACCGCCGCCTTATCGCGAATCTCCGCGGGCGCCTCCTCCTTCTTGCCTTCGTCCTTGGCCTCTTCCTTGGCTTTCTGCGGTCCCGGCGCGGGAGTGGGTTTGTAAAACGGCGGTATCCTCGGCAGGATCACGGGCGCCGCCTTGGATACGGGCGCAAATCCCACCTGGTTGCGGTGGATGTCGATGCTGCCCGCATCGGTGCGGATAAAGGCGATCCCGTCGTTGACCTTGTCGTAGGTGCCGGCCGGGGCGATCGCGGCCTGTCCCGCTGCCGGCGGCAGGATCACCATGGGTTCGTGATCCGTGCCGCGGATGCCGATGGTGGCGGTTTCGGTTCTTATCAGATAATTCTGCTTGTTCTTGCGCCCGATGATGCCCGTGATGGTGCGGAAACCGCCGCGCAACAGCGAAACGATGGCGTTTTCCGTTCCATCTTCCTTGCCGCTGTAGCGGTAGGTGTCGAAACCCATGTTGGTGTCGGGGCGGATTGCGATGAATCCGCCATCCACCATTTTGATTTGCGCCGAGGCGCCGGCCGCCGTGATTACCCTGTCGCCTTCATTGATCTCCGCGCCTTTTTGCAGTGCTCGTGTCACACCGGCCGCGGTAATCAGCTTTACATCGCCGACCACGAACTGCACATTGCCGGCCACGCCGAACGCGGCGCCGGCATAGGCGGCGAACAGCAGCAGAACGGGAAGGGCCCTTAGCGGATTTTTCCAGGAAAACTGCATGGCGTTCACCCTGTGCAAGAATTATTTGAAGTCGCGGCGGATCGTGATCGAAACGTCGATCCGGTCGTGCTGATAAATCACGATGTTTGAGTTATTGCGCAAATAGCTAACTTGGGGCCGCAGGGTCCACGCCTTGTCGAAACGCCAATTCAGACCGAGGTTGGCGTCGTACTGCTTGTCGTCCCGGGTCAGCGCTTCCGTGGGCGAACTGAACGCGGCATTGGCCAAATCGAATTTGCTGAACTGGGCCCCGAGTCCGGCGAACAATTCCGTTTTATCGTTGAGCTGCATCTGCCCGCCAACCCGCAGGCCGTTGAAGCGCTTGCCCCCGTCGGCACGCAGCGGGGCGCGCTCATCGCCGGTAAACAGCGTGGCGGAGACGAGGCCTTTGCCTTCGTTGACGACATGCAGCCAGTTGACACCCAGGGTCGATTGGTCGAAGTCATTGACGCTGATCGTGGGCTCGAAGCGGAAGCGGTTGTGCTGCCCAAACGCGCTCAGCTGGTTGGCGGGGTTGATCAAATGACGCCACTCGGCGCTCAAGCCGTTGGTGTCGCGGTTGGTCTTGCCGTCCAGTTCGTATCTGCCGCCCAGGACGCCGAGGCGAACCACGTTTTTGCCTTCGCCCAGGGCAAGGCCGGCCCGCGCATCGAAACTGGTGGTGTCAAAGCGGTCCTGAGTGTTGTTGCTGCGCGTGCGTACATCCGCTCCGGCGTACACGCCAAGCCCGGGATTGATCTGGTGATTGACTTCGCCGCCGAAGGCGAATCCCAGATAATCATCCGCGGCCTTGACGCTGGCCGGGTTCAGGGTAAAGATCAGATTTCCGAGAGCGGGCACCGCTATCTGATTCTCACTGGTGGCGAAATTGACATTGCTATCGTGGCCCGCGGTGGCTTCGAAATAGCCGGTCGCCTTGGTCTTCTTGGCGCTTTCCTGTTTCTCGATCGCCGCCAGGTAGTCGTCGATGGTCGCCTTGGCGGCCGGCGGAGGATGCTGCGTCAGCACGGTTTCGAACTCAAGCCTGGCGCGGGTAAAGTCGCCCAGCTGAAAATAGGCGCGCCCCATGTCCACGCGCGCGCCGGCGAAATTGGGATCCATTGCCAGCACACGCTCGAACGCGAGCGTGGCCTTGTCCGGTTTGCCGCTGTCGAGTGCGGCTATGCCCAAGAGGTAGTCAAACTTGACGTTGCCGGATTGCTCGAACTCAAACGGCTCGAGCAGGGAGTAGGCTTCGGCGGCTTTGCCCTGTTTCATCAGCGCGTCCGCTTTTTCCAGATCGGGGCCCGCCGCAAGCGCGAAATTCCCCGCCACCCACAAACAGAAGCCCAGAGCAAGCAGCGTCCGCTTGACCGAAAATAAATTCTTCATGAATCGCTTACTCCCAAAGCTCAGTCCTGGACGGATTGAGAACATTCGTTTCGCCAGTATGAGGCAACACTTATTCCTCCTGCACAGTACCATGGCTGATGATGCGGGTAAATCATCCAGACGAATGATCGCGCCGCCGAGGCGCGGCATCGGCACCCGCTTACGGCAGTGACGGATCCATTCCGAGCTTCCAACATGACGCAGTCCTCCAGTATCATTCGCCTGTTCGCCAGGGTGGTGAAATTGGTATACACAGCGGGCTTAAAACCCGCCGCCGCTAATCCCGGCATGCCGGTTCGATTCCGGTCCCTGGCACCACAAGCTGCCGGCTTTGCGAAGGGTAAATGGAGATATTGCCGCGGTCGGACCGGGCCCGGCTTGAGTTTCCGCTTTTTGTCACGATATGGACTAGAATGAGTGTGGAAACGCAAGCATGATCGTATTCGACCTTATCTGCAGGGATGAGCACCGCTTCGAAGGCTGGTTCGCTTCAAGCGAGGATTTCGCGTCGCAAAAAGGCCGCGGTCTGCTTGAGTGTCCGGTCTGCGGCGGCGCGCATGTGGAAAAACTGCCAACGGCCAAGATCAGGAAGCAGTCTGAGCCCGCAGCGCCCGCGCAGCCAAGCCCGACTCAGCCCGGCGTAGCGGTGCAGGCCGACGTTTCCCGCATCATCGATTACATCCTCATGCACAGCGAGGACGTGGGCAAGCGTTTCGCCGAGGAAGCGCGCAAGATCTATTACCAGGAAACGCCCCAGCGCAGCATACGCGGCGTCGCCACCCGTGCGGAGGCCGAAGATCTGCACGCGGAAGGGGTCCCGGTGTTCTCGCTGCCGATTCCGCCACAGGATCGCTGGAACTAAGAAAGCGCCGGGGTTTGGGCCTTGGGCATAATGCGCATATGTGTATTATGTCAAATGCTGGCTGCTGACGAATCAGTCGCTTAGCCTAATCCCTCGCCCCCGCATGTTTCAGCAGATCCGCGATCTCGGAGTTTCCCGCTTTCCGCGCCCACCCCAGCGCGCTCGCCCCGGATTCGCTTTTGATGTTCGGGTCCGCTACCTCCCACAGCAACAGCCTGACCGTATCGAAATGGCCGTCGCGCGCCGCCATCATCAGCGCAGATACGCCGTTCGGTGACACGGCATCGATATCCGCTCCTTTTTCCAGGAGATACTTGACTACCTCGGTTCGGCCGCGCCAGGCCGCGTAAATCAACGGGTTCCAGCCGGCCATGTTGACCTCGGCGCCATGGGCGACGAATAGCTTGACCAATTCCAGCTCGCCATTGGCTGCGGCCAGCATCAGCGCCGATTCCCCATATTGGTTCCTCGCGCCGACCTTGGCCTGCAGCTGCAGAAGGCGCCTGGCCATGTGTGCATGATTCTCCCGTACCGCGATCATGAGCAAGGTATTGCCGCTCGAATCGCTGGTGTTCGCGTCCATGCCTCTCGCGAATAAGGCGTCGGCGGCCGGAAGGTCGTTCGATTTTATCGCTGTGAGCAGCTCGTCATAGGACCCCGCGACGGCGCTGGACAGCGGCATGAACAGCGTTATTATTAATAGTATTCTCAATATCATACACGTGATAATTAAAGTGATATCTAATATGAGATTGGCTTGAAAAGCCGGAAGAAATTGCCGCTGGTGGCTGCGGCTACCGCTTCCAGGGAGGTCCCGCGCAGACGGGCGATCTCCTCTGCCACATGCCTGACCCAACCCGGTTCGTTGGTTTTCCCGCGTTGCGGTACGGGCGCCAGATAGGGGGAATCCGTCTCGACCAGCATGCGCTCCAGAGGCACGGCTTTTGCAATTGCTTTGATCGCGTGGGCATTCTTGAAGGTGACGATGCCGGAAAAAGAGATATGAAAATTCAACTCCATTGCGGCTAGCGCGATTTCCAGGGTTTCGGTGAAACAGTGCATTACCCCGCCCGCTTCGTTCGCGCGTTCTTCGCGCATGATGCGCAAGGTGTCCTCGCCGGCGTCGCGGGTATGAATGATCAGCGGTTTTCCGCACTCGCGCGCGGCGCGGATATGCGTGCGGAAGCGCGTTCTTTGCCACTCCAGGTCGCCGTTCTGGCGATAATAATCCAGGCCGGTTTCGCCGATGGCGACGATTTTCGGGTTCTGCGCACGCTCGATCAGATCGCCCACGCTTGGGCTGGCATCCTCGGCTTGGTCCGGATGCACGCCGACCGACGCGAAAAACTGCGCATGGCCCTCGGCCAGGGCCAAGACGCCCGGAAAGTCGGTGAGATTGACGCATACGCACAAGGCATGCGTTACCTGATTGCGCGCCATGCCATCGAGGATGCGCGGGATCTGGTCGGCATATTCCTCGAAGTCGATATGGCAATGCGAGTCGACCAGCATGCCTGATCTAGCCTATTTCTTTGTAGGCGATGAACAAATCATCGAAAAACAACCTGGCATTCAAGGGGTGCTCTGCAATGGCATGCAGCGACAGCAACGCGCTGTAAAAGCGCAGCAGTTTCAGTAGGGGCATGCTCCGCACGAGAGGGTGCAGTTTTTTTTCCAGATCGATGTTATAGCGCGCGTTGCCCTTGCTCGCCAGCGCGATGAGATCGTAGGTCCACTTGAGCATCCAGTTCACCACCGGGTCCGGCTGCAGGCGCTGACAGAAATCAGCCAGGCTGAGCGCGCTGCTCGTTGGCTGACTCAGCAGGTCGAACAGTCTGCGCCGCGTCTCGGCCTCGTCATCGGGCAGCGCAGCGGCTTCCAGAGGGGCATCGCCGGCGAACGCGAGCGTGGCGGGCGTGGCTTTGCTGCCCTGCTCCTGCAGCCAGCGCAAGGACAATTGTCGCGGCGGCAAAGTCAGCGCCAGCGCGTGACAACGGCTGCGCACGGTTGCCGCTAGCCTGCTTGGCTGATGCGAAACCAGCAGAAAAATGACCCCTGCCGACGGTTCCTCCAGACTTTTCAGCAGGGCGTTGGCCGCGCCGGGATTCATGCTTTCGGCCGGCTGGATCAACACCACGCGATAGCCGTTCCTATGTGAACCCACATTCAGAAAATCGCTCAGCCCGCGAATTTGCTCGATTTTTATTTGCTTGCTCGGTTTCTTCTTGCTTTCTTCGACGCCCTCCCCCGCTTCGACCTCTTCTTGCGCGGGCGCCAGCGCTTCAGGCTGAACCAGGCGAAAATCGGGGTGATTGCCGGAGGCGAACCAGGCGCATGCGACACAGGCGCCGCAGGCCAAGCCCGCTTGCGAGCGCTGCTCGCATAGCAGGGACTGCGCCAGGACTTGCGCCAGATGCAGTTTGCCTATCCCCGGGCGGCCATGAAAAAGCAGCGCGTGAGGCCAGCGCCCGTGCAGGCCGGCGAGCCGTTTCCAGAGCTCATCCTGCCAAGGAAAATACATTATAGACATAATATTGCAAGTATTTCTTCAAGTGATTTACGAATATCGATTACGCTCCGGCCGGCGTCGATAAGCCTGATTCGCTGCGGGTAGCGGGCAGCGCGCGCCAGATACACCGAGCGCACCCGGGCGAAGAATTCCAGGTTTTCCTGTTCGAAACGGTCGGGCGCCGTAGCGGCCACCGTGCGCCTGCGCTCGGCCTCCTCGACCGAAAGGTCGAAAACCAGCGTCAGGTCGGGCTGCAGACCCTGATGAACCCAGTTCTCCAGGCTTTCGATTCTGCCCAGATCCAAGCCGCGGCCGCCACCCTGATAGGCGAAGGTGGCGTCGGTAAAACGGTCGGACAGCACCCAGCTACCCGCGGCCAGCGCCGGCAGGATCACCCGCTCCAGGTGTTCGCGCCGGGCTGCAAACATGAGCAGGGTCTCGGTTTCGAGGTGCATGGGCTGCGCCAGCAGCAACTTGCGCAATTCTTCCCCCAGGGGCGTGCCGCCCGGCTCCCGCGTCACCACCGTTTTCTTTCCCGCGGCTTGCAGGCGCCCGGCGATCCAGTCGAGGTGGGTGCTCTTGCCCGCGCCATCGACGCCTTCCAGGGTAATGAATTTGCCGCGCACCTTAGCGCCTCCCCTGCCGCTGGTACTTGGTCACGGCACGCTCATGCTCGGCCAGAGTGCGCGAGAACTCACTCGATCCATCGCCGCGGGCGACGAAATACAAGGCCGTGGTCTGCGCCGGATTCAACGCCGCCTGCAACGCAGCCTGGCCAGGCATGGCGATCGGCGTCGGCGGCAGCCCGGTCCGGGTGTAGGTATTGTGCGGTGTATCGGCGACCAGGTCTTTCTTGCGCAGCTTGCCATCGAATTTTTCGCCCAGGCCGTAGATGACGGAGGGATCGGTCTGCAGCATCATGCCCATGCGCAGGCGGTTGACGAACACGCCGCCGACCAGGGCGCGTTCAGTCGCCTGCCCGGTCTCCTTTTCGATCACCGACGCCATGATCAAGGCCTCATAGGGGCTGCGATAAGGCAGGTCGGGGGCGCGCAACTGCCATGCCGCCTGTAGCTGTTTGTCCATCGCCGTGTAAGCCCGCCTGAGTATGTCCAGATCGCTGGTGCCCTTGCCGAACCGATAAGTGTCGGGAAAGAACAGGCCTTCCGGGCTGCGCCCGGCCACGCCCAGCTGGGCCATGACCTGGGCATCGCTGAGTGCGGCGCTGTCATGCCTTACGTCAGGATCCTCGTCGAGCGCCGCGCGCACCTGCCTGAAAGTCCAGCCCTCGATGAATACGAGCTCGGTCTGGGTGACTTCTCCCGCCGTCAACTTGTCCAGCAAAGCCAGTGGCGTAATGCCGCTGCCAACCTCGTAGCTGCCGGCCTTGATCGTGCCGGCCTTGCCCAGCAGCCGGCCGAGCAAACTGAACTGCCAGGCGTTCAGTCCGATGCCGGCTTCGATCATCTGTCGCGTCGCGCTGGTCAAGCTGCTGCCCGGTTTGATGGAGAAATCCGCGGGATCAGATCCCAGCTTCAGCGGGCTGAAGGCATACCAGACCACGCCTGCGACCGCCAGCAAGGCTAAGCACAGTGCGAGCAGAAAAACGCGCTTGATCCATGACCACATTCGTTTGCGAGCTTGTCCGTGACGGATAGACAGGATTTCCTGGACGCTATAATACCTGCTTGAATTTCATATTATCACGCATACTTAAGGCTTAATCTACGTCTGTAGGACAGCGATGACTTCTGCCTGGCAGGACTTTTTGTGCGCACGCGGAGCCCGCATCGAAGCGGGCGCGGTGAACCATTTCGGCGACGCCGCGGCCGAGTTGCGCGCGGCCCGCGATGGCGGCATTGTTGCCCCGCTCGCTCACTTGGGGCTGATCGGGTGCAGCGGCGACGACGCGCAGAGCTTCCTCCACGGCCAACTCAGCAACGACGTCAAACAAGTCACGCCGGTGCACAGCGAGTACGCAGCCTACTGCTCTGCCAAAGGACGCATGCTGGCCAATTTCCTGCTGTGGCAGGAAGACCGGGCGTATTGCCTGCAACTCGCGCGCGACCTGCTGCCGGCAGTGCAAAAGCGGCTCGCCATGTTCGTGCTGCGCGCCAAGGTGAGGCTGGTCGACGCGAGCGCGTCGCGTCCCGTCCTGGGCCTCGCAGGCAAGGCCGCCGCGGGCGCGTTGCGGGAATTATTTCCGGCGCTGCCGGCGCAAGCGCACCAGGTCGTGCGCGATGCGGCCAAGGGCACGCTGATCGCCCTGCCCGGGGAAAGGTTTCAGCTGATTGCCGAAGCCGAAGCGGCAGAAGGGCTGTGGGACCGGCTGGCAGCGGCGCTCACCCCGGTCGGGACGCCCTGCTGGGAATGGCTGGAGATCAGGAACGGCATCCCCTTGATCACGCCCGCCACGCAGGAGCAATTCGTGCCGCAGATGGCCAACATGGAACTGATCGGCGCGGTGAATTTCCAGAAGGGCTGCTACCCGGGGCAGGAAATCGTCGCCCGCACCCAGTATCTGGGGCAGCTCAAGCGCCGCATGGTGCTCGCCCATGTGGCGGCAGAAGCGCCGCCGCAAGCCGGCGACGGCTTGTTCAGCAGCGACCTCGACGGACAGGCAAGCGGCATGGTGGTCAATGCGCAGGCCGCGCCCGATGGCGGCTTCGATCTGCTGGCGGTGGTGCAAACGGCCGGCAGCGCCCAGGCCGCGCTGCATTTCAGATCCGCCGACGGGCCGATACTGAGCATCCAGCCCCTGCCCTACCCGCTACCCTGACGCCGCGCCGATGTGCCTGATCCTGTTTGCGCATGGCGCGCACGCCGACTATCCGCTGGTGATCGCGGCCAACCGCGACGAATATTACCAGCGGCCGACGGCAAAAGCGGCGTTCTGGCAAGACCATCCGCACATCCTCGCCGGACGCGACCTGGAGTGCATGGGCACCTGGCTGGGCGTGACGCGTCGCGGCCGTTTTGCCGCGCTCACCAATTTTCGCGATCCGGGCGAGCGCAAAACCGACGCACCTTCGCGCGGCCAACTGGTGAGCGGTTTTCTCGTGGCGGAGCGGGAGCCGCGCGAATATCTCGAGGAAGTCGCGACGCTCGCGCCGCGATACAACGGATTCAGTCTGCTGGCCGGTGACATCGACGGCGTCTTCTATTTCTCCAGCCGCACGGGCTCGGTGCAACCGGTGCCGCCGGGCATCCATGGACTGTCGAACCATCTGCTCGATACGCCCTGGCCGAAAGTGGCGCAGGGCAAGCAGCGCCTGCAGGCGGCGCTGACGCTCGAGCCGAGCGCCGAAGCGCTGCTGCAACTGCTGCATGATCGCGAACCGGCAGCGCAGAGCGAGTTGCCCGATACCGGAATCGGCGTGGAAATGGAGCGCGTGCTTTCATCGGCGCTGATCGTGTCGCCGCAATACGGAACGCGCGCTTCCACGGCCGTGCTGTTCGGACGGGACGGCGACGTCGATTTCAGCGAACGCACCATCCTGCGCGGCGGCGGCATCGGGGCCACGGTCAGCCTGCGCTTCAGCGTCAATCGCGCTTGAGATCGCGCTGCATGGCGACGTGGGGAATGCCGGCGTCCATGAACTCCGGCCCCGAGGCCTCGAAGCCGTAACGCCGGTAAAATCCGGCGGCATGAGCCTGTGCATTCAAGCGCACGCGCGCATGACCGCGTAGGCGCGCCTGCTCCATCAAGGCTTGCAGCAGTAGGGCGCCCACGCCCTTGCCACGCCACTCCTGCAACACCGCCATGCGCCCGATGTGGCCATCGGGCAGCAGGCGCCCGGTTCCCACCGCCGCGCCGTCAGCGGCATGGGCGAGCGCATGGTCGCAATGCGGGTCTTGTTCGTCCCATTCCAGTTCCAGCGGCACGCGCTGCTCGCGCACGAACACCAGCTCGCGGATGCGGCGTGCCTCGAGGCGGGCCTCGTCCCAATTGCACAGACGGATGGAAAGTGGTTGAGCTGGCATGGCAGGTATAATACGCGCCTTCCTTGCGAGTGAAATATGCAGAGCCTGTGGGACGACGATGAAGCGGCGCAATGCCGCGGCGACCTCGAGTTGCGCGTCTACACTTCGCGCCTGCTCGGGCGCGACAAGACGCTGGTGCTGCACGGCGGCGGCAACACCTCGGTCAAGGTGGTGCAACAGAACCTGTTCGGCGAGGACGAAAGCGTCCTGTACATAAAGGGCAGCGGCTGGGACCTGGAGACCATGGAGGCGGCCGGGTTCGCCCCGGTGCAACTGGACTATCTGCTGCGGCTGACGCAGCTCGATGCGCTGTCGGACACACAGATGGTGAACCAGCTGGCGACGCATATGCTCACGTCTTCGGCGCCCGCGCCGTCGGTCGAGACCATTCTGCATGCCTGCCTGCCGCATAAGTTCGTCGACCATACCCATGCCGACGCGGTGCTGGCGATCAGCAATACCCCGGACGGGGAGCGCCGCATGCGCGAGCTCTATGGCGATGCCGTGGTGATCATTCCCTACGTCATGCCGGGTTTCGACCTGGCCCGGCTGTGCGCCAGGGAATACCCGCGCCAGGCCGGCGCCAACACCATAGGCATGGTGCTGCTGCGCCATGGACTGTTTTCCTTCGGCGACAGCGCCAGGCAATCCTACGAACGCATGATCGACCTCGTGGCCCGCGCCGAGGATTACCTCAAACGGGAGCGGGCCTGGGACGTCCCGGCGCGCGCTGTCAGTCCGGCCCGGATCGACATGCTGCAACAGGCGCAACTGCGGCGCACGCTGTCGGTCGCGGCGGGCGCGCCGATGATCATGGCGACGCATGCAGACGCAGAGGCCCTGGCCTTCGCGCAGCGTGCGGACCTCGGCACGCTGTCGCAGCAAGGACCGGTCACACCCGACCATATCATCCGCACCAAACGCGTGCCCATGCTCGGCACGGATGCGCACGCCTATGCGCGCGGCTACCAGGCCTATTTCGACGAGCACGCGCCGCGCGCCAAGGAACCCAAGACCATGCTCGATCCGGCGCCGCGCGTGGTGCTCGATCCGGGTTTCGGCCTGGCTGCGGCGGGCAGGAGCGCGAAAGACGCGGCGATCGTCGCCGAGCTGTATCGGCACAGCATGCAGGTGATGCAGCGCGCGCAAGCCCTGGGCGGTTATTGCGCCCTGCCCGCGCGCGATCTGTTCGAAGTCGAATACTGGGATCTGGAGCAAGCCAAGCTGAGGAAAACCGGCACACCTGCGCCTTTCCTCGGCGAAATCGCCCTGGTCACCGGCGCGGCTTCGGGCATCGGCAGGGCCTGTGTCGATGCACTGCTTGCGCGCGGCGCGGCGGTGGTCGGACTGGATATCAATCCCGCGGTCGAGACGATTTACCGGCGCAGGGATTTTCTCGGGCTGCGCTGTGATCTCACTGGCGAACATGCGATCGGCCTCGCGCTCGAGCGCGCGGTTCTGGCCTACGGCGGTCTGGACATGCTGGTGCTGAACGCGGGCATTTTCGCCGCCAGCCGCAAGATCAGCGAACTCGCCACCGAGGAATGGCGCAAGGTGATGGCGATCAACCTCGACGCGAACCTGTTCCTGTTGCGCGCCTGCCATCCCTTGCTCAAGCTCGCCCCCGGCGGCGGGCGCGTGGTGGTCATCGGCTCCAAGAACGTGCCCGCACCCGGGCCGGGCGCGGCGGCGTATTCCGCCTCCAAGGCCGCGTTGAACCAGCTCGCCCGGGTCGCCGCGCTGGAATGGGGAGCAGACGGGATACGCATCAACTCCATACACCCGAACGCCGTATTCGACACCGGCATCTGGACCGACGAAGTGCTGGCGCAGCGGGCCAAGCATTACGGCCTTACGGTGGATGAGTACAAGACCAACAACGTGCTCAAGACCGAGGTCAGGAGCCGCGACGTCGCCGAACTCGCCGCCGAGATGTGCGGGCCGCTGTTCGCCAAGACCACGGCGGCGCAGGTGCCGGTGGATGGCGGCAACGAACGCGTGATTTAAGCCGATGCAAGTCGAAACGCTGCGCTGGCGCGAAGGCCGCCTGGAACTGATAGACCAGCGGCGGCTGCCGCTCGAATTCGAGTACGTCGCCTGCACGGATGCGGCACAGGTCGCGCGCGCCATTCGCGACATGGTGGTGCGCGGCGCGCCCGCGATCGGCTGCAGCGCCGCCTACGGCGTCGCGCTGGAAGCGCGCCGTCATGCCGGCGCTGCGCGCGCGCAATTCGACGTCGCGCTCGATCAGGCTTTCCGAGTGCTTGCACAGAGCCGCCCTACCGCGGTCAATCTGTTCTGGGCGCTCGAGCGCATGCGCCAATGCCACGCGCGAACCCGCGGCGGCCCTGTTCAAGCGGCGGCAGAGGCGCTGCTTCAACTGGCGCAACAGATACACAGCGACGACATCGAAATCAACCGCGCCATCGGACGCCACGGCGCGCCGCTGATCGCCGAGGGCGCACGCGTCATGACCCATTGCAACGCCGGCGCGCTCGCCACCGCTGGACATGGCACGGCCCTCGGTGTGATTCGCTCGGCGCGCGATGCAGGCAAGCATATCAGTGTGATCGCCAACGAAACCCGCCCGTATCTGCAGGGCGCGCGGCTCACCGCCTGGGAAATGGTGCAGGAGAGCATTCCGGTGACTTTGGTGACCGACAACATGGCGGGCCACTTGATGCAGCAGGGCCGCGTCGACGTCATTGTCGTCGGCGCCGACCGCGTCGCCGCCAACGGCGATACGGCGAATAAAATCGGCACCTATACGCTGGCGGTGCTGGCCGAGCGCCACCGCATCCCGTTCTACGTGGCGGCGCCTCTGTCGACCATCGATATGGCCATCGCGGACGGCAGCGCCATTCCGATCGAGGAGCGCGACCCCGCGGAAGTCACTGGTTTTCGTGGCGTGCGCTGGGCCGCCGAAGGCGTCAACGTCGCCAACCCCGCCTTCGATGTCACGCCGGCCGCGCTGATCACCGGCCTGATCACCGAGTCAGGCGTCGTCGGCCAACCTGATGCAGGCAAGATCCGCGCGCTGTTTGAACGCTGAATTGGAAAAAACGGGAAAAAACGGGGTCAGGTCTTGCATTAGCGCAAATGCGTCAATGCAAGACCTGACCCCATTGCCCGCTCAGGTATCGGCAATATCGACCGGAGTGCCGGGACTGACGGCATCGAACAGTTCGACCAGGTCACGGTTGCGCATGCGAATGCAGCCGTGGGACACCGCCTGGCCGATGCGCTGCTCGTCGCCGGTGCCGTGGATGTAGATGAACCTGCGCATGGTATCGACCTGGCGCATGCGGTTGAAACCCGGCTCGCACCCGGATAGCCACAGGATGCGCGTCAGGATCCAGTCGCGCCCGGGATAGCGTTCGCCGAGTTCGCTGGTGTAAACCTCGCCCGTAGGCCGGCGCCCCACAAACACGGCATTGAGCGGCAGCCCTGCGCCGATCTTGGCGCGAATGATGTGCTTGCCGCGCGGCGTGCAGTCGCTGTCGCACTGTTCCCCGGCGCCGTTCTTCGAGGTTGAGACGGCATACTCCCTGATCAGGCCGCCTGCGTCGTCGAACAATTCCAGGGATTGCCTGCGCAGATTGACTCGGACCTGCGGCATCTCAGACCTGCGCCCGTTTTGCGGCAAAAAACTCGCGCAGCAGCGCGGCGCATTCCTCATCCATGACACCTGTGGTGACGCTGGCATGGTGATTGAGCCGTGGTTCGGCGAACAGGTTGATCACGCTGCCGCAGGCGCCGGTCTTGGGGTCGGCGGCGCCATAGACCAGGCGCGCGATGCGCGCATGCAGCATCGCGCCGACGCACATGGCACAGGGCTCGAGGGTGACGTACAGTTTGCAGCCGGGCAGGCGATAATTGCCGAGTCGTTTCGCCGCGTCGCGCAGCGCCAGGATTTCCGCATGCGCCGCGGGGTCCTGGCGGCTGATGGGTGCGTTGAAGCCGGTGCCGATGATCTCTCCGTCCCTGACCACCACGGCGCCGACCGGAACCTCGCCTGCGGCCCGCGCCTCGCGCGCCTGCTCCAGTGCCGCCAGCATGAATGTTTCGTCTTCAGCCACGGATTTCTTCGCTATGCCTGTTTTTCCTTGAACGCGCCCTGCGCGCGACCATTATCACACGCTGCGCATTGTCCAGGCGTGCAAGACCGCCGTTCATCGCTCGCACTGACCAGCTAGGGCCTGTTGACATTCATCGCATGAGACGCGTTGCCTCCAAATGCGGATGACTGCAAGGCGCGCGACGCCCCGAA
>MERK01000170.1 GCA_001770575.1 Betaproteobacteria bacterium RIFCSPLOWO2_12_FULL_64_23
CACCGTAATGGCGCTCGCGGCCAAGAACATGGTGCGCAGCTCGGTCGGGCGCGCCTGGATGGCGGTGCGCGACATGGACGTCGCCGCCGGCGTGATCGGCATACGCCTGATGCGCACCAAGCTGCTCGCGTTCGCGGTGAGCTCGTTCTATTGCGGGGTGGCCGGGGCTCTGTATACCTATTGCTATATCGGCACGGTCGAGCCCGAGGCGTTCAACATCGAGCTTTCCTTCCGCGTCCTGTTCATGATCATCATCGGCGGCGTGGGCAGCATCCTCGGCTCCTTCCTCGGCGCGGCTTTCATCACCCTGCTGCCGATTTTCCTCAACACCTACGCCGAGCCGCTGGCACACGCGCTCGGGCTGCAACTGCCGCCGGGAATCGTGTCGAACCTGGAACTCATCATTTTTGGCGGGCTGATCATTTTCTTCCTGATCGTCGAACCGCTCGGCCTCGCCCGGATGTGGCAGATCGCGAAGGAGAAAATGCGTCTATGGCCGTTCCCGCATTGACGCGGAGGGCGCGAGATCGCCTACCCCCGGGGCGTGCCGGCGGTGGTGGTGAGGCCGGTGCTGGAGCGGCGGTTTTGCAAAACGCCGAACTGGCGTATATTGAGAAGCGCTTGCGTACTTAGGAAGTTGTATTCAGTCAACCGAAACATCCTGCAGTGTGGGCAGGCAGTCAATAACTTGAGGAGATATTTGCCATGATCATCAAAGGAATTCTGAATCGGGCGGCGCTGCCGCTGGCGGCAGTTGCAACTGCTGCGGCGCTGACGCTCACGGCGGGAGGCGCTCACGCGCAAGTCCTGGAGCAATTCGTTCCGGCGAACGGTTACTGGGTAGGTCCGTACGCACCCGGCGGCTCTGGTTTTTTTGGCGGGGTGATCGATTACTTCCAATTGCTGAACGCGCGCGACGGCGGTATCAATGGCGTCAAGCTCACCTGGGAGAAGTGCGAAACGGAATATAACAATGCGCGCGGCGTGGAATGCTACGAACGCAGCAAGAAAAAGGGCCCGACCGGCGCCACCGTCATTCACCCGCTTTCCACCGGCATCACCTACTCGCTGGTCGAGAAGGGCACCGCGGATAAGATCCCGCTCATCTCCATGGGTTACGGCCGCGCCGACGCCTCCGACGGGCGCGTCTTCCCTTATGTGTTCCCGCTGGTCACGAATTACTGGTCGCAGAACACCGTCAAGATCAAGTTCATCGGCATGAAAGAAGGCGGGATGGACAAGCTCAAGGGCAAGAAGATCGTAAACATCTATCACGATTCGGCCTACGGCAAGGAAACCATCCCGGTGCTCGACGTGCAGGCGAAGAAGTACGGGTTCCAGGTCACCCACATCGCCGTGCCTCACCCTGGGAACGAACAGCAGGCGCAATGGCTGCAGGTGCGCCAGATCAAGCCCGACTGGGTGATCCTGCGCGGCTGGGGCGTGATGAACCCGGTGGCGCTGAAGGCCGCGGCCAAGATTGGCTTCCCGCGCGACAAGGTTCTGGGCGTGTGGTGGTCAGGAGCCGAGGAAGACGTGATTCCGGCGGGCGATGCGGCCAAGGGCTATATTGCCGCCGCTTTCAACCTGCCCGGCACCAGTTTCCCCGTAATGAAAGACATACTGAAGAACGTCTATGACAAGGGCAAGGGCGAGATGGACGACAAGTCGCGTATCGGCTCGATCTATCACACGCGCGGCGTTGTCGCCGGGATCATCACGGCCGAGGCGATTCGCACCGCGCAGGAACATTTCGCCAAGGGCAAGCCGATCACCGGAGAGCAGATGCAATGGGGCATCGAGCATCTGAACCTCAGCGATGCGCGACTGAAAGCACTCGGCGCAACCGGCCTGATGCAGGCGCTGAAGGTCTCCTGTTTCGACCATGAAGGCGGCGGCGCGGTCAAATTCATCCAGTGGGACGGCAAGGCCTGGAAGGTGATCAGCGACTGGATCGCGTCCGACCAGTCCATCGTGCGCCCGATGATCGAGGAGTCCGCGGCCAAGTATGCCAAGGAAAATAACCTCAAACCGCGCGATTGCAAGAAAGAGAGCTGAGTCTTGCCGCGGAGTTGCGCGCATCGGCGCCGGTCGCCGGTGCGCCCTATCCGCGTTGCAAGAGCCTTGACCAAGCCGCCTCATGGAGGCGGCTTGTGCGCAGGCCTCCTTCGGAACCCGAAACCGCACAATAAACGCGTATGAGCCAAGCCGCCGCCGTTCCTAAACCGCAAGCCGAGACCAAGGCCTACCTGTCGGTCAACAACGTCGAGGTCATTTACGACCACGTCATCCTGGTGTTGAAAGGCGTGTCGCTCGAAGTGCCGCGCGGCAAGATCGTGGCGCTGCTGGGCGCGAACGGCGCCGGCAAGACCACCACGCTCAAGGCGATATCCAATCTGCTGCGCGCCGAACGCGGCGACGTGACCAAGGGCAGCATCGAGTTCGACGGCGCGCGCGTCGATCGGCTCACTCCGGCGGAACTAGTGCGCCGCGGCGTGTGCCAGGTGATGGAGGGGCGCCATTGCTTCCAGCACCTCACCATCGAGGAGAACCTGCTCACCGGTGCGTTCAGCCGCAAGGTGGGCCGCGCAGAACTCAAGGCCGACCTGGAGAAGGTCTACAGCTATTTTCCGCGCCTGAAGGAACGCCGCGGCAGCCAGGCCGGCTATACGTCCGGCGGCGAACAGCAGATGACGGCGGTCGGGCGCGCGCTGATGGCGCAACCGAAAATGATTCTGCTCGACGAACCTTCCATGGGATTGGCACCGCAGCTGGTCGAGGAGATTTTCGAGATCGTGAAACGCCTCAATCAAAAGGAAGGCGTAAGTATCCTGCTTGCCGAGCAGAACACCATGGTGGCGCTACGTTATGCCGATTTCGGCTACATCCTCGAAAACGGACGCGTGGTGATGGAGGGGGACGCGAAAGAACTTGCCTCCAACGAAGATGTGAAGGAGTTCTATCTCGGCCTGTCCACCAGCGGCCGCAAGAGTTTCCGCGACGCGAAGCACTACCGCCGGCGCAAGCGCTGGCTGGCGTAGTTTCGATTCGCCGCCACGGCGGCAAAAAGTTTCTTTCGATGTCTGAATATTACGACTCCCTCGAAGCGCGCGATCCGGCCGCGCGCGAAAAAGCGCTGCTGGCCGCGCTGCCGGCCCAGATTGGGCATGCCAAGAAGCATGCGCCCGGCTTCGCCCGCATTCTGGCCGGGGTCGATCCGCTGGTTGTCAATTCGCGCGCGGCGCTGGCCCGGCTTCCGCTCACGCGCAAGTCCGATCTGGCCGAGCTGCAGCAGAGGGAGCTGCCGCTGGGCGGATTGAATGCGACGCCCTTGAACAAGCTGGCGAAAATCTTCGTTTCGCCGGGACCGGTGTACGAGCCTGAAGGGGCGGCGCGCAACTGGTGGCGCACCGCGCGCGCGCTGTTCGCCGCGGGCTTTCGCTCGGGCGACTTGGTGATCAACACCTTCGCCTACCACTTCACGCCGGCGGGTTCGATGATGGACTCGGGCGCGCTCGCGCTCGGTTGCACCGTGGTCCCGACGGGCATCGGCCAGACCGAAATGCAGGTCTCGACCATCGCCGATTTGCGCATTGGCGGTTTCATCGGCACGCCGTCGTTTCTAAAGTTGATCGTCGACAAGGCAGACGAACTGAAGGCGGATCTCGGCAACCTGAAAAAAGCCATGGTCGGAGGCGAATACCTGCCGCCCGCGCTGCGCAAATCCCTGGGCGAGCGCGGTATCCGGGTGATGCAGTCCTACGCCACTGCCGACCTCGGCCTGCTCGCCTACGAATCGGCGCTGGCGGACGGTTCTGTCACCGAGGGCATGATCCTCGACGAAGACCTGCTGCTCGAAATCGTGCGCCCGGGCACCGCAGATCCGGTTGCGGCGGGCGAGGTGGGCGAGGTGGTGATCACGAGTTTCAATCCGGACTATCCGCTGATCCGCTTCGGCACCGGCGATCTTTCCGCGGTGCTCTCGGGTATCAGCCCCTGCGGCCGCACCAATGTGCGTATCAAGGGATGGATGGGGCGGGCCGATCAAACCACCAAGGTGCGCGGCATGTTCGTCACGCCGAAGCAGGTGGGCGAGATCGTGCGGCGGCACCCGGAGATCGCCAAGGCGCGCCTGGTGGTTGCCGGCGCGACCGGCAACGACAACATGACGCTGCGTTGCGAAGCAACAAACCAGAGCGAAGGGTTGAACGCGGCGCTCGTCGCCTCGATCCGCGACGTGACCAAGCTGCGCGGCGATATCGACTTCGTGCCCGCAGGCAGCCTGCCCAACGACGGCAAGGTCATCGACGACACCCGCAAGTACGATTAACGACTGACGCCGGCGGATGCGCCTGCCATTCGCCGGAGACCGCGATGAGCTATAAAACGCTGCTGTACGAAAAGCGCGGCCGCATTGCCCGCATCACGCTGAATCGCCCGCGCCGGCTGAACGCCATCAGCGTCGGCATGCCGCGCGAAATCCGCCTCGCGGTGGAAGAGGCGAACGCCGACGACGGCGTGCATGTGATCGTGTTGCAGGGGGCGGGCCGCGCCTTCTGCGCCGGCTACGATCTCAAGGACTTCGCCGAGAGGAAGGGCAGGAACGCCTACACCCAGGACATGCCCTGGGACTCGATGCTCGATTACCGCGGCATGAAAGCCAATACCGACGATTTCTTCTCGCTCTGGCGCAGCTACAAGCCGACCATCTGCAAGGTGCACGGCTACGCGGTCGCGGGCGGCAGCGACATCGCGCTGTGCGCCGACATCGTCATCATGGCCGAGGACGCAAGGATCGGCTATATGCCGGCGCGCGTCTGGGGCTGCCCGACAACGGCCATGTGGGTGTTTCGCCTGGGCGCGGAAAAAGCGAAACGCATGCTGCTGACGGGCGACACCATAGACGGCAGGACCGCCAGGGAATGGGGCCTGGTGCACGACGCCGTGCCCGCGGGCGAGCTCGACGCGGCGGTGGATGCGCTGGCAAAGCGCATGGCGGGCGTGCCGAAGAACCAGCTGATGATGCAAAAACTGATGATCAACCAGGCCTACGAGAACATGGGCCTGGCGACGACGCAGATGTTCGCCACTATTTTCGACGGCATCACGCGCCACTCGCCCGAGGGCCTGTGGTTCAAGGGCTACGCGGAAAGAGAAGGCTTCCATAAAGCAGTGCAGTGGCGCGACAGCGGCAAGCCGATACCGCGCGGCAAGAAAGGCGCCAAACTCAAGTCGCGTTAGGGCTTAGGCGTTCGCGCGCCTGCTCGCACAGGGGCGGGATCGTAGGAGCGAGCTTGCTCGCGAATGACCTGCGGGCTCCCGCAGTGGCGGGATCGTAGGAGCGAGCTT
>MERK01000171.1 GCA_001770575.1 Betaproteobacteria bacterium RIFCSPLOWO2_12_FULL_64_23
GTGCTCGACTTCTTGCCGAAGGGCGGATTGGCGAGCACCACCTCGAAGCGCTCGCCCGGGTCGGCGGCCAGCGCATCAGCGACCACGATGGGCACCGACGTGTCCGAGCCGATGCCATGCAGCATCAGGTTCATCGCCGCGAGGCGCGCGGTGCTTTGCACCAGATCCCAACCGCGTAGCGCGTTTTCCTTCAGATGCTTCTTCTGGTCGCGCGTGAGGTTCGGGTTGTGCCCGGCCACTTAGTTGTGCGCAAAGAACAGAAAACCGCCGGTGCCGCAGGTTGGGTCGCAGATCGCCTCGCCGGGCCTGGGTGCAATGCAGTCCACCATCGCCGCTATCAACGCACGCGGCGTGAAGTACTGCCCCGCGCCGCTCTTCGTATCCTGCGCGTTCTTCTCCAGCAGGCCCTCGTAGGCGTCGCCTTTCACGTTCGCGCCCATCGCGGACCAGTTCTCGGCGTCGATCAGGTCCACCACCAGGCGCCGCAGCTTGGCCGGGTCCTGGAACTTGTTCTGTGCCTTGTTGAAAATAAGCGCGAGCGTGCCCTTCCCGGCGCCGAGCTTCTCCAGCGTGTGGCGGTAATGGTCGAACAGATCGTCGCGGTCGCGCTTCAAGAGCGCGGGCCAGGCGTAGGGCTCGGGGATTAGGCTAGGCTGGCTATATCGCGGACGGCTGCGCTCGTCGGCCATCTTGAGGAACAGCAGGTAGGTGAGCTGCTCGACGTAATCGCCGTAACTCATTCCGTCGTCGCGCAAAACGTTGCAGTAATTCCAGAGCTTCTGGACGATGGTGGCGGAGTTCATAGGCTGTCGAGTTCTGCAATAGCAGACGTACGATCGCGTACTGTCTGGATCCGGCTTTGATAAAGATTGTCGTAGGCCACCAGCCCCGGCAGGGCATTTGCGAAATCCGGATTCCGCGACAGCTCGCGAAATTTCACCGCCAGGTAAGCGCGCAATCCCGATTCCGCAGCGGCGATTTCCTCCACGATCGCCGCTCGGCCGTCGACGACGTTCACGATGTCTTCCAGGTCATGGCTTACGAGGACATCGCGTCTCCCGCGAGTGTCGAAGGCCTCGAACTTGGTGGCGAGAAATGCCGGAGCCGAGATCAGGTTGATGCGCCGGCCGCTGAGCAATGCAACGGACGACGCGGAAGCAACTGCCGCCGGATACCATCGGTTCGAGAACCCCAGAATGCTTTCATCCGTGGGCATCAGATCCACCTCGACATCCTGCACCCGCCAGCGGCAGATGGGCGCCCCTTCGGACATGTCCTTCGCAAAGCCGCGCTCTGTAAACCGCCTCTCCAGGGCGTAATAGCCACTGAGTGCGGCCACTTCCGCAAGTACGTCCACGTCGTAGGTGACTCTGGTCGGCGGCGCACTCGGGGTGTCGATCAGCAAGCTGGCCGCACAACCACCGACAAACACCAGTTCCTCGCACAAGTCTCCCAGCGCCGCAGCCACGACCTCGACCCGGGCGACGTTGGGATCACCAGGATTCACAAGCGCTCCTCGAACAGCTTCTGCGCCAGGGTGCGTTCCCGCGCATTGCCACTGCGCAGCGCGTCGAACAGGGCCAGGTTTTCATAGAGCGTCGCGTTGCGCAGTGCGGCAGCGGGCGCCGAAGGATAAAGGGGAATCAGGGCGATGCCGCGTTCGCTGCCTTGCGCATAAGGCCACACCGGGGGCGGATCGGCCGAAGGTGCAATATGCGCCTTGAGCGGGGCTGCCGCATAGGCCGTGGGGATTCCGCCCACCATGGTTCCCCTTGCCGGTGGAAAAGCATAGCGGGCGCCATGGAAGAGAAATTCCTTGAACGCCGGTTTGATGATCGTCGGGCGCTTTGCGTCGAAGAACAACAGCCTCGCCTGCTCCGCCCGCTTGAGAGCGCCATGCACTTCCGACATCGACAATCCGGCGAAGGCGGCAAGCTCCGGGTAGGTAATGCTTTCGCCGCGCCACGCAGCCAGCGCCAGCAGGAGGTACAAATCCTGTGCCTTGAGAGCCGGTTGGCGGTTGGCGATTCGGGGCATGATGTTGGGCTAGGTTTAGGAATATTCTTATTTCGCGAAACACGAAAGTACTTTAAAACCAATGCTATGTCAATAGTTATTGGCGTCTCGTTCGGCGTGTACAGCCCGTCACATTACCCCCAAGATCCACTCCTCGCGCTCGGCCGTTGCGCGCTCCAAATCCGTCAGCGGCGGCGCGAAGTAGCCCGCCAGCGCAGCCGCGGGCGTCCATGTCGACCATCCAGCGAGCGGCAGCATAGGCGTCCTGCTCGTCCGCGGTCCGGCCTTCCCGCGCATAGCGGTTGCGAAAGATCGAGGGATACACCTCCGCCACCACCGACTTGCCGGGTACGGGCAGCCAGCCATCGAACGGCCAGAAGTGAATGCGCTCACCGGTCTCGTCGCACAGGCGCTTCAGCCACGGGATGCCCGCATCTGTGGACTTCCCCACCGAGCCCTGTACGTCGAAGTGGAACACGCTTTTCCCCGACGAGGTCCAGCGCTCGCACAGGCGCAGCTCGCCCGCATCGCCCATGCGCGAGCCCGGCGCCGGCCCGCCGCGCTCGTGCAGCACACCCTCACGCACGAAGTCTCCACGTACACATGATCGCCGTCCGTGGGCCAGTGCCGCACGAAGTCGGCGAGGAACTCCGGCCACGATGCGAGGCCGTAACGCCGGAAGTACGCGAGCGGAAACGAGAAGCCGTGGTCGATGCCGGCGAGAAAGCGCACGCCCTGGCGGGACTGCTCCAGCAGGAGTTGCGCGATCTCGGCCCGCGTCCAGTTGACCGGCCGGCCGTTGTTCGAACGCGCCTGGCTGGACCACTTCTGCGGCACACCGCCCGGCTGCGCTGCGTACAGGCCCGCACGCGCCACCTTCGCGGTCTTGCGGTGTTCGCTCGGGTCAATACCATCGGTGAGCATATTTCGGGCATCGTCGCGCCTCTTTCTGGCAGTGGCGAGCGACACGTGGGGATAGGCGCCGAAAGCGAGCAGCTTTTCCGTTCCCTCGAATCGGTACTTGAGGCGCCACAACTTCGCGCCCGCTGGAGATACCTGCAAATACAGCTCGCCGCCGTCGAATAATCGAGCAGGTTTTGCTTATCGTGCTGCTTCGGATATGTTCTTTGGTGCCGGGAGGGGGAATCGAACCCCCATGGTGTCACCACCGCGGGATTTTGAGTCCCGTGCGTCTACCAATTCCGCCATCCCGGCCGCGCGCCCCGAACGGAGCGCAAGGGAGGCGAATTATGCTCTAATTGGCGCCTCATCTCAACCGAGACGGCCCCGTAATGCCGCTCACCCTGGAAGACTTCGACTACGCCCTGCCGCAGGAGCTGATCGCGCAATCCCCCGCGCCGGAGCGCGCGGCAAGCCGCCTGCTGCGTCTGTCGGGCGCAAGCTTGTCCGATCAGCGTTTCGCCGACTTGCCGCAATTCCTGCACCCGGGCGATGTGCTGGTGTTCAACGACACACGCGTGATCAGGGCGCGCCTCTACGGTGTCAAGGCGAGCGGCGGAAAAATCGAGGCGCTGGTGGAACGCGTCACCGGCACGCACGAGGCGCTGGTGCAGATGCGCGCCAGCCACGCGCCCAGGCCCGGCATGCGTCTTTGCTTCGACGCGGCAATCGGGGCCGAAGTGCTGCAACGCCGCGGCGACCTGTACCTGCTGCGCTTTGGCGGCGGCGCCAGCGTGCACGAGCTGCTCGAACAGCATGGCCATCTGCCGCTGCCGCCTTACATCACCCATGCAGACAGCGAGGAAGACGCAGCGCGCTACCAGACGGTCTACGCGCGTCGCCCGGGAGCGGTGGCGGCGCCGACCGCCGGGCTGCATTTCGATGAGCCGATGCTGGCGCGGCTGCGCGACCTGGGCGTGCAGCTCGCCTGGCTTACGCTGCATGTCGGCGCCGGCACGTTTCAGCCGGTGCGCGTGAGTAAGCTGGCCGAACACAGGATGCACAGCGAGTACTACGACATCCCGCCGGACACGGTGCAGGCCGTCGGCCGCGCGCGCGCCGCCGGACGCGCCGTGATCGCGGTCGGCACCACCAGCCTGCGTGCACTGGAATCGGCCGCGCGCGCGGGCGCGCTCCGATCCGGAGCGGGCGAAACCGATCTGTTCATCATGCCGGGCTACAGTTTTCGCGTCGTGGACCGGCTGATCACCAACTTTCATCTGCCCAAGTCGACCCTGCTGATGCTGGTCGCGGCTTTTGCCGGGATGGAGCCGATGCACGCGGCCTATGGCCACGCGATCGCGCAGCGCTACCGTTTCTTTTCCTACGGCGACGCCATGCTGATTGATAAAATTGAGCATGCGCCTTACACCATGGACTAATTCCCGGTGGAACGGACTTGCCGCTGGCGGCAAGCCGTTCACCTCCTTTGGCAAATGAAATTCCTCGTACACAACAGCGACGGCCGGGCGCGCCGCGGCACGCTCACGCTGGCCCACGGCCAGGTCGAGACGCCCGCCTTCATGCCGGTCGGGACCTACGGCTCGGTAAAGGCGATGAGCCCGGCGGAACTGCACGAAATCGGCGCCCAGATCGTGCTCGGCAACACCTTCCACCTGTGGCTGCGCCCGGGGCTGGACGTGATCGGCGCGCACGGCGGCCTGCACCGCTTCATGGGCTGGGACGCGCCCGTGCTCACCGACTCCGGCGGCTTTCAGGTGTTCAGCCTGGGTGCCCTGCGCAAGATTTCCGAGGAAGGCGTGAAGTTCGCTTCGCCGGTGAACGGCGACCGGCTGCTGCTGACGCCGGAGGAGTCGATGCGCATCCAGCGCGTGCTCAACGCCGACATCGCCATGATTTTCGACGAGTGCACGCCCTACCCCGCGGACGAACGCGAGGCCGGCGAGTCGATGCGCCTGTCGCTGCGCTGGGCCGAACGCAGCAAAGGCGCGCACGCAGGAAACCCGAACGCCCTGTTCGGCATCGTCCAGGGCGGAATGCATGAAACCCTTCGCGACGAGTCGCTCGCCGGGCTGGAGCGCATCGGTTTCGACGGCTACGCCATCGGCGGACTGTCGGTGGGCGAGCCCAAACAGGACATGCTGCGCATTCTCGCGCACACCGCAGCGCAGCTGCCCGCGGACAAGCCGCGCTACCTGATGGGCGTGGGCACGCCCGAGGACCTGGTCGAGGCAGTCACGGCCGGGATCGACATGTTCGACTGCGTGCTGCCCACGCGCAATGCCCGCAACGGCTGGCTGTTTACCCGCCATGGCGACATCAAGATCAAGAACGCGGCGCACCGCCACGATACGCGGCCGCTGGACGCGGACTGCGGCTGCTATTGCTGTGCTCATTTCACCCGCGCCTACCTGCACCACCTGCACCACGTCAACGAAATCCTCGGGGCGCGCCTCAATACCATGCACAACCTGTACTACTACCTGAGCCTGATGCGCGAATTGCGCGCGGCGATCGCCGCCGGCGGGCTGGCCGCATACGCCGCTGCGTTCCGCGCACGGCGCAACACCGGTGCAGGGCCCCCCGCCGCGGACCGGCGTCCGTAGGCCGGATCGAAGACGGCGCAGCGCGCTCCCGGACTGCACGTCGGGACGGGAAAGAAGCGGTCTCCGGGCAGTCCAATGCTGGTATAATTTCGCGTTCTTTTGACCCAAGACTGGAGATACCCGTGCTGATTTCTTCTGCGTATGCCCAAGCAGCTTCCGGCCCCGGGGGCTTCCTGTCGGGCGAGGGATTGATGGGCATGCTGCCCATCATCCTGATGTTCGCGCTGCTGTACTTTCTGATGATCCGCCCGCAAATGAAGCGCGCCAAGGAACAGAAGGCCATGACCGACGCACTGCAAAAAGGCGATGAAGTGATCACCGCCGCGGGCATCGTGGGCAAGATCACCAAGGTGGGCGACGTCTATATCAGCCTGGAAATCGCCTCCGGCACCGAAATCCAGATGCAGAAAGCGGCGGTGCAGACCCTGCTGCCCAAGGGTGCGATCAAAGCGATGTCCTAAATCGTGAAGTCCGAAGCGCGGTTCCGCGCTTGCCCTTCAACCCTGACGCTTCGTTCTGTACTGGTTACCCGACAATGAACCGCTATCCGCTCTGGATCTACATCATCGTCGCTTGCGCGCTGGTGCTCGGGTTCACCTACACCCTGCCCAATTTTTTCGGCGAGTCGCCGGCAGTCCAGGTGTCCAGCATCAAGGCCACCGTCAAAGTCGACTCGGCGCTGCTCGCGCGCGTCGAGGAAGCGCTGAAAGCGGCCAATGTCGTCAGCCAGGGCACGTTCCTCGATCCCAACAGCGTCAAAGTGCGCCTGGCTGATACCGACACACAGTTGAAGGCCAAGGACATTCTCAGCCAGAGCCTCAACCCGGACCGCGACAACCCCTCCTACATCGTCGCCCTCAACCTGCTTTCTTCCTCGCCCACCTGGCTCAGCGCCATCAATGCCCTGCCCATGTACCTCGGGCTGGACCTGCGCGGCGGCGTGCACTTCCTGCTGCAGGTGGACATGAAGGCGGCGCTGACCAAGCGGCTGGAGAACCTGAGCGGGGACATCCGCACGCAGTTGCGCGACAAGACCTTGCGCCATTCCGGCATCAGCCGTGAAGCCAACGCCATCGTGATCAAGTTCCGCGACGCCGACACGCGCGCCAAGGCGCGCAAGGTGCTGGAGGACAACCAGTCGGACCTGGCATTCACGGAGCAGGATCTAGCCGCCGACGAATTCCGCCTGACCGCCACGATCAAACCGGAAGCGGTCAAACGCACGCAGGAATCGGCGCTGAAGCAGAACATCACCACGCTGCACAACCGCATCAACGAACTGGGCGTGTCCGAACCGATCATCCAGCAGCAGGGCGCCGATCGCGTGGTAGTGCAGCTGCCGGGCGTGCAGGACACGGCCAAGGCGAAGGAAATCCTCGGCCGTACGGCCACCCTGGAAATCCGCATGGTGGACGAGGAAAACAGCAATCCGGCGACGCTCGTCGCCGCCCAGCAAGGCCAGGTTCCGTTCGGCACCGAGCTCTACACCGAGCGCGGCGGCTCGCCGCTGCTGGTGAAAAAGCAGGTGGTGCTGACCGGCGACCGGCTCACCGACGCCCAACCCGGCTTCGACAGCCAGACGCGCGAGCCTTCGGTCAACATGACGCTGGATGGCCCGGGGGCACGCATTTTCAAGGACGTCACGCGCGACAACGTGGGCAAGCGCATGGCCATCCTGCTCATCGAAAAGGGCAAAGGCGAGGTCGTCACCGCGCCGGTGATCCGCAGCGAGATCGGCGGCGGGCGCGTGCAGATCAGCGGGCGCATGAGCACCACCGAGGCGACCGACGTGGCGCTGCTGCTGCGCGCCGGCTCGCTCGCCGCGCCGATGGAAATCATCGAAGAGCGCACCGTCGGTCCCAGCCTCGGCGCCGACAACATCAGCAAAGGCTTCCATTCGACGCTCTGGGGTTTCATCGCCATCGCCGTGTTCATGAGCATGTATTACGTGTTGTTCGGCCTCATTTCGGTGCTCGCGCTGTCCTCCAACCTGCTGCTGCTGGTCGCCCTGCTGTCGATGCTGCAGGCGACGCTGACACTGCCCGGCATCGCCGCCATCGCGCTCACCCTGGGCATGGCCATCGACGCCAACGTGCTGATCAACGAGCGCATCCGCGAGGAGATACGCAATGGGGCCACGCCGCAGGCGGCCATTCATGCCGGTTACGAGCGCGCTTTCGGCACCATTCTCGACTCCAACGTGACCACTTTGATCGCCGGCCTGGCGCTGCTGGTCTTCGGTTCCGGGCCGATTCGCGGTTTCGCCGTGGTGCACGTCCTCGGCATCCTGACTTCGCTCTTCAGCTCGGTGGTGATCTCGCGCGCCGTCGTCAATCTGAGTTACGGCTCGCGCCGCCGGCTGGAGAAGCTGGCGATCGGGAACACCTCGTGGAAGTGAACAACGCGGAGCGCTAGGCATGGAATTCTTCAAGATCCGCAAAGACATCCCGTTCATGCGCTATGCGCTGGTGTTCAACGTCATTTCGTTGCTCACCTTCCTGCTGGCGGTGTTCTTCCTTGCCACGAACGGGCTGCACTACTCCATCGAATTCACCGGCGGCACGGTGATCGAGCTCGCCTACGACCATTCCGCGGAAATCCAGAAAGTCCGCGGCGCGCTGGAGAAAGCGGGCTACGCCGACACCTCGGTGCAGAATTTCGGCTCTTCGCGCGACGTGCTGATCCGCATGCCGCTGAAGAGCGGCCAGTCGAGCGCCGACCTGTCGAAGAAGGTCATGGAGACGCTCTCGGCCGAGGACAAGAGCGTGCAACTGCGCCGCGTGGAATTCGTCGGTCCGCAGGTCGGGCGCGAGCTGGCGGAGAACGGCGCGCTCGCCCTGGTCGTCGTCTGCCTCGGCATCATGGCCTATCTGGCGCTCAGGTTCGAGTGGCGCTTCGCCGTGGCCGCGATTATCGCCAATCTGCACGACGTCATTATCATCCTCGGCTGTTTCGCGCTGTTCCAGTGGGAGTTTTCCCTGCCGGTGCTGGCGGCCGTGCTGGCGGTGCTCGGTTACTCGGTGAACGAGTCGGTGGTGATCGCCGACCGGGTACGCGAGAATTTCCGTAAAATGCGCAAGGCCCCGGTCACCCAGATCATCGACAATGCGATCACCAGCACGATTTCGCGCACCATCATCACCCATGGCAGCACCCAGGCCATGGTGCTGTCGATGCTGCTGTTCGGCGGCGCCGCGCTGCATAACTTCGCGCTGGCGCTGACCATCGGCATCCTGTTCGGCATCTATTCCTCGGTGCTGGTCATGGCGCCGATCGTGAAATGGCTGGGCGTGTCGCGCGAGCAGTTCGTCGTTGCGCCGAAGAAGGACAAGCAGGAAGCCGTGGTCTAGCCAGAGTCGGCGCGGTCTGTCCACGCCGACCTAAATACCCCAAACCTGCGCGCCACGCGCGCCAACCGTGTTTTCTATACGGATGAAAAGCGCATCCGTATAGAAAACACGGTTAATTGATAAAAGCAACAAGGGCTGGGGTTGTCTTCATACAAGATCGTCGATCGGGCACGGATGTGCTTTTCATCCGTGTCCAATCGACGATCCGCGCGGACGGGCCGCCGTCCGCGCAAGTTCGATCGCAGCAGCCCGGCGTATTCTTGTGCGTCTTCCGACGTCCGCTCCCACAGGGCGCCCCACCTACAGCTAAATGCGCCTTGCCAGTTCGGCGGCCTTGCCGGTGTAGGTCCAGGGCGCGAGCGCGAGCAGGCGCTGCCGCTCGGCCTCTGGGATGGCGAGCTGCCCGATGAACTGCTGCAACGACTCGCGCGTGATGCCCTTGCCGCGGGTGAGCGCCTTCAACTGCTCGTAGGGCTCGGGCAGGCCGTAACGGCGCATCACCGTCTGTATGGCCTCGGCCAGCACTTCCCAAGTGGCTTCCAGGTCGGCGCGCAACGCCGCCGGATTTGCTTCCAATTTGTTCAGGCCCTTGAGGCAGGAGACATAGCCGAGCAGGCTGTAACCGAGCGCCACGCCCGCGTTTCGCAGCACGGTCGAATCGGTCAGGTCGCGCTGCCAGCGCGACAGCGGCAGCTTGTCCGACAGATGGCGCAGCACGGCGTTGGCCAGTCCCAGGTTGCCCTCGGAGTTCTCGAAGTCGATCGGGTTGACCTTGTGCGGCATGGTGGAGGAACCGACCTCGCCGGCGACCACGCGCTGCTTGAAATAGCCGAGCGAGACGTAACCCCAGACGTCCCGGTCCAGGTCGATGAGAATGGTGTTGGCGCGGGCGCAAGCATCGAACAACTCGGCCAGTGCGTCGTGCGGCTCGATCTGGGTGGTATAGGGATTGAACTCCAGGCCGAGGGCCTCGACGAAGCTGCGCGCGAAGCCCTCCCAGTCGAACGCGGGATAGGCGGCGAGATGCGCGTTGTAATTGCCCACCGCGCCGTTGATTTTGCCGGTCAGGCTGACCGCGGCGATGCGCGCGCGCGCGCGGCGCAGCCGGTGCACGACGTTGGCCATCTCCTTGCCCAGGGTTGTGGGCGTAGCCGCCTGGCCGTGGGTGCGGGCGAGCATGGGTGCGTCGGCGAGCTCGTGCGCCAGTGCGCGCAGCCTGTCGATGACCCGGTCCAGCGCCGGCAGCAACACTTTCTCCCGCGCATCGGCGAGCATCAGCGCGTGCGCGAGATTGTTGATGTCCTCCGACGTGCAGGCGAAATGAATGAACTCGGCCGCGGCGGCGACCTCGGCCTGCGCGGCGAAGCGTTCGCGCAGCCAATACTCGACCGCCTTGACGTCATGGTTGGTGCGGGACTCGATTTCCTTGACCCGGCCCGCGTCGGCTTCGGCAAAGGCGGCCGCCGCCTGCCGCAGTTCGACTACTGCCGCGGCGGAAAAGGACCGCAGCTCGGCCAGATCCGGATCCTGCGCCAGCGCGATCAGCCACTCGATCTCGACCCGCACCCGATAGCGGATCAGCGCCGCCTCGCTGCAATGGGCAGTGAGCGGGGCGAGTTGCTGGTGATAGCGCCCGTCCAGGGGCGAAAGTGCGCTGAGCGGTGAAGGCATTTTGCAGTCTTTGACAATTCCGCAGTAAAGTTGATTTTATCATGCACTCGCCATCTCCGGTTTCGGAGGCAGGGGTGTCGATGATATAATTTGCGCTGGTCAAGACAATCGCTGCAACTCCATGATGAAATTGCTAGGTTCTCTCACCAGCCCGTTTGTGCGCAAGGCGCGCATCGTGCTGGCCGAAAAGAAGATCGATTACACGTTCGAGCTGGACAACCCTTGGGACGAGAACTCCAGGGTTCCCGACGCCAACCCGCTGGGCAAGGTGCCGGTGCTGGTGCTCGAGGACGACAGCACGCTGTTCGATTCGCGCGTGATCGTTGAGTTCCTCGACAGCGTGTCTCCGATCAGCCGCCTGATTCCCGCCGACAACCGCGAGAAAATCGAGGTCAAGCGCTGGGAAGCGCTGGCCGACGGTGTGCTCGACGCCGCGGTCGCGGTGGTGCTGGAACGCCGCCGTCCGGCCAAACAGAAAAGCGAGGCGACGATCAAGCGCCAGATGGACAAGATCGAGCGCGGCGTGGCGGTGATGGCGAGGGATCTGGGCGATAATCCCTGGTGCACGGGCAACGCGCTAACCCTGGCCGACATCGCCTGCGGCGTCGCGCTCGGCTATCTCGACTTCCGCCACGGCGCATTCGAGTGGCGCGTCCTGCATGCGAACCTGGCGAAGCTGGCGGCAAGACTGGCGGAGCGCCCCTCCTTTGCCGATACCGTACCGCGCGAAGCCGCGCCGGCCTAGGGCGAAATCCGGAAATAAGGAATAATCGCGGTTCACGGTTGTTTGCCCATACGGTTCGAGGAACCTACGGCCGCAGCGGCGGTCACTGGTAGAGGACTGGAACGCTCGTCGAAGGCATGACATTGCGTGAATGACCTGCTGAATCATCCGGCCGTACAAGGCGGCCTCGCTCCCTTCGTCGCTGCCCTGATCGTGGCTTTGGTCCTGGGTCGGGCCAGGCTCGCGGGCCTCGCGCTGGTCGCCGCGTTTTGCACTACGGTCTATCTCGTCGGCGGGTTCGCTTTCGAGCCGCTTAGCGCGACGCGCAAGATCGTGCTGCTCGCGCTGGCCGCGCCGGTGATCGGCATCCTGGTCGATTTCGCCTTCAAGCCCACCCGCCTGGGCAGCGCGATCCTGGCGCTTGCGGCCGGTGCCGCGAGCTTGTGGGTGTTCTGGCCGATATTGCAACAGAAGGATCTCAGAATTGCCTTGTCGATGGGCGGTGGCTCGGCCCTGTTCGTCGCCTGGCTGGTCGGCTTCTCGCAAGATTTTCTCAGCCGGCACCCGATACGCGCCGGCGCGGCCGGATTGGGCCTGGGCATCGGCGTCGGCATATCGGCGGTACTCGGCGCCTCGGCGCTTTACGGTATGTACGGTATTTCGCTGGCAGCGGCAGCCGGGGCATTCCTGTTGCCGCAGGTGCTCGGCGGCAGGAAATACGAGGCCGGCGCCACCTTCATGTTGCCGCTTGCGCTCACCGGGGGCTTGCTCGCCGCGGCAACCCTGATCCTCGCGCAACTGCCCTGGTATTCGCTCCCCGCGCTGGCATTGATACCGCTTGCCGCGCGCCTGCCCGCGCCGGAAAAATCCGCGCTCTGGATCCAGGCTGTCACCGTCTCGGCATGCACCCTCGCTGTCGCCGCGGCAGCAATCGCATTGACCTGGCAGTCGGGAAGCAGGCTGCCCGCTTAAGTGCCTCACGCGCTGTTACTTTGATATCAAGGAGAACCCAAAATGTCCAGACTTGCCGTTGCATTGCTGGCTGTTGCCCTGCCGCTGATTGCGGTTGCCGCGCCGGAGAACTATACGATCGATCCGACGCATACCTACCCGCACTGGGAGGCGAATCATTTCGGCGTGTCCAATTGGCGCGGCCGCTTCGACAAATCCGCCGGCAAGTTCACGCTCGACCGCGCAGCGAAGACCGCCTCGGTCGAGATCACGGTCCAGACCACCTCGGTGAGCAGCGGCGATAGCGACAAAGGGTCGCGGCCGCGTTCGCTCGACGAGCACCTGCGCACGCCGGATTTCTTCAACGTGGCCGAATACCCGACCATGACCTACAAGTCGACCGGCGTGAAATTCAATGGCGACGACCCCGGCACCATCGCAGGGAATCTGACCCTGCTTGGCGTGACCAAGCCCATGGTTCTGCGCGTCGAGAACTGGAAATGCCAGCCGCATCCCTTTAACAAGAAGGAAATGTGCGGTGGAAATGCGAGCGGCTCGTTCAAGCGCTCCGACTTCGGCATGAAGTTCGCCCTGCCTGCCGTCGGCGACGAGATCAAGCTGTGGATCCAGATCGAGGCCTACAAGAACTGAGGCGATACCGCGCCACATGCAACACGGCCCTGTGAGGGCCGTATTGCTCCTAACGGATATTGGATATCTACTGAATCACGCCGCCGCCCAAACATACCCCGTCTTGGTACAGCACGGCTGATTGCCCCGGCGTGACCGCCCATTGCGGCTGTACGAAGCCGAGTTCAAGCAAATCATCCCCGAGGCGGGTAATGCGGCAGGACGCGTCGGCCTGGCGATAGCGCGTCTTCGCCGCATAGGCCGGCGCTGCATCCGGTGCGTTGCCGCTGATCCAGGACAGGTCCGCGGCGCGCAAGCTGTCCTTCTGCAATTGCGCATGGTCGTGGCCCGATACCACCAAGAGCTCGTTCGTCGCCATGTCCTTGCCCGCCACATACCAGGCCGCGCCCTCTGCCCCTGCGCCCTTCACCCCGCCTATGCCTATGCCCTTCCTCTGCCCGATGGTATAGAACGCGAGGCCCACATGCTCGCCGATCACCCTCCCCTCGGGCGTGCGGATCGGGCCGGGCGTGCGCGGCAGATAGCGGTTGAGAAATTCGCGGAACGGGCGCTCGCCGATGAAGCAGATGCCGGTCGAGTCTTTCTTCGCATGCACCGGCAGGCCTGCTTCCTTGGCGATCCTGCGCACCTCGGTTTTTTGCAGCTGCGCCAGCGGAAACACCGCGCTGGCGAGCTGCGCCTGGCTCAGGCGGTGCAGAAAATAACTCTGATCCTTGCTCCTGTCCGCCGCCTTGAGCAGTTCGAAGCGCCCCGCATGTTCTCCCTCGCGCACCTCGCGCACGCCCGCATAGTGCCCGGTGGCGATGCGCCCGGCGCCGAGCGCGAGGGCGTGATCGAGAAAGGCCTTGAACTTGATTTCGGCGTTGCACAGCACGTCCGGATTGGGCGTGCGCCCGGCCTGGTACTCGGCGAGGAATGCGCTGAACACGCGCTCCTTGTATTCGGCGGCGAAATTGACCGCTTCGAGCTCGATGCCGATCACGTCGGCAACCGCCGCGCAGTCGATCAGGTCCTGACGCGTCGAGCAATATGCGTCATCGTCATCGTCCTCCCAGTTCTTCATG
>MERK01000172.1 GCA_001770575.1 Betaproteobacteria bacterium RIFCSPLOWO2_12_FULL_64_23
AGCCCATCTACCTCGACTACAACGCCACAACGCCGGTCGCGCCGGAAGTGCTTGAGGCCATGCTGCCGTTTCTGCGCGTGCATTTCGGCAATCCTTCGTCCACGCACCCCTTCGGTCGAATCGCCGCGCAGGCGGTCGACCAGGCACGCAACCAGGTCGCCGCACTGATCGGTGCGCGGGCGCATGAGATCGTGTTCACGGGCTGCGCCACCGAGGCCAACAACCTGGCCCTGCTCGGTGTGGCGCGAGCGCTCGGCGGCGCCAAGCGTCATCTCGTCGTCAGTGCCATTGAGCACCCGGCGGTCATGGCCCCGGCACAGCATCTGCGGGAAGAAGGCTGGAACCTCACCGTGGTGCCCGTCGACGGTTTCGGCCGGGTCTCGCCTGACGCTATTGCGCAAGCCCTGCGGCCCGATACCGCGCTGGTGTCGGTGATGCACGCCAACAACGAGGTTGGCACCATCCAGCCGATTCGCGAAATCGCGCAGATCACACGCGAACGCGGCATCTTGCTGCACACCGACGCGGCCCAATCGGCGGGCAAGATTGCGGTTGACGTCGGCACATTGGGTGTTGACCTGCTCACCCTGGCCGGGCATAAGTTTTACGCGGCCAAGGGTGTGGGAGCCCTGTATATCCGTCAGAACACGCCTGTGCGCAACATCAGTTTTGGCGCCGACCATGAGCATGGCTTGCGAGCAGGCACCGAGAACGTCCCCGCCATTGTTGGTTTTGGCGTCGCGGCGCAGCTGGCGCGCGAACGGCTGCCTCGGGCAGGCAGCCATCTGCGCGAGCTGCGCGACCAACTCCATGGCCTGCTGATCGAGGCGATACCCGGCCTCATGCTCAATGGCCACCCCGTTCAGCGTCTTCCCAACACGCTCCATGTCTCGTTTCCGGGGGTTAGCGGGCGCAGGCTGCTTGACCAAGCCAGTCATATCGTCGCTGCGTCGCTCGGTTCGGCTTGTCATTCCGAACATGATGTTGTCAGCGGTGTATTGGCCGCGATGGGCGTCAGTTCTGTGCGCGCGGCCGGGGCCGTGCGGCTGTCCGTGGGCACACTCACGACGCCTGACGAAGTGAGTCGCGCCGCCAGTGGTTTGCTTGAGGCGTGGCGGACGGTGGCCAGTCTGTGACACCAGAAGCGTACGACGCGTGGTACGACAGTCCGCGCGGACGCTGGATCGGCGATGTTGAATTCGAGCTTCTATGTCGCCACCTTGATATGAGGCCTGGCACAAGCCTGCTCGACGTGGGTTGCGGTAGCGGCTGGTTCACCCGTCGCTTTGCGGCCGCCGGACTTGACGTGACCGGCCTGGATGTTGATGCCGACGCGCTCGATTTCGCCCGCCATCGATCGGATCAAGCTATAGCCTACGTGGCAGGCGATGCTCGCCGCCTGCCTTTCCCCGACCAATCCTTCGATCAAGTCATTTCGATCACGGCCTTGTGCTTCGTAGACGACTGGCCTCGCGCGATGGCAGAGATCGTGCGAGTCACGCGGCGGCGCTTCGTGCTTGGCTTGCTCAACCGGCACAGCCTGCTGTGGCTTGACAAGGGACGAAATGGTGGCAAGGGCGCCTATCAGGGCGCTCATTGGCACAGCCGGCGCGAACTTGATGAGGCCCTGAAGGCGTTGCCGGTCGGGCACGTTCATTTCAGTAGCGCGATAGTCCTGCCGTCAGCAACGGGCGCTGCGCAGGCAGTGGAACGCGCCCTCCCGAACAGCCTGCCTTGGGGCGCATTCCTGGTGGTCAGCGGCGATGTCCAGCGATAAGATGCTGTCGCCAAGCTGCGCGCGAGCCGGTCGCGACCAGAAGTAGCTCGTCTGCTCGTCTTTGCCCGCCCCGTCGCCGACGCCATACTCACGTTGGAAAAAGGTCCAGTGCGGGCTTTAGCCGTTAAAATCCAGCGTATCCAAGGAGCGTTGCAGCGGGTCAGAAGGCCCGTCAGGCTTGGATGACCCCAACGACGCTCACCTGATCCATTTAGCCACAGGTGAGTTGCATGTCCGAAATTATTGTCCCCCCCATGAAGTTGTCCGGCCTGGAGCCGTTGACGATTGGCCTTGCGCCCTTAGCCGATGCACCCTCCCAATCAGCCGGGGACAGAGCTCAAGATCTGTCGCCCATCGCGTCGTTTGTCAACATCGGCGAGCGCACCAATGTGACCGGCTCCAAGGCCTTCGCCCGCATGATTTTGAACGGCGAGTTTGACCAGGCCCTGAGCGTGGCGCGCCAGCAGGTCGAGAACGGCGCCCAGATCATCGACATCAACATGGACGAGGCCATGCTCGACAGCCAGGCGGCCATGGTGAGGTTCTTGAATTTGATAGCGTCCGAGCCCGACATTTCAAGGGTTCCGGTCATGATTGACTCCAGCAAATGGAGCGTCATCGAGGCCGGCCTGCGCTGCGTGCAGGGCAAGGCGGTGGTCAACTCCATCAGCATGAAAGAAGGCGTGGATGCCTTTAAACATCACGCCAAGTTGCTGCGCCGCTACGGTGCCGCTGCCGTGGTGATGGCGTTTGACGAGCAGGGCCAAGCCGACACTTACGAGCGCAAGATCGGCATTTGCGAGCGCGCCTACCGCATCCTGGTCGACGAGGTGGGTTTCCCGCCGGAAGACATCATCTTCGACCCCAACATCTTCGCCATCGCCACCGGCATTGAAGAGCACAACAACTACGCGGTCGATTTCATCAACGCCACGCGCTGGATCAAACAACACCTGCCGGGCGCCAAGGTGTCGGGCGGTGTCAGCAACGTGTCTTTCAGCTTCCGGGGCAACGACCCGGTGCGCGAAGCCATTCACACCGTGTTTCTGTACCACGCGATCAAGGCCGGCATGGACATGGGCATCGTCAACGCGGGCATGGTCGGGGTCTACGACGACCTGGAGCCGGAGCTGCGCGAGCGCGTGGAAGACGTGGTGCTGAACCGCCGCCCGGATGCGGGTGAGCGCCTGGTCGAGATTGCCGAAACGGCGAAAAGCGGGGCCAAGGACGAGAGCAAGAAGCTTGAATGGCGCGGCACGCCGGAGCAGCCGGTGAGCGTGGAGCAGCGCCTGAGCCACGCGATGGTGCATGGCATCACCGATTTCATCGTTAGCGACACCGAAGAAGCCTATCAGGCCATCATCGCCAAGGGCGGGCGGCCGCTGCATGTGATTGAAGGTCCGCTGATGGCGGGCATGAGCATCGTCGGCGACCTGTTTGGCCAGGGCAAGATGTTTTTGCCGCAGGTGGTGAAAAGCGCACGCGTGATGAAGCAAGCCGTGGCGCATTTGATTCCCTACATTGAAGAAGAAAAGCGTCTCGATGAGGCCGCTGGCCGTGACGTGCAGACCAAAGGCAAGATCATCATCGCCACCGTCAAGGGTGATGTGCACGACATTGGCAAAAACATCGTCACCGTGGTCTTGCAGTGCAACAACTTTGACGTCGTCAACATGGGTGTGATGGTGCCGTGTCACGAGATTCTGGCGCGCGCCAAGGTGGAGGGCGCGGACATCATTGGCCTGTCAGGACTGATCACGCCCAGCCTGGAAGAAATGGCCTATGTGGCCGGCGAGATGCAGAAGGACGAGTACTTTCGCGTCAAAAAAATCCCGCTGCTGATTGGTGGCGCCACCACCAGCCGGGTCCACACCGCCGTCAAAGTGGCGCCCCATTACGAGGGCCCCGTGGTCTATGTGCCCGATGCCTCGCGCAGCGTGGGTGTGGTGCAAAACCTGTTGGGTGAGGCCGCCAGCAGCTTCTTGGCCGAGCTCAACACCGATTACGAGCGCGTGCGCCAGCAGCACGCCAACAAGAAGCAAATCCCGCTGTGGCCGCTGGCCAAGGCGCGCGCCAACAAGTGGCTGCCAACCCCCGTTCGCCCAGAGCTGCCTGTCCTGAGCGCTGTCGAAGGGGTCGAAGGGCTTAAGGCTTCGACAGGCTCAGCCCGAACGGAGTTGGCCTGGAGCGACTACACCCCGACCACGCCGAAGTTCATCGGCCGACGCATTTTCAAGAACTTTGACTTGAGCGAATTGGCCGGTTTTATCGACTGGGGGCCGTTCTTCCAGACCTGGGACCTGGCCGGACCATTCCCGGCAATCCTGGACGATGAGGTCGTGGGCGCTGAGGCCAAAAAAATCTATGCCGATGGCCAGGCGATGTTGAAGAAAATCATCGAAGGCCGCTGGCTCACCGCCAATGGCGTGTTGGGCCTGTACCCCGCCAACACGGTCAACGACGACGACATCGAGCTCTACACGGATGAGACCCGCAGCACCGTGGCCATGACCTGGTACGGCCTGCGCCAGCAAGCGGCCAAGGAAGAAATTGACGGTGTGATGCGCCCGAGCCGCTGCCTGGCCGATTTTGTGGCACCCAAAATTGCTATTAAAAATATAGCTACTAACGTAATGAAGACGGGGGCTACAGGCCAAAAAGACTTGAATAAGCCAGGGAATGCCGAGGCCGTGATTCCCGCGCAGGCGGGCATCCGGGACTACATCGGCGTCTTCGCTGTGACCGCGGGTATCGGCATCGAGAAGAAAGAAGCGCAGTTTCTGGCCGCGCACGACGACTACAGCGCCATCCTGCTCAAGTCCCTGGCCGACCGGCTGGCCGAAGCCTTTGCCGAGTGCATGCACAAAAAAGTGCGCACCGACCTGTGGGGTTATGCGCCTGATGAAGCCCTGCCCGCCAAAGATTTGATCGCGGAAAAGTACCAAGGCATCCGCCCGGCTCCCGGCTACCCGGCCTGTCCCGATCACAGCGTGAAGAAAGACATGTTCGAGCTGCTGCAGTGTGCCGACATCGGCATGACCCTCACCGAGAGCCTGGCCATGAGCCCAGCCGCCAGCGTCAGTGGCTTCTACATCGGCCACCCGGACAGCACCTATTTCAGCGTCGGCAAGATCGGCGACGACCAGCTCAAAGACTTGGCGATGCGCCGTGGCATGGCCGAACGGGATTTGCAGCGGCTGCTGGCGCCCAATCTGTGATTCTTAGCGCGAGCGCAGGGCTAGCTGCTGCGCCAGCATCAAGGCGCCCACCCCCACCACGCTGAGCGCGAGCAATAGCCACAGGCCGTGGGTGTAGCCCGCCTGCGCCGTCCAC
>MERK01000173.1:0-4710 GCA_001770575.1 Betaproteobacteria bacterium RIFCSPLOWO2_12_FULL_64_23
CCGCGTCGATCGCCTTGCGCACGAGGGGAATGCGGCTGGTGACGCCGGTGGAGGTTTCGTTGTGCACCACGCACACTGCCTTGATCGCGTGCGCCTGGTCTTCCTTCAGTTTCGCCTCGACCGCCGCTGGATCGGCGCCGCGGCGCCAGTCGGTGGCGATCAGCTCCACCTGCAGGCCGAACTTGCCGGCCATTTTCTGCCACAGGCTGGCGAAATGCCCGGTCTCGACCATCAGCACTTTGTCGCCGGGCGAAAGCGAGTTGACCAGCGCCGCTTCCCAGGCACCGGTGCCCGAGGCCGGGTAAATCACCACCGGCTGCTGCGTCTGAAATACGTACTTCAGGCCTTCGATGATCTCCAGACCCAACTGGCCAAACTTCGGCCCGCGGTGGTCCATGGTCGGATAGTCGATGGCACGCAGGATGCGGTCGGGCACGTTGGTCGGCCCGGGGATTTGCAGGAAATGACGACCACTATTGAAGGCCATGGCGGTGTTCCTCGCGGGCTGGAAGGGTGGGCTGGAGTGCCTAATGTTGCATGCCGACTTTGTATGCAATTCAATCATAATCCGTCGTCATTCGTCAACGAATTCTTTAATATCTCATTTAATCAAAGGTATATTTAGATTGCCATGATCGCAGGCGCGGCGTATTATGCATACAAAATTCTCCTTGGAGGTCGCTTCAGAACTACCGAAACGACCCCGGAAATAGCGGAGTATGGGTGGAGGTGTCCCTCATTTCCTAATGAGCCCGTAGCATGAACCAAGATCTTCAGAGCGTCTCCCCGAGCATGAGCGCCGAAACCGTTGCCGAACCGCGCCTGCTGGTCGAGGAGGTGCTCGAGCGCCTGCGCGACCTGATCGTCCAGGGCGAACTCGCGCCCGGGGTGAAGCTGAACGAGCGCGTGCTGTGCGAGCGTCTGCGCACGTCGCGCACACCCGTGCGCGAAGCGATCAAATTTCTCGCTTCGGAGGGCCTGGTCGAACTGTTGCCCAACCGCGGCGCGATTGTTACGCCCATCACGGTCACGACGGTGCGGGAGATGTTCGTGCTCCTGGGCGCGCTGGAGGCGCTCGCCGGCGAGCTTGCCTGCGTCAACGCGAGCGACGCCGACATCGCCGAGATTCGGGCCCTGCACTACCAGATGCTGGCGCATCACGCCCGCGGCGAACTCGCGCCGTATTTCCGCTGCAACCAGCAGATTCACCTGCGCCTGGTCGAGTCCACCGGCAATGCAACGCTGGCGAACACCTACCGCGCTTTGAACGGCCATGTGCGCCGCGCGCGGTATATGGCCAATCTCTCGCGCGAGCGCTGGGACCATGCGGTGGAGGAGCATCAGAAGATCCTCGATGCGCTGATCCGGCGCGACGGCGCATTGCTGCCGGCGCTGCTGCGCGGTCACCTCGGCAACAAGATGCTGGTAGTGCTGGAAGCGCTGGGCGAGCAAGCCGATTGAGCAATGTAGTAAGGTAGAGTGGCATGTCAAGGAGGTCGCTTTGAACATAGACATCATTTCCGACGTGGTCTGCCCCTGGTGCTACATCGGCAAGCGCCAGATCGAGGCGGCACTCGCGCTGTACGCGCAGCAACACCCCGGCGCGGACAAGCCCAGCCTTAGCTGGCGGCCGTTTCAGCTCAATCCGCAGCTGCCCGCCGAGGGCATGAGCCGGCAGGATTACGTGGTGCAGAAATTCGGCGCCGCGCGGGCGAAGGATGTCTATGCGCGTGTGACCGCGGCCGGCGCCGAATACGGCATCGCCTTCGCGTTCGACCGGATCACGCGCCAGCCCAACACCGTTGCCGCGCACAGCCTGATTGCGCTCGCCGGCACGGCGGGGCTGAAGGCCGAGGGCTTGCAGGACAGGGTCAAAGAGGCTTTCCTGCACGCCTATTTTCTCGACGGCGTCGATCTGACCAGGACGGAAAATCTGGTCGCGATCGCCACTGGCGCCGGCCTGGACCGGACAAAGGTGGAGCAATGCCTGGCCGATCCGCAGTCGCGGCAGGCGGTGGGCGAGGAAGACCAGCGCGTGCGCGCCATCGGCGTGGAAGGCGTGCCTTTTTTCATTTTCAACGGCAAGCTCGCGGTTTCCGGCGCGCAGGGGCCGCAAGCGCTGCTCGACGCCATGCGCCAGGCCGAAACCGCACTCGCGTAAATAGCAGGATCTATCCGCGTTCACGATCCCATGGATCGAGCACCCAAACAAGTTGCGACCATCACCCTGCACCCGCGCAGGGGCGACGGCGCGCTTGCCGCACGGCTGCGGCGCGAGATTCGGGGCGAGGTCCTGTTCGATGCCGCCAGCCGTGGCCGCTATTCCACCGACGCGTCGATATACCAGATCGAGCCTGTGGGCGTGGTGGTGCCGCAGACCGAAGAGGACGCGCGCATCGCCATCCAGATCGCCGCCGACCAGGGCGTGCCCATCCTGCCGCGCGGCGGCGGCACTTCGCAGTGCGGCCAGACCGTAGGCGCAGCCCTGGTCATCGACAATTCCAAATACCTGAACCGCGTTCTCGCCTTCGATAAAGATGCGCGCACGGCGGTGGTGCAGCCGGGCATGGTGCTGGACCAGCTGAACGCTTATCTCAAGCCGCACGGCCTGTGGTTCCCGGTGGATGTTTCCACCAGCGCGCAGGCGACCCTGGGCGGCATGGCCGGAAACAACTCCTGCGGCTCGCGCTCGATACGCTACGGCAACATGGTGCACAACGTGCGCGGCATCGACGCGCTGCTCGCCGACGGCTCCGAATTTCACTTTGGCAGGAGCGACGAGATCGCCGGCGCGCCCCTGGCCTATCGGGCCCTTGTCGGACGCGTGCATGCGGTGGTGCGGCGCGAGGCGGCGGAGATCGAAGCGCGCTGGCCCAATGTGCTGCGCCGGGTGCAGGGCTATAACATCGACATGGTGCAACCCGGCGCGGAAGGCGCGCTGCGCGCGCACAATCTCGCGCATCTCCTGGTCGGCTCGGAGGGCACGCTCGCCTATTCGCGGCGCATCCATCTGGATCTGGCGCCGTTGCCGCAACACAAGACCCTGGGCGTGTGCCACTTCCCGACGTTTCAGCTATCGATGCTCGCGCCGCAGCATATCGTCAAACTCGGGCCTACGGCGGTGGAGCTGGTGGACCGCACGATGATCGAACTCGCGCGCGGCAATGCCGCGTTCAAGCCCATCGTCAACCGTTTTCTCAAGGGCGACCCGGACGCGATTCTGCTGGTCGAATTCGCCGGCGACGACCGCGGCGAGCAGCACGCGAAACTGAAACAGCTGGTGGAGCTGATGGCCGAACTCGGCTTCCCCGGCGGCGTGGTCGAGATCACCGACGCCGCGCTGCAGAAGGAAGTGTGGGAGGTGAGGAAAGCCGGCCTCAACATCATGATGTCGATGAAAGGCGAAGGCAAGCCGGTGTCCTTCATCGAGGACTGCGCCGTGCCGCTCGAGCACCTTGCCGAATATACCGACAAGCTGACGCAGGTGTTCGCCAAGCACGGCACGCGCGGCACCTGGTACGCGCACGCCTCGGTCGGCACGCTGCACGTGCGTCCGGTGCTCAACATGAAACAAGGCGGCGCCAGGCAAATGCGCGCCATCGCCGAGGAGGCGTGCGCGCTGGTGCGGAGCTACAAGGGTGCGGCCTACTCGGGCGAACACGGCGATGGACTCGCGCGCTCGGAGTGGATCGAGCCCATCATCGGCGCGCGCCTCACGCGCGCGCTGGAGGAGATCAAGGATCTGTTCGACCCGGGCGGACTGATGAATCCGGGCAAGATCGTGCGCGGCTCGAAGCAGGACGACCGCAGCCTGTTCCGTTTCAAACCCGGCTATGCCGCGCAACAGCTCGATACCGCCCTGGATTGGAGCGAGTGGAACGCGCCCGGCGAGGCCGCTGATGCGTCGTCAAGCCGGGGATTCATTGCGGCGGTGGAGATGTGCAACAACAACGGCCATTGCCGCAAGTTCGACGCCGGCAGCATGTGTCCGTCCTACCGCGCCACCGGCAACGAACGCGACCTCACCCGCGGCCGCGCCAATACGCTGCGGCTCGCCCTCTCCGGACAATTGGGCGCCGACGCGTTCACCTCGGAGGCGATGCGCGAGGCCATGGACCTGTGCGTGAGCTGCAAGGGCTGCAAGCGCGAATGCCCCACCGGCGTCGACATGGCGAAAATGAAAATCGAGTTTCTGCATCACTACCAGAAACGTCACGGTGTTCCGCTCAAGGACAGGCTGATCGCATGGCTGCCGCGCTACGCGCCCTGGGCCGCGCGCCTGCCAGCGCTCGCCAACCTGCGCGACGCCGTTCCCGGCCTCGCGGCTTTGAGCGAATCGCTGCTGGGCCTGTCGGCAAAACGCTCCCTGCCCAAGTGGCGCAGCGATTATTTCAGCAAAATCCCCCCCAGCCCCCCTTCGGCGAAGGGGGGAGAGGCGGGCAGCGTCAATCAGGTCCCCTCCTTTGAAAAAGGGGGGACAGGGGGCATTTCCTCCGACGCCAATGCGACGAAAGAAGTCGTGCTGCTGGTCGATACCTTCAACAATTACTTCGAGCCCGATAACGCGCGCGCGGCGCTGGCCGTGCTCGAGGCGGCGGGCTATCGCGTGCACCTCGCGCGCGCGGCCGACGGCGGGCGCCCGCTGTGCTGCGGCCGCACTTTCCTCGCCAGCGGCTTGGTGGACGAGGCCCGGGCCGAGGCGCGGCGCAC
>MERK01000174.1 GCA_001770575.1 Betaproteobacteria bacterium RIFCSPLOWO2_12_FULL_64_23
GCCAACTTGCTGCGCATGGGGCAATTCGTCCTGCGCACGCAAAATCCGGACGAGTTCAATTTTTTTGTCACCCGCCTCAAGGTCAGGGACATCATGGTGCGCAACCCGGCCACGGTAGAGGCCGGCGAAACCATGGAGCAGTGCCTGTTGAGAGGCCAGGAACTGGGCGTGGCGCAGTTCCCGGTCGTCGATGGCGAGCGTGTTGTGGGGGTGATCTCCGCCAACGAGATTTTCCAGCTCGCGGCGCATTGTCTCGGCGCATGGGAACGGCGCAGCGGCGTGACGCTGGCGCCGCTGGAACTCGGTCCCGGCGTGCTCGGCCGGATCGTCGATGTGGTCGAGGGCGCGGGAGCGGTACTGCAGGCGATCTATCCCATCGGCCGGCATGACGGCCACGCCGACACCGGCTACCCCGAGAAGAAGGTTATCATCCGCTTCCATGCCGTGGAGGTGCGGGAAGTCGTGTCCGCGCTGGAAGCGGCGGGGTTTCCGGTGATCGAGTCGGTCCAGATGCATCGACCGGCGCTGGCCGCTTGAAAACCTGCTGGAAAACGACGAGGGGAGCGAATCAATGAGCCTGCCATTAGTGGTGGCGATCACCGGCGCCTCAGGCGTGATCTACGGCGTCGAAATGCTGCGTGCGCTGAAGACACTGGGACAGGAAACGCACCTGATCCTGAGCGAGGCCGCCGGCATGAACCTCGCCATCGAGACCGATTTCGACCTCGACTACGTCAAAGGCCTGGCGAACGTGGTCTATAACAACAAGGATGTCGGCGCGGCCGTTGCCAGCGGCTCGTTCCGCACTCGCGGGATGATCGTCGCGCCGTGCTCCGTGAAATCACTCTCGGCCATCGCCAATTCATTCACCTACAATTTGATCGTGCGGGCGGCCGACGTGACGCTCAAGGAGCGCAGACCGCTGGTGCTCATGGTGCGCGAGACACCTTTGCACAAGGGACACCTCGAGCTCATGGTGCGGGCAGCCGATTGCGGTGCGGTGATCCTGCCGCCGATGCCGGCTTTCTATCACAAGCCCGAATCGATCATGGACATCATCCACCAGAGCATCGGCAAAGCGCTCGACCAGGTGGGGATCGAGCACAACCTGTTTAAACGCTGGGCCGGACACGGCCGCAACGTGCAAGGCAAGGAGTCGCTGCGCGTCGTCGAATGAGTCGGCGCTGGGTTTTTCGGCCATCGGCTGTCCGTCGCCCGCCGTGCCCAGCAGCACCGGCAGGCTGGCCAGCGCATACGGCGCACGCCAGCCGAACAAATAATGGTACAGCGCGGCAACCGAAGTCGAGGCAAAGCACAGCATGAATCCGTAAAAAGCGAGGTGATGGAAACGCCGGCGCCACAACGTGAAACGGTCGTCGGCCTCGTTGCAGCCCTGCCCATGGCCACCGCCGAGATACTTCAGACTCAGCGCGGCGCGCCCGCCGGCGCGCAAACCTGCGAATTGCGTGCCCGCCGCCGTCGAAAAACCAACGCCAACCGGCGTCGCACGCCGGCATCCGGGGAGGCGGCGGAGGACTTCAGGAAACCCGGTATCGGCGCGAGGTCGCCAGCTCGCCGCCCGAGGCGGTGGAATGCATCGCCTCCGGTACCGAGAAACGGGACAAGGTCATCAACGCGGCAGGAATCCGGATCGACCGACCGGGTCGATCTGGCGAGTGGGGCTCAGATGGACTTCAAATCTCCCGCCGACGTTTTTCCGTCCTGGCCTTTCTGCAATTCGTACTGAATTTTTTGACCTTCGTTCAAGGTGGACAGGCCGGCTTTCTCCACCGCCGAGATATGCACAAACACGTCTTTCGAGCCGTCATCTGCCTGAATAAAACCAAAACCCTTGCCTGCGTTGAACCACTTCACTGTTCCAGTAGCCACGAAAATCTCCTGATAGAAATGTAGTCGAATATCAACCCGGGCAATGATCCAGTCCGGGTCAATAGAGCGGTAGTCTAAAGCATCGCGCCTCCGCGTGCTACCGCAAGCGGATGAATCCCGGAAAATACTTTTTCTTCCGGAATTGACGGCGCCTAACGGATTTTCCGTCAGGCGCCTGCTTTAGGGGGGCACGAGGGGCCAAGGAAGGGACGGGACCCTTCCTTTTCCGCCCCGCTTCCCTCGTCCGGCCGGGTGCTTTGAATCCTTGCGGCCGGATATCCGGGAGTTTGTTAGGATGCGTTTCACCCAGCGTAAGGAAGCGAACGCATGAACGCCCCTGCCATGAAGAACCTCGCTGCACCGGCGATCCGGCTGCACCCGAACGACAACGTGCTGGTCGCGCGTATCGATCTGGCGCAGGGAAGCATTCTCGCCGACGAGAACCTGAGCTGCCTCAACCGCATCCCCGCCGGCCACAAGGTTGCCGCGCGCGCGCTCGCCAAAGGCGAGCCGGTGCTCAAATACAACACCGTGATCGGCTTCGCCTCGACGGACATCGCCCCCGGCACGCTGCTGCACCGGCTCAACATGGAGTTTCGCGAGTTCGACCGCGACTACGCCTATGCCCGCGACTACAAGCCGGTGGACATGGTGCCCGAGGCCGAGCGCGCGAGCTTCATGGGCATCGTGCGCGCGGACGGGCGCGTAGCGACGCGCAATTACATCGGCATCGTGTCGACCGTGAATTGCTCGGCCACCGTCTCGCACCGCATCGCCGCGTGGTTCACGCCGGAATGGCTGTCGCAGTTTCCGAATGTCGACGGCGTCGCCGCGTTCACGCACTCGACCGGTTGCGGCATGGAACTGTCGGGCGAGCCGATGGACCTGCTGCGACGCACGCTCGCCGGCTACATCCGTCACGCCAATTTCGCCGCGGTGCTGGTGGTGGGCCTGGGCTGCGAGCGGAACCAGATCAACACCCTGTTCGAGAGCGAGAAACTCGCCGGCGGCGCGAAGCTGCGCACCTTCGTGATGCAGGACACGGGCGGGACACGCCAGACGATCGAGGCGGGCGTCGCCGCGGTGAAGGAACTGCTTCCAGAGGCGAACCGCGTCAGCCGCGTGCCGGTGCCGGCGAGCCACATCACCGTCGGGCTGCAGTGCGGCGGCTCGGACAGTTTTTCCTCGATCACCGCCAATCCCGCGCTCGGCGCGGCGATGGACATCCTGGTGCGCCACGGCGGCACCGCGGTGCTGTCCGAGACGCCGGAGATCTACGGCGTCGAGCACACGCTCACGCGGCGCGCAGTGTCGCGCGAAGTCGGAGAGAAGCTGATCGCACGCATCCGCTGGTGGAAGGACGTGTATGCGCTGGGCAGGGATGTCCAGATCAATGGCGTGGTGAGCCCGGGCAACCAGGCCGGGGGGCTGGCCAATATCCTCGAGAAATCTCTGGGCTCGGCGATGAAAGGCGGCACCGGGCCGCTGATGGAAGTGTACGTTTACGCCGAGGCGGTAAAGCAGAAGGGCTTCGTGTTCATGGACACGCCGGGCTACGACCCGGTATCGGCCACGGGGCAAATCGCGGGCGGCGCCAACGTGGTGTGCTTCACCACCGGCCGCGGCTCGGCTTTCGGCTGCAAGCCCGCGCCTTCGATCAAGCTTGCCACCAATACGCCGATGTACCGCAAGCTGGAGGAGGATATGGACATCAATTGCGGCCAGATCCTCGATGGCACGGCCAGCATGGACGAGATGGGTGAACAGATTTTCCAGCTCATCCTGCGCACCGCCTCGGGCGACAAGACCAGGAGCGAGGAACTGGGCCTGGGCGAGCACGAGTTCGTGCCCTGGCAGATCGGCATCACCGGCTGAGCCGTTTTCCCCTTTTTCGCAGATCAGGAGCAAACCCATGTCCGAACCCCGATTGGTAGACCCGCACGATGTCGTGATGACCGGGGAAAACTCGTTCATCCGTCTCTCCAACGACGGCGGCAAGACCATCGCAGACCGCGTCAGTCACTGGCGCGTGCTCTGGTCGGCCGCCGGTCAGGGACACGCGCTGTTCATCGAAAGCCCGCTCATGGGCAAGGGACCGCGGGTCTACACCGACAACGCGGCGGTCGCGCGTTTCCTCCAGCGCACCATCGAAGTTCTGCTGTACAAGGACTTCGCCTCCGAGTCGCTGCCGCTGATCGACGCCGAATTTGAACGCAGCGGCAATTCGCTCAGCACGGTCGAAGAGCGCATCATCTCCGACGAGGACGAGATCATCCTTTCCTACTGGGATCTGATGGCACCGTTCGTGCTCACCATGCCGCCGGGAGCGATGGACCGCCCGATCGGCGTCTACAGCACCTTCCTGCCCGCGCGCAGCGCGCAGTTGTCGGTAAACAGCAACGTCGCCACGGCGCAGGTGTTCCTGCAGGACCGCTACGGCAAGCCGGGATCGAGTTGCTGTCTGGCGTGGTCGGAGACATGGACGCGACCGAGAGGGTGAGCCCGGCCGGCCCGCAGCGGAACCAAGCCCCTGGACGACGTGCAAGTTTTCGCCGCACTCACGCCGTCGCGCGCCCGCGGCACCTTCGTGGACTACGCCATTGACATAGCATTTGGCATGGTCTTTGTAGAGACAAGCCTTTTTTCGAGGTTGCTCGGTGATTACCTGAGAGACGACGAGTACCGGCTGTCGCGGAATCATCTTATCGAGTATCCAGATGCGGGCGATGTGATTCGCGGCGCTGGCGGTGTGCGCAAGGTTCGCTGGGCATCGGGCGGCAAAGGCAAGTCAGGCGGGGTGCGCGTCATCTACTACTGGGCCAAAGCGGACGAACAAACCTTTTTCCTGACGCTCTACGGCAAGGGGGAAAAGGAGAATCTGAGCGCAATGGATCTGAAGCGAGTTGTGAAGCTATTGGAGGAATTGACCAATGAGTAAGCGAGATGTCGGCAAAGAGATCATCCAAGGCCTCAAGGAAATCAAGGCATGGAAGCGCGGTGAGGCAAAGCTCAAGACCTTCACGGTAGAGCGACCGCGCGCGGCCGATGTGCCGGCGATCCGCAGAGAGCTTGGCCTTTCTCAGGACCAATTCGCTCTTTTCATGGGGGTAAGCGTGGCGACGCTTCGAAACTGGGAACAGGAGCGTCGGGAACCGCAAGGGCCCGCTCGAACGCTACTGCTGCTTGCGGCGAACCAACCGCAAGCCGTCCTGGAAGCCTTCAAGTCAGCTGTGCCGGCCCCTAAGATGAAGACCTACGCCAAGGTTCGTAAGGCTGCGTAGATGACGCCTTGGTGCCGTGAATAGACCAAGCCGCCGCGCCGCAGGTGCGATGCGAGAACACAGCCAACACGATGGCGAGCACCGCCGGAACCAGCAGCAGCTTGAGCAGGAGCACGGGCTAAGCGCTTTTTCTAGGCCTCGGCAACGATCAGCGGCACGAACATTTCCGCCGCGCTGACGCCGCCGTGCACACCCAGGGTCAGATGGCGCGGCTCGCCCAGAATCCAGTCCTTGATGGTGTAATCGTCCTTCATCACCAGGGTATAGTCGCCGACGCGCTCGGCGAGGCGCGGGTTCGCCGGGCCCAGGCCGAACCAGCCTTGCGCGATCAAATCGGCGCTTGGAAACAGATGGGCGCAGTGGGCTAGCCGGGTGTGCACGTAATGCTCGAAGGCGGCCTCCTGCCCGGGCTGCACGTAGCAATAGGCGACGCGGCGCTCGCCGCAGAGCGGCAGCATCAGGGTCTGCGCGAGCTGCGGATGGTCCTCGAGTTCGATGCAGGCGGACTTCGACGAATCGATGAAGCCGTGGTCGGCGACCGCGATGACCAGCGTGTCGCTGCCGGCGATCTCACCCAGGAACCGCGCGTAGGCGGCATCGATCTGGCGGAACTTCTCCTGCAACTGCGGGCTCGCGCTGCCGAAACTGTGCGCGGCGGCATCGAGGTCGTAGGTATAGGCGTGGACGAACCTGCGTTCGCCGCCGCCTCCCAGGATTTCGGCCACCCTCGAAAACAGCTCGGGCAGTTCCTTGTATGGTCTGCGCTCGGCCACACCGCAATGCGCCACGTTGTAATCCGATTCGATGATTTTGTCCGGGGATACGACATGGCTTTTCGCGGCGAGGCGATCGAACATGGGTTCCGAGGTGAATACGCTGCGCGGGGCTATGCCGGCCTTGGACAGCGGCTCGCCGCCATGGCGCGGGCGAAAGCGCAGCGTCGCCGCGAGGCAGCCCAGTTCGCGCAGCCAGATATGCCAGCCGGTAAGCGCGTGCTGCTGCGGGCCGACGCCGGTGAGGAAACTCGTCACCGCAGTGGCCGTGGTGGAGGGAAACACCGACGTGATGCGCGCCTTGAGG
>MERK01000175.1 GCA_001770575.1 Betaproteobacteria bacterium RIFCSPLOWO2_12_FULL_64_23
TCCTTTTGTTTTCGCAGGAAGTCGCGGAATTTCATGTCTTCCCGCAACAGGTGATCAACCAGCAGCTGCTTGATATGCAAGCCCTTGAGTGCCCAGGTGAAGCTGATGTCGGCCTGCTCGAATTCCTTCATCACGCGCTCAAACTCCGCCGTGAGTTGCGCATGCTTGGCGGCGTGGGCCGCCCGCTGCGGATACTTCCATTGAGCCAATAGTTGTTGTTCATGCCAGAAATGATGGTTCGCCTCCATCAGCATCAAGTCCAGCAGCCGCTCGACCGTCGCTTTGCCCTCGCATTCGACGACCGCCTGGTTCAGCTCGTTGACGCGCGCGACAAATTGCCGGTGCTCCTCATCGATCTCGGGAACGCCGACGTTCAGGCTGTCGCTCCAGCTGATTTCCCATTCGCGTGTTTTCAAGGCATTTCCCCCGCAGGCTGGTTGCGGACCTGAGCCAAGAGTACAAATGGTGCCGGTTTTCCGCTTCCCGCATTTGACTGGGATCAATCAACTTCAACAGACAGGCGGCAAGCACCGGCCAGGCACGCCCCGGCGCAGGGGTGCGGACCGGCCGCATCCGGCCGGGTTTCGACTGCGCGAACCATGACCGGCACCGCCAATACGGTCATAATGCAGGGGAACGCTCGTGCGCCGGCGCCCGCCGGCGGCAGCGCCGATCACACATGCGCGCATACCCATGCTGAATGTCGCTATCGTCGGTCCGGGCCGCTGGGGCCTGCGGCTGGTCGACGCGGTCTGCGCGCCGGCGAGCGCGAAGCTGCGTTTCACACACGCGGTGGCACGAACGCCGGACGCGGTGCGCACGCACTGCAGCGCGCGCGGGCTTTCGCTTACCGGCGATCTCGCGCAGGTGCTGGCCGACCCGGGGGTCGACGCGGTGGTCCTGGCCACGCCGCACTCCCAGCATGCAGAGCAGGTTGCCGCGGCGGCCAAGGCGGGCAAGCATGTCTTTGTGGAGAAGCCGTTCACGCTGGATGCGGCGAGCGCGCGCGCAGCGGCGCGGGCCTGTCGCGACGCCGGCGTCGTTCTCGCGTTGGGCCATAACCGGCGTTTTCTCCCCGCGTTCGCCGAAATGCAAGGTAGCGTCGCCGGGGGAAGTCTGGGAGAAATCCTGCACCTGGAAGGTAATTTTTCAGGGAACTTCGGTCTCGGCTATCAGCCGGGCGGGTGGCGGGCGGCGCAGGCGGAAAGCCCGGCCGGAGGCATGACGGCGATGGGCATCCACATTATCGACGCCTTCATCGGTCTCGCCGGTCCGATCGCCGCGATACGCTGCGAGAGCCAGCGCAAAGCGCTCGAGCTGGAGTTGGACGACACGACCTCGGCGTTCGTGCGCTTTGCCAACGGCGCCACCGGCTGCATCAGCACGCTCACCGCGACCGGCCGGATTTTTCGCCTGCAAGTGTTCGGAACGCGCGGCTGGTTGCATCTGCTCGAGCACCGGGTCCTGGAAGTCTGCGATATCGAGGGCAAGGTGCGGCGCATCGAGTATCCGCAAGTGGACATCGAGCGCGCCGAGCTCGAAGCATTCGCGGATGCCGTCGCCGGCGCGGCGATCTACCCGGTGCCGGTGGAAGACGCCATTCACGGCGTTGCGGTGATGGAGGCAGCGATCCGCTCGGCCGGGAACGACGGCGAGCGCGTTGCCGTGGATAGCCGCATTGTTTGACGAGCGGTACGCCGGACAAAACTTACCTGAGCAGCATCGCTTCGAGGCGAGCATTTCCGTCGCTGGTCGCGCGCGCCAGCAGCGCGTCGGTCTTGGCTAGCAGCTTGGCGCAGGTCGGTCGCATTTCGGCCACGAAGGCGGCGTCGGCGAGGTCCTTGAGGTTGATCAGTACGTTCCAGATGCCGCCGCGCACGCCGGCGGACGCGATGGTGAAGCCCACCATCGCGTCGGTGATGGAGTTGGGATTGCCGTCCCGCATGGCCAGTTCCGCGGTTTCCATGGCTTCGTAGCTGAGGCGCGCGGTGCGTAGCGGCACTTCGACCGCAAGCTTGAGGCCTTCCTGCATTTTCGCATCCCGATGGGCTTTCTCTGCGGCAGTGCCCGCAGGAAGGCGGCGCGCGTTCATGTACGCGCTGAAGGCAAACGCATCTTCGTCCACCGCCAGCATCAGAGCGTCTTTCACCCGCTGCGCTTTTTCGGCGGTGGCGCGGAGTTGCTTCTCCGCCATTTCGCTGGCGGCCTTGCCCTGCGTCAGATTGGCTACCATCGATGCGAGGGCCGCGCCCAGACTTCCGGCGAGGGCCGCGACGGATCCGCCGCCGGGGGCAGGTGTGCCGCGGCTCACCTCGTCCACAAGGCCGCGGCAACGCATGTCCATGAGGCCGCCTGCGTAGGCCTTGGGCAGGCCAAGAACTTTCGTTTCGAGCGCGAACGGCGCTACGTCGTTCAGGCCCAGGCTGAACATTGCGGCCTGGAGCACGTCGTTGACGGGCACGTACGGGCTCTTGCCCTGCGCTTCGAGATAAGCGCGCCCGGCCTGGTACAGGGCCTGGAACGGCACCAGGCCCACGATCTCGCTGCCGGTCACCACCAGGCCACGCGCCGTCGCCATGTTTCGCGCCGCCTCCAGCACATCCCGGGGCGAGGTCGCGCGCCAGTTGGTCAGATTGATCGAAAGCTGGACCCGCTTGTACGCGTCCACATACCAGCCGATGGCCTTGCACGCCTTGAACAGTCCCGCGCGGTAGACCTTCCGGCCGAGCACGCCCTTCGCCGCATCGATATCGTTCAGCGCGAGCAGATCGCGCAGGGAATACCCGTGGGCTTCCTGGCAGTGTTGTTCCGTATCCTCGAAGCGCTTGCCGTCGAAAGCGCAATTGCCGCAGGGAAAGACGTCCTCCGTATAGCGCAATTCCTGCCCGCTCGAGTAATACGCGTTTTTCTGCCCGCGCCGGGCGACACGGCCCTTCTCCCGCAGCTCCAGGGCGATGTCGGTCGCATGCGCCTTGTCCGTGCTGTTGAGGTTGATGTTGTAGGCGATCAGGAATTCACGCGCGCCGGTGATCAGCGCGCCGAAGGCCGGATTGAACCGGGCCGGGCCGAAGTCGGGCTTCCACTCCGGGTCCGCCAATTTCTGTTCGAGGCCTTCGTATTCGCCCTTGCGCACCAGCGCCAAGTTCGTGCGCGCAGGGCGGCTGGCTGCGTGTTCGTACAGGTAGACCGGGACCTCCAGCTCCCTGCCGACGCGCTCGCCCAGTCGTCGCGCGAGTTCGACGCAATCATCCATATCGACGCCTTCTACCGGGACGAAGGGGCACACGTCGCAGGCGCCCACGCGCGGGTGCGCACCCGTGTGGCGGCGCATGTCGATGACTTTGGCGGCCGCGGCAATGCCGCGAAACGCGGCCTCGACTACGCTGTCCGGATCTCCAACAAAGGTGACTACAGTGCGGTTGGTGTCCGCGCCGGGATCGACATGCAGAAGCTTCACCCCGGACACCGACTCTATGGCGTCGGTGATCCGGCGCATCTTGACCAGGTCCCGGCCTTCCGAAAAATTGGGTACGCACTCGACGACTCGGTGGGTCATGTTGTCCTCGCTATTGATAGGGCCGGGCGATGCTGCATGGCAGCGGGCGTCAAAACGCGCCGGTAAACTGGTAGCGGCTGGCCGGGTGCCACATCGTGGCCACGGAGGCGACCATTCCCAGGGACCGGGTCGTCCGATATAGAACCAGGCAGGGCTCGCCCGCCCGCATTGCCAGCTGTTTGCGGGTTTCCGCGGGCGGCAGTTTTGCCTCGATGCGGTAGCTGACGCCCTGCAATGGGGCAACGCGCATCAGGTATTCGTTCGGTGTCGAATGAGCGAAGTCCTGGCTCAGGTAGTCGGGGGCGAGGGCGGCGTTGACCCAGCGGTCTTCCACTTGAATCCGGATCTCGTTTTCAAAGTGCACCAGAATCGAGTGAAACAGCCGGATACCGCGCCGGGCGTCGAAGCTGCGCGCAAGCGCAGCGGGGGCTCTGATGCTCTCCAGCAGCACGACCGTGCAGGCGTGGCGATCACCGCGCCCGCGCACTTCGTCGGCGATGTTGCGGATCGCGACCAGCGTGGACTGGTATTTGTGCTGCGCGACGTAAGTTCCCAGACCCTGGATGCGATTCACGCTCTGCTCGGACGCCAATTCGCGCAAGGCGCGGTTGACCGTCATGCGCGCCACGCCAAACTGCTGCCCCAGGGCGGCTTCTGTAGGAATCTGGTCGCCTTCCTTCCATTCGCCGGCATGGATGTGCTGCAGAATGTAGTTCTTGATCTGCTGGAACGAGGGCAGGTCTGCATTGCGCGAGCGCTTCTTCTCTGCCGTCTTGGGTTTGCCGCTATACATTACGTGCCTTCCTGCGGAAAGTTTCGGGGGCGAACAGCGATATTGTCCACGGTTCCTATTGTCTATACAACCGCTTGCATCGAAGATAACTTGATGCTACATTGGCGTTGCATCTTTGTATAGACAACTGCTTGTTTGCGGCATTCGGCGAAAGCGAGGCAGGGCGGATGGCGCAGGCGGCGGAATCCATCGCGCAACCTAACGAGGGGCAATCACATGAACCACAAGAAACTGGCAATTGCCGTAACCGCGGCATTCGCATTGCAGTTCGGCGCGCCCGCCTGGGCGCAGGTGAAAATCGGCATCAACGTGCCGTTGACGGGATTTGCCGCGGCCGACGGGAAGTCGGCCCTGGACGGCGCCAAACTCGCGGTGGCCGACGCCAACGCCAAGGGCGGAGTCAATGGCGAGAAAATTGAACTTGTGATCTACGACGACCAGGCTTCGCCCAAAGAAGCAGCGCCGGCGGCGACCAAGCTGATCGAGAAAGACAAGGTAGTGGTAGGTGTGTCCGGTTCGTACTCGGCGTCCACCCGCGCGGCGGCGCCGCTGTTCCAGGCCGCGAAAGTACCCTATGTGGTGGCGTATTCTATCCACCCGGACGTGACGCTGGCGGGCGACTATGTGTTCCGCACCGCGACCATGGGCGAGGTGCAGGGCCGCGCCGGCGCCAAACTGGCGAGCGATCTGGGCAAGAAGAAAGTGGTGCTGATCACACTCAAGAACGACTTCGGCCAGGCCCTCGCCACTGGCTTCAAGGAGGCGGCGCCGAAATTCGGCATCAGCATCATCAAAGAGTACGAGTACAGCATCCCCGACCGCCAGTTCGGCGCGCTGATTTCCAAGGTGAAGTCGGATAATCCGGAGTTGCTCTATGCGTCGGGTTATTACTTCACCGCCGGCCCGCTGGTGAATCAATTGCGCGCGGCCGGCGTCACGGTGCCGGTCATAGGGCAGGAAGGTTACGACTCGGAGAAATTCATCGAGATCGCGGGCGCGGCATCCGAGGGCACGCTGGTCACCACCTCGCTCGATCGCGACTCGCCCTCGCCGGTCACGCAGGCGTTCTTGAAGGAATACCGCGCGGCCTACAGCGCAGGCGCCGACATGGTTGCGGCATCGACCTTCACCGCGACCAGCATTGCCATCGAAGGCCTGAAGAAGACCGGCGGCAAAGGCGGCGAAGCGCTGAAGAAGGCGATCGAAGGCGGCAGCTTCAACACACCCATCGGCACACTCACCTTCAACGACTTGCACGAAGTGAAGAAGGACATTCAGGTGCAGGTGGTCAAGGACAAGGCATTTCACCGCCATTCGGTGATCTCCGACCCGGTGCTGCTCGCACCGCCGACCAAGGCCAAGTAAGGCCGATTCGAGTACATTCCCGCGCTGACTGGTCCCGGCGCGGGGATGCGCCGCCGGCGTCGCGGACGGAGCCTGTCGCATGCTGTTTGTCGAACTGATCGCCCAGGGCTTGATTCAGGGCAGCATCTACGCCCTGATCGCCCTGGGGCTGACGCTGGTCTACGGTCTACTGCGCATCCTGCATGTCGCCCATGCCGCCTTTTTCACCCTTGGAGGCTATGTCGGGGTGATGGTCGCCAATCAGACCGGCAGCCTGGCGGCGGCGATCGTCGCGGCCATGATCGTGGCCGGCATCGGCGGCATCCTGGTGTTCCGGCTGTGTTACCAGCCGATACTGCATCAACCGCCATTCGTGCCGCTGATCGCCTCTATCGGCCTGTACATCGCCGCCGAGGAACTGTTCCGCATCATATTCGGACCGTCCGGACTGACCTATGGATACGCGTTCCTGCAGGGGCAGGTGGTCCTGTTCGGGAGTTTGCGCTTCAAGTTGGCCGAGATTGCGGTGATGCTGGGCAGCGCGGCGATCATCGGCGTGTTGAGCCTGCTACAGACCCGCACCCGTATCGGCGTGGCTTGCCAGGCGACGGTGTCCGACCCGCAGATGGCGGAGTCTTTCGGCATTTCTCTGCGCAGGGTGGGCGATATCAATTTCTTCGTCGGTTCCGCGCTGGCGGCTTTCGCCGGTGTGATGGTATCCGTGCTCAACAACCTGGTGGAGCCGACCATGGGCAGCGTGCCCTCTTACAAAGCGCTCGCCATAATCGTGCTCGGCGGGCTCGGTTCGGTGCGCGGTACCCTCGCGGCCGCGCTGGTGCTCGGCGTGGTGGAGTCTTTTGGCACGGTCTATCTCGGGCATTTTCTCGACCGAAACGCGATCGCCTTCGCTTTCCTGATCCTGGTCCTGATGTGGCGGCCGCAGGGCTTGTTCGCGAGATCCGGCTAGATGGAATACGAAATCTCCCTGGCAACGACCATGGCCATCAGCGTGCTGTTCGCGCTGTCGCTCAACATGATCACCGGCTTCTGCGGGCAGATCAGCCTGGGTCACGCCGCCTTCCTCGGCGTCGGCGCCTACACCTCGGGCATTCTGGCAAAGGCCGGTGTACCGTTCCTGCTGACGCTGCCGCTGGCCATGTTGCTCGCGGGCGCGCTCGGCGTAATCGTGGGGTTTGCCAGCCTACGGGTACGGGCGGATTTTCTTGCCATCACCACCATGGGCGTGGGTTTTCTGTTCGTCGGAATCGTGCGGCAGCAGGACGTTCTGGGGGCGGAGATGGGCATATCCGCGATTCCCGATACCGACATGTCCAAGCTCGCGTTCATGCTGTTCGCTGTGGCGATGGCGGCGGCCACGGCCGTGCTTTCAGCCTATGTGCGGCGTTGCTGGATGGGGCGCGTGTTTGCGGCGATCGCGGAGGACGAGGATACGGTGCGGGTGATGGGCATAGACGTGCCGAGCTTCAAGCTGACGGCGTTCGCGCTGGGCACGGCACTGGCCGGACTGGCCGGAGGGCTGTACGCGCAGCACCTGAAGTTCATCGCACCTGACAGTTTCGGTTTTATCGAATCGATAACCGTGCTGTCGATGGTGGTGGTGGGGGGCATCGGTTCGGTGATCGGCGTCACTGTCTCCGCTGCCGTATTGTCGGTGCTGCCCTCCTGGTTTCAGGTCATAGGCGATTACAAGCTGTTGGTGTACGGGGGCCTCCTGTTCCTGATGATGCGTTTCAGTCCGGGCGGAATGGCGGCGCTGGTGACACGAGTTTTCCACCCCGACCGCTGGGGGGCGAAATGAGCGCCCTGCTGTCCGTGGGCGCGGTCACCGTTCTCTTCGACGGTGTTACCGCGCTCAGCGATGTATCGTTTGACGTGAACCAGGGTGAACTGCTCGGCCTGATCGGTCCGAATGGCGCCGGCAAGACCACCTTGCTCAGGGTCATCACCGGGGTAGTGCGGCAGACCTCAGGCACGGTGCTGCTGGACGGCAGATCGCTGGACGGATTGCCGACCCACTTGCGCATCCGACGCGGACTGGCCTTGTCGCAGCAGATTGTGACGCCGTTTTGCGGCATGTCGGTGATCGACAATGTGGCGCTGGCGGCCGGCGCCAAAAAGACGGCGTCGCCGGTGAAAGCGCTGTTCCACACGCGGCGCGAACGTGAACTGAAGATAGGGGGGGAACTGCTTGCGCGCCTGGGAATCGAGTCGCAGGCGAACGAGTCACCTGAGATTCAACCCATGGGCATACTCAAGCGGCTGGAACTGGCCCGCTCGCTGGCGCTGGTGCTGAGGCTGCTGCTGCTGGACGAGCCCTTGGCAGGATTGAATTCGAAGGAAGCGCGCCTGCTCGCCGACACCATCACCGAAATCAACCGCGGGGGCACCACGATCGTCTTGATCGAGCACAATCTGGGCGAAGTGCTGCGCGTCTGCCACCGGCTGGTGGTGCTGGACAACGGCGAGAAAATCGCCGAAGGCGAACCTGAAACGGTGATGAACGACGCGACCGTGCGCGCCGCCTATCTCGGTACCGGCGCTGCGGCACAAGCGGGAGAGCGGCATGCTGCGGCTTGAAGGCCTCTCCTGCGGCTATGGCTTGTTTCACGCGGTGAGCGAACTCGAGCTGGAAGTCCCGGGAGGTACCATCACCGGGCTGATCGGACCGAACGGCGCGGGAAAGTCTTCCACGCTGATGTGCGTCGCCGGCCATGTGGATCTGCAGGCGGGGCGCATCCTGTTCGACGAGCACGATATCGGCGGCCTGCCCGCCCCCGAGCGGGTGCGCCGCGGCATTGCGGTCGCGCCCGAAGGGCGGAGACTGTTCAAGGACCTGTCGGTGGAGGATAACCTGCGCGTCGGCGGCCTGATACACAAGGCGAGCCTGTTCAAGGCCGATCGGGATTACGTGCTGTCGCTGTTCCCGCGCCTGGGCGAACGGCTGGGCTCGATCGCTGCCACCTTGTCCGGCGGCGAGCAGCAGATGCTGTCCGTAGGGCGCGCGCTGATGGCGCGGCCGAAACTCATCATGATCGACGAACTCTCGCTCGGCCTGATGCCGAAAATGGTCGATCTGTGCTATGAGGCCCTGCTGCGCCTGAAACAAGATGGCATGACCATTCTGCTGGTGGAGCAGAACACCGACCGCGTGCTGTCGGTGGCCGACCATGTGTGCGTGCTGGAATCAGGCCGTACCGTGTGGAGCGGCAACGCCGCCGATGCGCGCAACGATCCCGAACTCGCCGCCGCTTATCTGGGATTGCGTTGAGGCCGGTTTCGAACTCTAGTCGAACACTTCTGCATAGGAATCTCGAATGAGCGATTGGAATATGAAACCCGCCGCAAACGATCCGCGTTTCGACCCGACCCGCGTGATTCGCGCGCCGCGTGGCCCGGACAAGACCTGCAAGAGCTGGATCACCGAGGCGGCCTATCGCATGATCCAGAACAACCTCGACCCGGACGTGGCCGAGGACCCGCAAAATCTTGTGGTCTACGGCGGCATAGGCCGCGCCGCGCGCGACTGGGCCTGCTATGACAAGATCCTCGAGATGCTGCGCGGGCTGAACGACGACGAGTCGCTGCTGGTGCAGTCGGGCAAGCCGGTGGGCGTATTCCGCACCCATGCCGATGCGCCGCGGGTGCTGATCGCCAATTCGAACCTGGTGCCGAAGTGGGCGAGCTGGGAGCATTTCAACGAGCTCGACCGCAAAGGCCTGATGATGTACGGCCAGATGACGGCGGGCTCGTGGATTTACATCGGCAGCCAGGGCATAGTGCAAGGCACCTTTGAGACCTTCGCCGAGGCGGGACGTCAGCACTACGGCGGGGACTGGTCGGGCAAGTGGATTCTCACCGCCGGGTTGGGTGGCATGGGCGGGGCGCAGCCGCTCGCCGCCACCATGGCCGGCGCGTCGATGCTGGCGATGGAGTGCGACCCCGCGCACATCGACGCGCGCATCCGCACCGGTTACCTCGACGAGCGCGCAGACACACTCGATGAGGCACTGGCCATTATCGAGCGCGCCTGCGCCGAGAAGCGCGCCGTTTCGGTGGGGCTGCTGGGCAATGCCGCCGAGCTGATGCCGAAAATTCTCAAGCGGGCGCAGTCGAGTCAACTGCGGCCGTCGCTGGTGACCGACCAGACCTCGGCGCACGATCCGGCCAACGGGTATCTGCCCGAGCACTGGTCGCTGGAGAAATGGCGCGACCTGCGGCGCACGGACCCGGAGGAGGTGGCCACCTCGGCGCGCGAGGCGATTGCCAACCACGTGCGCGCGATGCTCAGCTTTCATGCGATGCGCATACCCTGCGTGGATTACGGCAACAACATCCGGCAGGAAGCGAAGGACGTGGGCGTGAAGAACGCGTTCGATTTTCCGGGCTTCGTGCCGGCGTATATCCGGCCGCTGTTCTGCGAAGGCAAGGGGCCGTTCCGCTGGGTCGCGCTGTCCGGTGATCCGGAGGACATCTACAAGACGGATGCCAAGATCAAGGAGCTGTTCCCGCAGAATCTGCACGTGCATCGCTGGCTCGACATGGCGCGCAGCCGCATAGCGTTCCAGGGTTTGCCGGCGCGCATCTGCTGGCTCGGCCTGGGCGAGCGCGACAAGGCCGGGCTCGCATTCAATGAAATGGTGAAAAGCGGCGAGCTCAAAGCGCCCATCGTAATCGGCCGCGATCATCTGGACGCAGGCTCGGTAGCGAGCCCGAATCGCGAGACCGAGGCGATGCAGGACGGCAGCGACGCGGTATCCGACTGGCCGCTGCTCAATGCGCTGCTCAGCACGGCGGGTGGCGCGAGCTGGGTCAGCTTCCACCACGGCGGCGGGGTCGGCATGGGTTATTCGCAGCACGCCGGCGTGGTGATCGTCTGCGACGGCAGCGACGCGGCCGCCGGGCGCATCGGGCGCGTGCTCTACAACGATCCGGCGACCGGGGTGATGCGCCACGCGGACGCCGGCTATGAGTCGGCGATCGCGACCGCAAAAGCGCAGGGGCTGAAGCTGCCCTTCGTTACGTGCTGACTTCGGCAGCGACAGATCTCATGGCCGCAAAGCGCCTGTCCCTGGTTTGCAGTGCGGAGGCACGGATATGAGCCTGCGCCTGGACGCGCTGTGGCGCAACCTGAACCACGGCGATGGGAGCGAGCGCGATGCGTCGCGCATCGCACTCGGCGTCGCGGACGGCAAGATCGCCTGGATCGGGCCGGAGGCGGAGTTGCCCGCGTTCGAGCAAGCACCGGAATTCGCGCAATACGACGGCGCCGGCGCCTGGGTGACGCCGGGTCTGGTGGAATGCCATACGCATCTGGTGTTCGGCGGCAACCGGGCCGACGAGTTCCGCAGGCGACTCGCGGGCGCTTCATACGAGGATATTGCCCGTGCGGGGGGCGGGATATTGTCCACGGTGGCCGCGACGCGCAAGGCGAGCGAAGATGCGCTTTTCGCTGCGGCGGCGCCGCGCCTGCGCCGGTTGATCGCCGAGGGCGTCACGGCCGTCGAGATCAAGTCCGGTTACGGCCTGGATGCGCGGACCGAAGCGAAAATGCTGCGGGTGGCGCGCCTGCTCGGCCGCGAACTGCCGGTCACGGTCTATACGACGTTCCTTGGCGCCCACGCGCTGCCGCCGGAGTATCGCGGCCGGCCTGACGAATATATCGAGCTTGTTTGCGCGGACATGTTGCCGCTGCTCGCCGGGCAGGGACTGGTGGATGCCGTCGATGTATTCTGCGAGAACATCGCTTTTTCGGTGGCGCAGAGCGAGCGCATATTTCAGGCGGCTGCCCGCCTCGGTCTGCCGGTGAAAATGCACGCGGAGCAGCTCTCCAACATCGGCGCCTCGCAACTCGCAACGCGCTATGGCGCGCTGTCGGCCGACCACCTGGAACATGCCGTCGAGGCCGACGTTGCGGCGATGAGCCGTGCGGGCACGGTCGCGGTCCTGCTTCCCGCGGCCTATTATTGCCTGCGAGAGACGAAGCGGCCGCCGGTCGAACTATTCCGCCGCCATGGCGTACCGATGGCGATTTCCACCGACTGCAATCCCGGTACGGCGCCGGTGCTGTCGCCGCTGCTGACCATGAACATGGCATGCACTCTGTTCGGCCTAACGGTCGAGGAGGCGCTGCAGGGTTACACCCGGCACGCGGCGCGGGCGCTCGGCAGGGTGCACCTGCACGGCACGCTGGAGGTGGGTCGCCATGCGGACTTCGCTCTCTGGGATGTCGATTCCCTGGCGGAGCTTGCCTACTGGCTAGGCGCAAGTCCTTGCGCTGCGGTGATCCGGCACGGTCAGATCGTGCACGGAGCGGCTAAATCGTCTGACTGCTGATGCGGACGTCGGCCAACGCCAGGCGATCGACGAGATTGCGCACCAGTGCGCGCATGAAGCTGCTGTGGCAGGGCTTGCTCATTTCATCCAGGGCGGTGTCTTCGAACTCGGCAAGAATGACCTCGGTCATGGACTCCACCGTCGCCTGTCGCGGCAGGTCGCCGCCGCAGATGTAGCCCATTTCTCCGAAGAATTCCCCCGCCCCGATGACATTGAGCAGGCGCCCCGTTTGCGTGACTTTGACATCACCTTGCGCCAGAAAGAACATGCTGCGGCCGGGATCGTTCTCCCGCAGGATCTCGGTGCGGGCATGCAGGCGGGTCCAGCGACTGGCGTGGACCAGCTCCCATATTTCCGCTTCGTGCAGTGTGGACAACATCCCCACGCGCTTGAGAGCGGCGTACCGCTCGCTGTCCGGAATCGACCGCTGATGCCCGCTGAGCCGGCCGATTTCGGCCAATTCCAAGGCAAGATCGGCCCAGTTTGAATAACGTTCCTCCGGCTTCTTCATCAGCATCGTGAGCACGATGCGGTCCAGGTCGCCAGGGAGGGAGGGGTTCAGCCGGCTCGGCGGCAGCGGATCTTCATGGAGGATTTTCTGCATCAGTTGCGTGATGTTGTCGGCGTAAAACGGCCGTTTTCCGGTCAACAGCTCGTATAACACCACGCCCAGGCAGTACATGTCGGTAGCATGGGTGAGCGGTTTGCCGCTGACCTGCTCCGGCGACATATAGGCGGGCGAGCCGATATTGACGGATTGAGTCGCATCGCGATTCTGCAGAAACGCCGCACCGAAATCGGTGATCTTCACGTCGCTGCCCTCGACAATCATGATATTCGCGGGCTTGATATCCCGGTGGATAATGCCCTGCCGGAATGCGTAGTCCAGCGCTCCGCAGCATTTGAAGCCGATCTGAACGGCGTCCTCTGCCAACAAGAGATTATCCACGCCGGCGTACTTGGACAGGCTCACGCCCGGCACATACTCCATCACGATGTAACCGGCATCGTCGGTCACGACCGCGTCGAGAATGGACGCAATGTGCGGGTGAATCAGTTTTCCCGCGAGGGAAGCCTCCTTCAGGAATTGCTTGCGCAGCACGGTTCCGAATTCGGGGTCCCGAAACACGGCGGGATCGATGATTTTTACGGCGACTTCGTCGCCGGAAAAGGTATCCACCGCGTGATAAACCGTGCCCGAGCTGCCCTTGCCCAGCAGGCGTTTCATTTCGTACTTGCCAAATTGGGTGTTCATGCCGGCTCCCCGACCGCCGCGATCAGAACGAGCTTGCGGACTGCGGAGGACATCTTACCAACTTATCTCAGCAACCGATGCATTCCGAAATGCTCGACCGGGGGAGGCGAACCGCGGGCTGCGGCGGTTCCGGCCATTCCGCTTTCGTTCGTCTCATGCGTTCGAAAAACCGCGATAATGCCGAAAGGATGCGCCCGGCCCTTGCTTGACCGGTTGCAACAGGACAAGGGGCATGAATATGGATTTTCAACTCAACGAGGAACAGAAGATGCTGGTCGACCTGGCCGACCGCATGCTGCGCGATGTGCGCATGTTCCAGATCGGCGGCGGCACCTCCCAAGCCCAGCTCAATATGATCGCGCGCAGCATTTTTCCCGCGCGCTGAAGCAGGCGCGCAGGCGTTCCCGGGCGGTCCCGTGACGGCACTTCCTGCGCCGAGCGGCGCAGGTTTCGCAAAAAGCTTGCACACCGGCGCGAATCTGTTGTATGATTCAAACAACTGTTTGAAACATACGTATGGATTTCGATGGCTGATAGCGACACGCGCCAGCGCATTCTCGATGCCGCCGAATTGTTGTTTACGCAATACGGTTTCGAGGCGACCACGCTGCGCCGGATCACGGGCGCGGCCGAGGTCAATCTCGCCGCCGTCAACTATCACTTCGGTTCGAAAGAAGAGTTGATCCGGGAGTTGTTCCGCCGGCGTCTGACCTGGCTCAATCAACAGCGCCTGCAGGAACTCGATCGCCTCGAAGCCGAGGCCGGGGACAAGCCTCTGAAACCGAGCCAGATCCTTGAAGTGTTTTTCGGTGTGGCGCTGAGAATGGCAGCCGACACCAAAGGCGGCGGGCGCGCGTTCATGCGGCTGCTTGGCCGCACCTACGCCAAGCCCTCGGATTTCGTGCGTGGCTTTCTGGCCGAGGAATACGCTGCGGTGGTCGCGCGATTCAAGGCGGCTCTGATCAAGGCGCTGCCCGGGGTCCCCGGGGAAGAAATCCTGTGGCGCTTCCATTTCATGCTCGGCGCCATGTCCTATGCCATCTCCGGCACCGACGCACTGCACATCGTGGCCGAAGACGCGCTCGATGACGACGATGCCGAGGCGCTGTATGCGCGCCTGATGAGCTTCATGCTCGGCGGCCTGCGCGCGCCTTTGCCGGCGCTTCCCGCCAAATCCGCCAAGTCGCCGCGTATCAGGAAAGCGGCTTGATGCAAAACCACTATCCGCTGCAAGGGCAGCCATTCAAGTCAATTCGACGGAGGGATTCATGAGTCAATATGTTGCTCCATTGCGGGACATGCAATTCGTGCTGCACGAACTGCTGCAGGTCGAAAGCGAATTGAAACAGCTGCCGCAGCACGCCGAGATCGACCTGGACACCATCAACCAGGTGCTGGAGGAGGGCGGCAAGTTCACTTCGAAGGTGCTGTTCCCGCTGAACCATTCGGGCGACCGCGAGGGCTGTCATCTGGATGCGGCCACCCATGCGGTGAGCACGCCCAAGGGCTTCAAGGAGGCGTATCAGCAGTACGTGGAAGCAGGCTGGCCCGCGCTCTCCTGCGCTCCGGAGTACGGCGGTCAGGGGCTGCCGGTAGTGCTGTACAACTCTTTCTCCGAAATGCTGAACGCCGCCAATCAGGCGTGGTACATGTATCCCGGCCTGTCGCACGGCGCCTACCAATGCCTGCATGAGCACGGCACGGCGGAACAAAAACGCCTCTACCTGCCCAAGCTGGTTTCGGGGGAATGGACCGGCACCATGTGTTTGACCGAAGCGCATTGCGGCACCGACCTGGGCCTGCTGCGCTCCAAGGCCGAAGCCGAGGCCGACGGCTCCTACAAGATCACCGGCAGCAAGATATTCATCTCGGCCGGCGAACACGACATGGCCGCGAACATTCTGCACCTGGTGCTTGCGCGCCTGCCGGATGCGCCCGCCGGCACCAAGGGCATATCACTGTTTCTCGTGCCCAAATTCATCCCCGCGGCCGACGGCAGCGTCGGTGCGCGCAACGCCATCACCTGCGGCGCGATCGAGGAGAAAATGGGCATACACGGCAACTCCACCTGCCAGATGAACCTGGACGCGGCGACCGGCTGGATCATCGGGCAGCCGAACAAAGGGCTGAACGCGATGTTCGTGATGATGAACGCCGCGCGCCTGGGCGTGGGCATGCAGTCGCTCGGCCTGACCGAAGTGGCTTACCAGAATGCGCTCGTCTACGCCAAGGACCGGGTGCAGATGCGCAGCCTCTCCGGCGTCAAGGCGCCGAACCTGCCGGCCGACCCCATCATCGTGCATCCGGACGTGCGCCGCATGCTGCTGACGGCGAAGGCCTACGCCGAGGGCGGGCGCGCCTTCACCTCGTTCGTCGCGCTGCAGATCGACCGCGAACTCAGCCATCCGGACGAAGGCGCGCGCAAGGACGCGGCCGATCTGGTCACGCTGCTGACGCCGATCGTCAAGGCGTTCATCACCGACAACGGCTGGATCGCCACCTCGGAAGCGATGCAGGTCTACGGCGGCCACGGCTACATCGCGGAGTGGGGCATGGAGCAGTATGTGCGCGATGCCCGCATCAACATGATTTACGAAGGCACCAATACCATCCAGTCGCTCGACCTGCTCGGGCGCAAAGTGCTGATGGACAACGGCGCGAAGCTGAAGAAATTCGGCGCGCTGGTACAGGCTTTCGTCGAGGAGAACGGCACCGACGAGGCGATGAGCGAATTCGTCACCCCCTTGGGGGAACTCGGCGGCAAGCTCACCAAGTTGACCATGGAAATCGGCATGAAGGCGTTCCAGAACCAGGACGAAGTCGGCGCCGCCGCCGTTCCCTACCTGCGCGTGGTCGGTCATCTGGTCTACGCCTACTTCTTCGCCCGCATGGCGAAGCTCGCGCTGGCGAAGCTCGACAGCGGCGACGGCTTCTACAAGGCCAAGCTCGCGACCGCACGCTTTTACTACGCCCGGCTGCTGCCGGAAACCGCCATGCTGATCCGCCAGGCGCGCTCGGGCGCGGCGAATCTGCTCGATCTCGAAGCTGAATTGTTTTGAGCGCTGATTAACAAATATGGCGTGGAGTTTTGCGTCTGTGCAGGTTTTGGGAAGACCTGCGCGCTGCGCGCGCCAACCACGTTTTCCGTTCGGATGAAAAGCGTATCCGAACGGAAAACGCGGTTATGGTTAACCCCGCATGCGGCGTGGGGTTCTATTCAAGATCGTCGATTGCGCACGGATGTGCTTTTCATCCGTGCGCAATCGACGATCCGCGCGGACGGGGGTTCGTCCGCGCAAGGTTTTCGCAACTGAATCGCAGAACGTGGCGCCAACGGAGTCGCCATGCACGGCAATACGTAACTTTCACAGCGCAAGCACTTACACGAAAGGAATGCCATGAGCAATTTCATCGTCAGGAAAGTCGCCGTCCTCGGCGCCGGCGTCATGGGGGCGCAAATCGCCGCCCATTGCGTCAA
>MERK01000176.1 GCA_001770575.1 Betaproteobacteria bacterium RIFCSPLOWO2_12_FULL_64_23
CGCGGTCTACGCGGTCGCTTCGGGCGCCGTCGATATCGCGCTCGCGCTGGGGGTGGAGAAGCTCAAGGACACCGGCTACGGCGGACTGCCGCAGCGCGGCCGCGGCGGGCTGAACAACATGTTCTGGGCGAATATTTCCGCGCCCGGATCGTTCGCGCAGCTGGCGGCGGCCTACCGCGCCAAGCACCGCGTCGATCCGAAGGACCTGAAGCGCGCCATGGCGCATATCTCGGTCAAGAGCCACGACAACGGCGCGCTGAACCCGAAGGCGCACCTCCGGAACCGCATCACCGAGGACGACGTGATCAACGCGCCGATGATCGCCGACCCGCTCGGGCTGTACGACTGCTGCGGCGTGTCCGACGGCTCGGCTTGCGCCATCGTCACCACGCCCGACATCGCGCGCGGGCTGGGCAAGAAGGATCTCATCGGGGTGAAGGCGGTGCAGCTCGCGGTGTCGAACGGGGAGGAAGCGCAATTCGGCGAGTGGGACGGCTCGTATTTCGCCACCACGCGGGTGGCGGCGGCGCGCGCCTACAAGGAAGCCGGCATAGCCGATCCGCGCCAGCGCATTTCCCTGTTCGACGTGCACGATTGCTTCTCGGTCACGGAACTGGTGACCATGGAGGATCTGGGCATCTCGCAGGAGGGCAGGGCGATAACCGACGTGCTCGACGGGTTCTACGACGCGTCGGGAAAAATGCCTTGCCAGATCGACGGCGGCCTCAAGTGCTTCGGCCATCCGATCGGTGCCTCGGGACTGCGCATGATCTACGAGATGTATCTGCAGTTGTCGGGCCGCGCGGGCGAACGCCAGCGACCGGATCCGGTGCTCGGCTTGACGCACAACCTCGGCGGCTTCCCGAGCCAGAACGTCTCGGCGATCACCATCGTCGGCCGCTACGGCGCCTGAGCGCGAATTCGCGCCGGGCGCCGAGAGGCAATCCCGCCTCGGCTCGGTGGGACCGGCCGCTTACCGGACGACCGTAGCGGTTTCCCGGGGCCTGCGCGGGATTGCATCTGCCACAGCTTGTCTATAATGGAAGCATATCCACTGCGCCAAGGAGATCGTCATGGGAATCGCAATGAAACTGAGTGATTACCTCAAAGCAAACGAAGTGCGGTACGAGGTGCTGAACCATGCCCACAGCGGCAGCAGCATGCAGACCGCCAAAGCATCAAATGTGCCAGCGCACTGCCTGGCCAAGGCGGTCGTACTTGAAGACGACACCCACGCCGTAATGGCCGTGCTGCCGGCATCACGGCGCCTGCAACTGCGCGAACTGCAGGCGAGCAACGGGCGCGCCCTGCGGCTCGCAACCGAGGCGGAACTGAAATATCTGTTCAACGACTGTGAACCGGGGGCGGTCCCGCCGGTTGGCGCCGTCTACGGCATCGAAACCGTCTGGGATGACAGTCTCATGGAGCAGCCCGAGATATACTTCGAGGCGGGAGACCATGAAACGCTGGTGCACATGAAAACGCGCGACTTCATCGGCCTGATGAAAGGCGCGCGCCACATGCCGTTCAGTTCGCGGATGGACGAAGAGCGCCGCCTGCTTTTCTGAGCAGAGGTTCGCGGATGAAGATGGCCGGTATGCCCACTTGCGTGCAGGCGGGTGAATGCAAACTTCGAATGTCCGGTCGGTCGCCGGCAATGGGGTGCGGCATGAATAGGTTTCTTGTTACGACTATTGCCCTTCTACTTCTTGGTTCCTGTGGAACCATGCAGAATCGCATGGCAGAACGAAAGGAAGCGTTCACGCGCAGTATGGACGGCTGGGTGGCCCGCGGTGTTGACGAGCTGGTGGCGGAAAAAGGTCCGCCAACCATTACCACGAGTCTATCCAGTGGCGGCAAGGAACTCGAATATGCCAAACGCAATGTCGTTGTAGGCGCGAGCGGTCCTTATGTTGTCAGCATTTATGACCCGACCGCCGGCGGACGTGTGCCGCAGCTAAAGATGTCTGGAATTTCGACCAATGACCTGACTTGCAAGTTGGTGTTCAGGATTTCTTCCGCCAATATCATTGAAAGCTGGTTGTCAACCGGCAACGACTGCTATTAGGCCGCTCGCTCGGGCCCTATGGGCCGATCCCGGGGAACCGCCGCCGCGGAGTTTGGCGGTGGAGTTGAAGGGCAACTCCCGGCCAACTCCCGCCTTTCGCGCAACATAGCCATTTGCGATTGCAATGCAATCACTATTTCGGTAGACTGCTATCAATGATTACAAACAAGGAGGCCGCTGTGGCTGCTAATCTTGTAGTTCGCAATGTTGACGAGGATGTTGCCCTGGCGCTGAAGCAACTAGCAGCGTCTCACGGAAGAAGCGCGGAAGCGGAGCATCGTGAGATTCTAAGAGCTGTTCTGCAGCACCCGAAGCGCCGATCCGTTGCTGAGGTTCTGGCGAACATGCCAAATGTTGGTGAAGACTCTGACTTCAACTGCCGAAACGGGTAGGAATCGGCATGTACTTGGTAGACACCAATGTCGTCAGCGATGCTCGCAAGGGGAAAAGGGCAAACCCCGGCGTTCAGAAATTCTTCCAGACGATCGACGCAGCGGATCTCTATCTATCCGTGCAAACGATAGGTGAAATTCGGAGAGGACTTGAGAACATCCGGCATCGCGGAGATATGCCCCAGGCCAAGAAGCTTGAAAAATGGCTTGATCTGGTCACCGCTGACTACGCTGATAGGATATTGAGCTTCGATGAGGAATGCGCTCAGGTGTGGGGTAGATTGATGTCGCCACACCACGAACACCCGATAGACAAACAGATTGCTGCGATTGCACTGATTCACGACATGATAGTGGTCACCCGCAACGTCGATGATTTTCGTGGAACAGGTGCAAGAATCAATAATCCCTTTGCATAACGAGCTAACGGGTAGTTGTGGGATGTCATATATTGCTTCTCTAGCGGATTGAAGAATCCCATTCGCAATGAAACGAGACTGACCTGCCCCCTTTAGCCGTACCAGTCATTTGGCAGGAAGTCCGGTTGCAGCGCGAAGTAAATAGCCAATCAAATACCTGGATCAATGGGCAGCAGTGAAAGCAATATCATGGAATCTCGTTTTAGGTGCAGCGCAAAACGGTCACTCCGAGGGCTTTGAAATAGTGGCTGCACAGACCTTGCAACTCATGCATTTCTGTGGGTCAAGAGGCTGCTTCAGGGAAACGCGAGCGGCAGAAATGGGTCGCTATGTAGAGGTTTACATAGCGTCCACAAACGGACACCCGCGCTTTTGCTCCGAAGCGGACGCTGGCCGTGTGTCCTAGTCAGGACGGATTGCTCGATCACGCGGCGCGGCGCGGATCGACGAATTTTGAGTGGCGGTCACGCGTTCAGACGCGCATGGCGAAGCGGCCCGGCCGGGAATCGAGCCTGGTGAGCCCGTAAGCCTGTGCAGTCCTGCGCGCAGCCCGGTATTCTGCCGCAGTCGGCGGCCGTGCGATTTCCGGGTACTCGCCGGCCCGATGGCAAGGGCGGTACTGGTCCATCAGGTTCAGATAGCTATCCGGCGACACTTCCTCTGCCAGAAACCTGAGCACTCCGTCCGTTCCTGCCAGATTGCCCGGCAGCACCAAGTGCCGAAACAGGAGTCCGCGCTGCGCGACGCCGCGCTCGTCGAGCACGAGGTCGCCCACCTGGCGGTGCATTTCCTTCACCGCCACCCGGTTGACTTCGACGTAGTTGCGCACCTTCGAATACTTGCGCGCAATCTCCGAAGAGCCGTATTTCATGTCAGGCATGTAGATGTCGACGATGCCGTCGAGCAGCGCGAGCGCCTCCGGGCTATCGTAGCCGCCGGTGTTGTAGACCAGCGGCAGTCGCAGCCCGCGCCGCGCCGCATCGTCCACCGCGGCGATAACCTGCGCAACGACATGGCTAGGCGAAACGAGGTTGATGTTGTGGCAGCCTTCCGCCTGGAGCTCGAGCATGATGTCGGCGAGCGCGCGCGCTTTCATTTCGAACCCGGCGCCCTTCTGGCTGATGTCCCAGTTCTGGCAAAACACGCAGCGCAGGTTGCACCAGGTGAAGAAAATCGTGCCGGAGCCGCGCGTGCCGCGCAGGCACTCCTCCTCGCCGTGATGCGCGCCGAAACTCGCTACCACGGCCCACTCGCCCGTGCGGCACACCGCGCCGTTCACCGTCTGCCTGCGGTTGACGCGGCAGTAGCGGGCGCAGAGGTCGCAGTCACCCAGATGCCGGTGGGCCGCCTCGACGCGCGCCGCCAGATCGCCTGCGCCAAGCAGCTTCAGGTAGGCCGGGCGGAAACCGTTGCGCTGCAGCGGGGCATTCACGGCCTGTCCATCAGCCCCGCCACCGCGACGTAGTAGGCTCGCGTCAGCAGCGTGAGCGTCACTGCCTTGCCGATGCCTGCTCCCGTGACGATGGCTACCTTCACGTTTGGACGCATCGCGCAGTCTCTCCGATTAGTTCGGGTGAACGGAAAATCCAACAGATCCTATGGGTTCACCCGCGAGCGCGGCAATCGTCTTCGCGAGCCCGGTTATGACCTGCGCCATCTCCGGATAGCTCAGCTTCTCCGGTGTGTCCAGCGGACCGTGGTAGTGCCGATAGCGGTAGAAGGCGGTGTCGGTCACCATCACCGCCGCATAGCCCTGGCGCCAGAAGGAGAGCTGGTCGCTCCAAGCGACGCCCGGCACGAAAGCCGGGCTCGCTAGGTGCTCCGACGGGAAATCCGAATTTGCGCGGAAGGCCGCCACAACTTCGCGCAGCCGCAGGCGCGACCTGAGGTTGGACACGAAGGCGATGAAGTTACCCCGGTTCGGATAGAACCAGCGCAGGAACAGCGGATACGCCTGGCTGCGCGGTGTGTCCGAGTAGCAGCCCAGCATTTCGAGCGACAGCATGACGCGGATGTCGTCGCCGCGCCGCCGCGCGGCTTGCGCGTACAGCTTGCTGCCCATTTCGCCGGAGAAAAAGAACGGCGGCTCCTCGTTCACGAACGCCACCAGCTTCACGGTCCTGGCGAGCCGGGCGCCGCGCAGCTGGCGCGCCAGCTCCAGCACTCCGGCGACGCCGCTCGCATTGTCGTTTGCACCGGGACTGCCCTCCACCGTATCGTAGTGCGCACCGGCTAGGACGATCTCCTCCGGCCTCGCCGCACCGGGAATCACGACCTCGAGGTTGTCGCAGTCGACGTCGTTGACGCGGTAGGTCTGCGGCCGGACCGCGTATCCCAACGCCTCCAGTTCGCCGCGGATGTAGCCCGCTGCGGCAGCGAGCGCCGCGGGCCGCCAGACATTGCGCTCGCCGATGTCGCCCGCAAGCGCCTGAACGTGGCACCGCAGGCGCGCGGCGCATTCGTCAACGCTCACGCCGCCGCTCCCCGCTCGCGAGTGCACCCACCATGCTGTCGGCGGCCGGCGGCAATCGCGGCCGGTCGCATCCCCGCAAGGGGTGGTGGGCGGCGACGCGGAGCAGGGGCCCCATCCATAGATGGGGATGCGACCGGAGCCCGGCCACACAGGGCCGCCGTCCACCTTT
>MERK01000177.1 GCA_001770575.1 Betaproteobacteria bacterium RIFCSPLOWO2_12_FULL_64_23
GTCTTGATCTCAACCTTGCCCGGATACACCAGCTGCTTGATGAAGGTGCAGCTGGCATTGACGATCACCGGCCCCTGCCCGTTGACGGCGAAACGCACGCCTATGGCTTCGAACCAGGAAATGCGCGCCTGCTCCATGTAGCGGAAATAGACGGTGTTATTGACATGCCCCATGGCATCCATGTCGCCCCAGCGGATGGGCATGATTTCGGTATGTACCAGCTTGTGCTTGGTTGCGCTCATGGCTATGGTGTCGAAGGATGCGGAGTCGCATTATAATTCCGCTCAGCTTGAATAGGCACCGTCAAATGCGCTTGTTGCAGCGGACGCGGCGACGCCGCGCCGCTGAACGCGCGCCGCAGCGACACAATTAATTACCCGGGGGTGACATGCAACGCGAAGCGATGGAATACGATGTGGTGATCGTCGGCGGCGGGCCCTCGGGACTGGCCTGCGCCATCCGCCTGAAGCAGCTCGCCGCGGAAAAAGGCCGCGAAATCAACGTCTGCCTGATCGAAAAAGGCTCCGAAATCGGCGCCCACATTCTCTCCGGCGCGGTGCTCGAACCGCGCGCGCTCAACGAACTCTTCCCCGACTGGAAAGCGCTGGGCGCGCCGTTGATTACGCCCGCCGGGGAAGACCGCTTTCTGTTCCTGACCGAAACGAAGTCCTTCAGGCTGCCGACGCCGCCGCAAATGAACAATCACGGCAACTACATCATCAGCCTCGGCAATCTATGCCGCTGGCTGGGGCAGCAGGCCGAGGGGCTGGGAGTCGAAATCTACCCCGGCTTCGCCGCGGCCGAAGTGCTCTACCGCGAGGACGGATCGGTCAAGGGCGTGGCCACCGGCGACCTGGGCATAGGCCGCGACGGCGCGCACACCGAGAACTACCAGCCCGGCATGGAGTTGCACGCGCAACAGACGATTTTCGCCGAGGGCTGCCGCGGCTCGCTCAGCAAAGATCTGACGCAAAAATTCAACTTGCGCGAAGGCGTGGATCCGCAGGCTTACGGCATCGGCATCAAGGAGCTGTGGGAGGTCAAGCCGGAGCGCCACCAGGCGGGTCTGATCGTCCACACCACCGGTTGGCCCGTGGACCGGCGCACCTACGGCGGCTCCTTCCTCTACCATCTGGAGAACAACCAGGTTGCAGTCGGTTTCGTCATCGGCCTGGATTACGAAAACCCCTGGATCAGCCCGTTCGACGAATTCCAGCGCTTCAAGACGCACCCGGCAATTCGCGGCTTTTTCGAGGAGGGAAGGCGCATCTCCTACGGCGCGCGCGCGATTACCGAGGGCGGATTTCAATCCCTGCCCAAGCTCGCCTTCCCCGGCGGCATGCTCGTCGGCGATAGCGCCGGATTCCTCAATGTGCCCAAGATCAAGGGCATCCACACCGCCATGAAGTCGGGCATGACCGCGGCCGAGGCCGTGTACGACGCGCTGGCGCAAGCGGGCACGCAAGAGGTAAAAAGCTATGCGCAAAAGCTGCGCGGGACCTGGGTCTGGGACGAGTTGTACCGGGTGCGCAACATCCGCCCATCGTTTCATTGGGGTTTCTGGGGCGGCCTCGCGTATTCGGCGCTCGATACGTTCATATTCCAGGGCAAGGCGCCCTGGACGCTGCACCACCACGACGACCACAGCGCGCTGAAGAAAGCCGCCGACTGCCAACCGATCGACTATCCCAAGCCAGACGGCAAGATTTCCTTCGACAAGCTGTCCTCCTTGTTCATTGCCAACGTCAACCACGAGGAAAATCAGCGCTGCCACTTGACGCTCAAGGATGCCACCGTCCCGGTGAACATCAACCTCGCCCTGTATGCCGGACCGGAGCAGCGCTACTGCCCGGCAGGGGTATACGAATTCCTGAAGAATGACGACGGCAGCGACAGGCTGCAGATCAACGCGGCGAACTGCGTGCACTGCAAGACCTGCGACATCAAGGACTCGACGCAGAACATCAACTGGGTCGTGCCCGAGGGCGGCGGCGGGCCGAATTATCCGAATATGTGAGGATGAGAGGGAAGGCATTCGCCGTTTTGCAATGAACTCCAAGCCGGAAAACGATTACCTGGCGAAGCTGACGTCTTCGTATTCGCCGATTTACGGCCAGTCGATCAGCATCCGGCCGATGCGGCCAGAGGACCTCGATATCGAGACCGAGTTCGTCCGGGGCTGGTCGGCCGAAACCCGCTACAACCGCTTGTTCAGCGCCGGTTCGTACACTTCGCCCGAGCGCCTGCGAAGAATCACGCGCATAGACTACGCGCGCGACATGGCCCTGATCGCCACGGTAATGCTGGACGAGAGGGAAGTCGAGATCGGCGTCGCGCGCTACGCGCGGCGCGAGGACGACAGGACCTGCGAATTCGCGCTTGCGGTGGCCGATGCGTGGCAGCACCGCGGCATCGGCCGCGCGCTGATGCTCAATCTGATGGACGCTGCCGCAGCGGCCGGGATAGAAACCATGACGGGCGACATCCTTTCCAGCAATGCGCCCATGCTGCATTTCATGCGCTCGCTCGGCTTTGCGCTCGAATCCAGTCCCGACGGACCGGAGATACGGCGCGTGACCAAGCGTCTAACGCAATTGCCAGCAAGCGGCTGATCCAGGGGAGCGCGAGGGCTCGGGAAACGGTCCGGTTCGCGCACCTGCCTTTTGCGGCCTTCAGCCGAAATAGGCTGCACGCACTTCGGCGTTCTCGGCGAGTTCCCTGGCCGTGCCCGAGGCCACGACCCTGCCTTGCGACAACACATAACCGTGCTGCGCGATGGCCAGGGTCTGGTGCACGTTCTGCTCCACCAGCAGCACGGTGATGCCGAGCTGGTTGATGCGCCTGATGACGTTGAAATTCTCCTTCACCAGCAGCGGCGACAATCCGAGCGAAGTCTCGTCGATCAACAGCAGCCTGGGCTCGGCCATCATTCCGCGGCCGATCGACAGCATCGCCTGCTCACCGCCGGACATGGTGCCGGCGAGCTGCGCTGCGCGTTCAGCCAGGCGCGGAAAAATCTCGAATACCTGTTGCAGGCGGTCGGCGATCTTGGCTGCATCGCTTTGCTGGTAGGCGCCCAGGCGCAGGTTCTCGACCACGGAGAGCTTGGGAAAGACCTTGCGCCCTTCCGGAATACAAGCTATGCCGGCGGCGACGATGCGGTGCGTGGGCATGCCGGTGAGATCGGCGCCGTCGAACATCACGCGGCCGCGGCGCGGCGGCGTCAGCCCGAGAATGGCGCGGATCAGCGTGCTCTTGCCCGAACCGTTGGAGCCGAGGATGCAGGTAATGCTGCCCGCGGCGACCGTGAGCGACACGTCCTGCAGCACGTCGGCCTTGTCGTAGCCGGCATAGACGTTCTCCACGCTGAGCAGCATCGCCATATCTATTCGGTGCCCAGGTAGGCTTCCTGCACCTGCCGGTCCGCAGCGACCTGGGCGTAGGGGCCTTCGCAGATCTTCTGCCCATAGTTGAGCACGATGCAGCGCTCGGTGATGCGCTCGATCACGTTCATCTCGTGTTCGATGATGATGATCGCAAGACCGGGCATGTGCTCGCGCACGATCAGGATGTCGTCCATCAGCTCGCGCGTCTCTTCATGCGTCATGCCCGCCGAAGGTTCGTCCAACAGCAGCAGCGTCGGCTGGCTGATCAAAGCGCGGCAGATCTCGATACGGCGCCGGTCTATCATGTTGACGCTGCCTGCTGCCTCGAACAGCCGCTCGGCGAGCGATTGACTGAAAGTCCGCACCAGTGCTAGCGCTTGGGCGTATTGCTCCTCGAACTGGGCGCGGAAAGCGCTGCGCCGGACGAGGTTGAACCACAGGCTGTGATTCAGCCGGCGATGGTTGCCAATCATGAGGTTGTCGAAAATGGACAGGGGCAGGCACAGGCGCGAGCGCTGGAACGTGCGCGTCACGCCGGCGCGGTAAATGTCCTGCGCCCGCATCCGCGCCAGGTCGTGCCCGAGATAGTCCACCCGGCCCTCGCTCGCCTGGTAGATGCCGGTGATCACGTTGAAAAAAGTGGTCTTGCCCGAGCCGTTGGGTCCGATCAGACCGAGGATCTCGCCCGCGCTTACCGCGAGGCTCAACTGGTTCAGCGCCACCAAGCCGCCAAAGCGCATGCTCAAACTGTCGCAGGTGAGCAGCGTGCTCATTGGACTACCCTGGCGCTTCGCGCCAAGGATTCGCCCTTGGGGCGGCCCGTCGGGCTCATGGCTTCCAGCCGGGAAGGTAGCTGCGCACCTGGCGCGGCATCAGCCCGCCCGGCCGGAACAGCAGGATCAGGATCACCAGCGCCGCGTACAGCAGCAGGCGGTATTCCTGGATGAACTGCAGCTTCTCCGGCAGCATCAGCACGATCGCCGCCGCCACCGACAATCCCCAGGGATTGCCGAGCCCGCCGAGAATCACGATGGACACCAGGATCAGCGAATCGCCGAAGGTGAAGCTGTTGGGCGCGACGAAGCCCGTCATCATCGCGTAGACCGAACCGGCCAGGCCGGTGAGGAAATTACCCAAGGTAAAGGCGGTGATTTTCCAGCGCGCCACGTCGATGCCGAATGCGGCGCAGGCAGTCTCGTCCAGCCGCACCGCGTCCAGGTTGAGACCGATCCACGAGCGCTCCAGCCGCCGCACCAGCATGAAGGCGACAGCGGCCATGACGAGCGCGAGCACGACGTAATTGGCGTAGAAGGAAATCTCGATCTCGCCGAACGCGAGGCTGTCGTTCAGTTTCCAGCCGAGGATCTCCATCCCCTGTACCTTCATCCCCTGCGGGCCACCGAGCGTATCGTTCACTTCGAGAAACACGCGGAACAGAATGCTGAAGGCGATGGTGACCAGCGCGGCATAGTGGCCATGGGTGCGCAGCACCGGCAGGATCAGCAGCGAGCCTATGCCCGCTGCCATCAAACCGCCGATGAGCACGACCGCAAGGTGCGGCAGCGAAGTATGGCTGGTCAGCACCGCCGCGGTGTAACAGCCGACGCCGAAGAAGGCCGCGCCGGCGAAATTGAGCACGCCGGCATAGCCGAACTGCAGGTTCAAGCCCAGGCAGACCACGATGTAGAGCAGCACCGAAGCCAGCATCAACAGCGGGAAATGCTGGTCGTAGAACACCGCGGCAATGATCAGCACGCCGATCAGCACCGCGGCTTGCCCCGTGCGGCTATGGCCGGCGAAAGAGACTGCCGCAAGCGCGTTCCAGCCGAAACGGGCAAGCAGCAACAGCGCCGCCGCGGCGCCCAGTGTAAGGCCCATTACTTCTTCCTGGGATTCCGCATGCAGGAACAGCACGGCGAACACGGTGACGCCCGCCATGCTGGCGAGCGCGGGAAAAGCCGAAGCAGGACCGAACACGCGCTTCACACGCGCTCGCTTTTCTTCTCGGCGATCAGGCCGGTGGGCCGCCAGACCATGAATATGATCACCACGGCGAAGGCGAATACGTCCTTGTAGGCGGTGGAGGTGCCCGGAAACAGGGCCGGCAGGGTCACCGCGCCCACGCTTTGCAGCGCGGAAAACAGGAATCCGCCGAGGATGGCACCGTAGATATTGCCCAGCCCGCCGACCACCGCCGCGGAAAAACCGATCACGCCAAGCAACAGGCCGATGCCGAAATTGATCTCGTTGTAATACAAGCCGTTCATCAGACCGCCCAGAGCTGCCATGCCCGAGCCGATGGCGAAAGTGAGCAGCACGATGAACTCGAAATTGATGCCCATGATGCGCGCCGTCTCGGCGTCCTGCGCCACGGCGCGGATCGCCAGACCGAGCTTGGTGCGGTTGATCAAGAGATGCACGGCAACGATGGCCGCGAGCCCCGCGAGCAGCAGGATCACGCTGTCGGCGCGCAGGGTGAAACTGCCGAAACTGATGGAATCCGCGGGCAGCAAACGCGGAAACGGCTTCGGGTTGGAGCCCTGCGGATAAAACAGGCGCACCGCCTCGCGCAGCACCGTGCCCAGCATCAGCGTGAGCAACAGGGTATTGAGCGGTGGCGCCAGGCGCAGCGGCAACACCAGGTATTTCGCGATCAACGCGCCCAGCAGCGCCATCGACAGGGTCGCAACCAGGGTCATCACGAGCAATTGCACCAGAGCAGAATCGACGCCCAGCGCCTCCAGGCCGAGGTAAGTCGCGAGGCCGGTGAAGGCGCCCACCATCAGCACATCGCCGTGGGAGAACTTGATTATGTCGAGCACGCCGAAGAACAGCGTGAATCCGACCGCCACCATGGCGTAGATCATGCCCAGCATCAAGCTATTGAAGACGTACTGGCTAAGCAGACCGAGGGTCATGGGGGCGATTCAAAAACCTTGCGCGCTGCGCGCGCCAACCGCGCTTTCGGTACGGATAAAGGACATCCGTACCGAAAGCGCGGTTATGATTAAAAGCAAAAGCGGCCTGGACTTGGTTTTATCCAAGATCGCCGATTGCGTGCGGATGTGCTTTTCATCCGCGCGCAATCAGCGATCCGCGCGGACGGCTTTTCGTCCGCGCAAAATAGACCGCCGCAGATACCTGACGCTTACTGCCCCTTCAGCTTGCGCTTGCCGGAGCCGTACTCGCTATCCTCCCACACCACCCATTTGCCGTCCTGCGCCACATACTTGGTGATCAGCGGCACGATGTTCTGGCCGTGATCGTCGAACGTGATCTTGCCGACAATCGAGTCCCGATCCTTGGTCTTGCCGAGCTCGCTGGTCACTTTCTTGCGGTTGGGGCCGACCTTCTCGATTGCGTCGATGATCAGGTTTGCCGCGGCGAAGGCAAACGGGCCATAGGCCTCGGGTGGCTCGTTGTATTTCTGCAGCGCGTATTTGCCGGCGAAGTAAAGGCCGCCGGGCAGTTTCTCCCACGGCGCACCCTCGATAAAGGAGAGCGATCCTTCGGCGAGTTGTTTGCCCAGGCCTTCGACGAACGCATCCGACTTAATTCCGGAGGTGCCTTCGAATACCGCGTTGACGCCCAGCTTCTCCATCTGCGAGCGGATGCGCACGCCCAGCGGAGTCAGGCCGCCGAAGTAGATCACGTCGGGCTTGAGCTCCTTCGCCTTGGTCAGTTCGGTGGTGAAGTCCTGCTGATCGGCGGTCACGCCGAAGGTGCCGGCGATCTGCCCGCCGGCCTTTTTCAGGTACTCGCTGAAGTACTGGTTATGGCCCTTGCCGTAGTCCGTGGTGTCGTGGATGATCACCCATTTCTTGTATTTCATGCCGGTCATGAACTTCGCCGCGACTTCGTTCTGATTGATCATGGTGCCGTTGACGCGGTGAACTTCGGCATATTTGTTGCCGTAGGTGATGGAAGGAAGCACTGCGCCCCAGACCACCACCGGCAGGCCGAACTTGTGATAGGTATCGACCGTCGCCACCGCGGTGACCGAGCAGTAGTGCGTCACGCCGGCAATGATCGAATTATCGGCCGCCGCCTTGGTCGCCACCTGCACCGCGATGTTGGGCTTGCACTCGTCGTCGTAGCTGACCAGCTCATAGCTGTATTTGGCCTTGGGGTCTTCGTTCTTGAGGCGTACCGCCAGATCGGCGGAGTTGCGCCCGCCGATGCCGTTGGCCGATACGCCTCCGGTGAGCGGACCGATGAACACGATTTTTACCGTCTGCTTGGCGCCGGCCACACCGGCTGCGACCGCCAGGGTCAGACCCATCAATGAAACAACCGCCTTGCGCTTGAGATTCATAGTTTGTTGCTCCAGAAGGTCATTATCGGAAGAATTGCAATGCTCATTATAGGCCAAGCATGCGCGAGCGAATAGCGCTCTGACAAGCATATAATGCCCGGGGGGTGCTGATGCGGACCGGCCGTGCTGCCTGCCGCACAGCCCCTGTCGCACAAGCTGTATTCACCGGAGATCACCATGACCGCGCCAGCCGACATCAACATGGCCCTGTTCTGCGATTTCGAAAACGTCGCGCTCGGGGTACGCGAGTCCAAATACGACAAGTTTGACATCAACAAGGTGCTGGAGCGGCTGCTGCTCAAAGGCAGCATCGTAGTCAAGAAGGCCTACTGCGACTGGGAACGCTACCGCGAGTTCAAGGCGCCGATGCACGAAGCCGCGTTCGAACTGATCGAGATCCCGCATGTGCGCCAGTCGGGCAAGAACTCGGCCGACATCCGCATGGTGGTCGACGCCCTGGACCTGTGCTATACCAAGTCGCATGTCGACACCTTCGTCATTATCAGCGGCGACTCCGATTTCTCGCCGCTGGTGTCCAAGCTGCGCGAGAACAACAAGACCGTGATCGGCGTGGGCGTCAAGAATTCCACCTCCGATCTTCTGATCGCCAACTGCGACGAGTTCATTTACTACGACGACCTGGCGCGGGAAAAGGCGAAAAAGCAGTCGCGCAAGAAACCTGCGTCCAAGGCTGCCCCCGGCGCCCCCGCCAAGACCCTGCCGCAGGAAGAAAAGGAGAAGAAGCAGGAGGCGCTGGACATCGTCATGGAAACCATAGAGGCGCTCATCTCCGAGCGCGGCGAAGAGGAAAAAATCTGGGGCTCGATGGTGAAGCAGGCGCTGAAGCGGCGCAACCCCGGCTTCAACGAAGCCTTCTATGGCTTTCGCTCGTTCGGCCGACTGCTGGACGAGGCTGAAGCGAGGAAGCTGATCACGCTCGAACACGACGAGAAGTCAGGGGGCGTCACCATCCGCAGCGTCAGCACGGACGATTAGGCGCTCGCCCGCCCCCAGGATGCGCATTCCCGCTTGCGTTGATTTTGATCAAACCGGGGTCGGGCCGGTGACCTAGACTGCTGGTAGGACCGTTTCACCCGAAAAACGGGGAGACTCGGTTGCGCCGGCGCAGATACGATTCGAGCAGTGCGAAAGGAGGCAGCATGTTCAAACACATCCTCGTTCCCACCGACGGCTCCAGGCTTTCGGTCAAAGCAGCCAAACAGGCGGTCAAGCTGGCCAAGGAACTGGGCGCAAGAATCACCGGCTTTCACGCCGCGCCCGACTACCGCTCGACCTACTACGGCGATGGTTATATCCTGCGCGCCCCTGCGGCCAAGGCGCAGGCCGAATTCGCGCGGAAACAGGCGCGCAAGTACTTGTCCACGATCGAAGTCGAAGCGGAGGTGGAAAAGGTGCCTTGCGAAGTCCTGCAAGCGGTCAGCGACAGTCCCTACGAAGCCATCATCGACGCCGCAAAAAAGAAGAAATGCGATCTGATCGTGATGGCCTCGCACGGCCGGCGCGGATTATCCGCCCTGGTGCTGGGCAGCGAGACGCATAAAGTTCTGATCCACAGCAAGGTCCCGGTGCTGGTCTGCCGCTAAGCGTGCGCTGGGGGATTATTTTCCCCGGAAACTGGGCTTGCGCTTCTGCATGAATGCGCGCCGGCCTTCGCGGTAGTCCTCGCTGTTGAAGCAGGTTTCGATCATGCGCGCGGCTTGTTCCAGATCGCGCGCGGCGGGGTCCATTCCCGTCTGGCGAATCGCAAATTTGGCGGCGGCCAGAGTGAGCGGCGCGTTTTCCGCCACCATTTCGCAATACGCCGCAACCTCGCGGTCGAAGTCTTCCACCGGCACCACGCGGTTGACGAAGCCCATGCCGAGCGCGTCGGTCGCGTTGAATTTGCGCGCGGAGAAGAAAATGTCGGCGGTGTTCGCCGGCCCAATGAGCTGCGCGAAGCGCTTGATGCCGGTGTAGTTGTAGCCCAGCCCGAGGCGGCCCGCGGGCATGCGGAACGCCGCATCCGCGGCGGCGATGCGCACATCGCATGCCGCAGCAAGCCCGAGTCCGCCCCCCATGCAAATGCCGCGAATCTTGGCCACCACCGGTTTGCTGCAAAACACCGGGGCTTCGTAGGCGTCGACCACCGCGCGATTGTAGACCGCCTGCGCTTCGGCGCTGCCGCGCGCTTTTTCGAACTGCGAGATATCGGCGCCGGAAATGAAAGCCTTGTCGCCGTCTCCGGTGATTACGATCAGGCGCACTTCAGGATCGGCGTCGAACCCGGCGATCGCTTTGGGCAGCGCCATCCACATGTCGTGCGAGACCGCGTTCAACTTGGCCGGGTTGGAAAAAATCACCCAGCCGACGGCATTTTCCCTGCGTGTAATGAGTTCAGCCATGACGCTCCCTTAAACGACCTTGTGATCGCGCAAGTGCGCGATCTCCACCGCGCTGTAGCCGGCCTCGGCCAGGACCTCGTCCGTGTGCTGGCCGATCTCAGGGGTGGCGCTGGCCATCGTGGCCGGCGTGCGCGACAGTCCGACCGCCTGGTTGACCAGACGAATTTCGCCCAGTAGCGGATGTTTTACCTTCGCCGCCGCCTGCAGATGCTGCACCTGCGCATCGGCGAACACCTGATCCATGCTGTAGATCGGTCCGCAGGGCACGCCCGCCGCGTTGAGGACCGAGATCCACTCCTCGCTCTTCTTCGCGGCAAACGCGGCATTCAACTCGTCGTTGAGCGCGCTGCGGTTGCTGGCGCGCTTGGCTGCGCCGTCGAATTCGGCGCGCGCGAGCAATTCCGCACGCCCGATGGCCGGGCACAAACGCTTCCACATGCCCTCCCCGGACGCGCCGACGTTGATGTAGCCGTCGGCCGTGGCGTAGGCCGAAGTCGGCATGCTGGTCGGATGGTCGTTGCCGACCTGCCCTGGCACCTCGCCGTCCATCAGATAGCGCGCCGCCTGAAAATCGAGCAGCGCGATGCCCGACATCAACAGCGACGACTGCACCCACTGGCCCTCTCCCGACACCTCGCGCTCCAGCAACGCCGTCAGGATGCCGAGCGCGGCGTACAGGCCGGCGCTGACATCGGCGATCGCCGCGCCGGTGCGCATCGGACCCTGGCCAGGATGGCCGGTGACCGACATCAGGCCGCTCATGCCTTGAGCGATCTGATCGAAGCCCGGCCGCTCGCGGTAAGGGCCGTCCTGGCCGAAACCGGAGATGCTGGCGAGGACAATTCGCGGGTTGATCGCCTTGAGCGAGGCGTAGTCGATGCCGAGGCGGAACTTGACGTCGGGACGATAGTTCTCAACCACCACGTCGGCCGTGCGCGCCAGCCGGGCAAAGACCTCGCGCCCCTCGGCCAGCTTGAGGTTGAGCGTCATCGCGCGCTTGTTGCGGTGCAGATTCTGGAAATCCGGGCCGGCGCGCGGTCCGCCCATGCCTTCGTTCGCGTCCACGCCGGGAGGCGATTCGATTTTGATCACGTCGGCGCCGAAATCGGCGAGCTGCTTGACGCAAGTCGGGCCGGCGCGAACGCGCGACAAATCGAGCACGCGAAAGCGCGAGAGTGCGGTTGAAGCGGGAATATGGGTCATGATGGGGCCGTCGTGATATGCAGGAGAGGCGGGACGACCCGGATTATCGCGTCGCCGCCTGTGCACCGCAAGCATTTCCGTGCGTTTCGCCCAAACCTGCGACCGGGCGCCCCGGCGCCGGCACGTTCAGCGTGCGAGCGATGTCCGATCGGCCCCGCACACGCGCCGCGGAGTCAGCGCGCGGCGCGCTCGCACGCGCGGCGGCTAGCCCAGCCCGGGCACGGCTCGGATTCCGGTAAGAAGCACATCACGATCGAACGGCTTGGTGATGTAGCCATCGGCCCCGCCCGCCAACCCGCGCATGACGTCCTCGCGTTGCGCCTGGCATCAATCCGTGACCTTGGCCCGCGTCAACTTCACCGCGCCGCGCCTGGTCTTGCTGTCAAGGCGCTTTTTCTGCGAACTCCGCGTCGGTCTGGTCGGTTTGCGTTTTTTGCGGGACACGGCAACGCTGCGGATGAGTTCGCGCAACCGCTGCAGCGCCTCTTCCTTGTTCTTTTCCTGACCGCGGTGCTGCTGCGCCTTGATCACGACCACGCCTTCCTTGGTGATGCGCTGATCGTGCAGCTTGAGCAGGCGCTCTTTATACAAATCCGGCAGCGATGAGGCGCCGATGTCGAAGCGCAGGTGGATCGCGCTGGAAACCTTGTTTACGTTCTGCCCGCCCGCTCCCTGGGCGCGAATTGCGCTGATCTCGATCTCCCTCGCCGGGATGGTTACGCTGCCGGAGATCTGCATCATGCTTGCCGCTCGCGCTCCGCCCGCAGTCATCGGGCGCGGTGACGCCGGCCGAATTCGCGCTTGGCGCGCGCCGACAGGCGCTTGATCCGGTACTCCGCCTTGGATGCGGCCGATCGATCGGCATATTCGATCGCCGCAAGCAGGCGCCGCGGCGGGTGGGAACGGGTATAACGCGCGCCCTTGCCGCTCACATGCACGGCATAGCGCGCAGCCACGTCCACTGCGATACCGGTGTAGATGCTCCCGTCCCTGCACTCGATCAGATAGACGAACCAGGCCATACGCGCCGGTTGCATGCGGGCGCTCAGTTCAGGCCTACGTAGCTCCCCTCCAGCAGCTTCGCCTGCGCCGCGGCCAGGCGCGCGATCGGCACGCGCGGCCCGGAACAGGACACATAGTCGATCGCGATGCTATGGCAGAAATGAATCGACGCCGGGTCGCCGCCATGCTCGCCGCAGATGCCGACTTTCAGGTCCGGCCGGGTCTGGCGGCCGCTCTCGACCGCCATTTTCATCAGTTGCCCCACACCTTTGATGTCCAGCACCTCGAACGGATTGTCCTGCAGGATGCCGGTCTCGTTGTAGGCCGGAAGAAACTTGTTTTCCGCATCCTCGCGGCTGAACGAGAACGTCGCCTGGGTCAGGTCGTTGGTGCCGAAAGAGAAGAACTCCGCGTCCTGCGCCATGCGGCCCGCGCGCAGGCAGCCGCGCACCACCTCCAGCATGGAGCCAAATTTGTATTTCACATTGATGCCGTGGGTCAGTTCCACCACCTTGTGGACGCGCTGCACCTTGCTGTGGATGCGCAGAAGTTCTTCCACCGTGGCGACCTGCGGCACCATGATCTCGGGATAGATCTCGATCCCTTCGCGCGCGCACAGCGCAGCCGCTTCGAGTATCGCCTGGATCTGCATCGTATAGATTTCCGGATAGGTGATGCCCAGGCGCACGCCGCGGTGCCCCAGCATCGGATTGACTTCGGCCAGGGCGCGCACCTTCTTCAGGATCACTTCCTTTTTGTGGATCGCGTCGTCTTCCAGATGTGATTCCTTGAACGTGCGCAGCCCGCCCATCAGTTTGGTCAGGCCGTCGGCATATTGCTGGTACAGCCTGGGATTGAGCAGCTTCAGCGTTTCGGGCAGTTCCTCCAGGCCCTTGATCGTGTCGCTCAGATGGTGCAGCTGTGCGATCTCCAGTTCGAGCTGCGCCGCGGTCGGAAGAAATTCGTGCATCGGCGGATCGAGCAGGCGTATCGTCACCGGCAGGCCTTTCATCGCCTTGAATATGCCCTTGAAATCCGAGCGCTGGATCGGCAGCAGCCGGTCGAGCGCCGCCTGGCGTTCCTCCACCGTCTCGGCCAGGATCATTTCCTGCATGATCGGCAGGCGATCGGTGCTGTTGAACATGCGCTCGGTGCGGACCAGGCCGATTCCCACGGCGCCGAACTCGCGCGCGCGCATCGCATCCTCGGGCGTGTCGGCGTTGGCCATCACCCTCAGTGTCGCCACCTCATCGGCCCAAGCGAGCAGCGTCGCCATTTCCCCGGAAAATTCGGCCTCCACCGTCGGCACCTCGCCGGCGTAGACGTGGCCGGTGCCGCCGTCGATGGTGATCACGTCGCCCTCGTGCAGGGTGGTGTCGCCGATGACGGCGCTGCGCGCCTTGTCGTCGATCACGATCTGTTCGCAGCCGGAAACGCAGGGCTTGCCCATGCCGCGCGCGACCACCGCAGCATGGGAGGTCTTGCCGCCGCGGCTGGTGAGGATGCCCTGCGCGCGGAAAAACCCGTGGATGTCCTCCGGCTTGGTCTCCTCGCGCACCAGAATCACGTTCTCGCCCGCGTTGCCGCGCGCCTCGGCGGTATTGGCGTCGAATACAATCTTGCCGGAGGCCGCGCCGGGCGAGGCGGGCAGGCCTTGCGCCAGGGACTTGCCGTGGAAGTTCGGCGACAGCTGCGGCACCAGCAGCTGCTCGAGCATCGCCGGCTCGATGCGCAGCAGTGCGCGCTCCTTGGAAATCAGCCCTTCCTGGAACATCTCCACCGAGCTGCGCACCATGCCGCGCGCATTCATCTTGCCGTTGCGGGTCTGCAGGCAGTAGAGCGTGCCGCGCTCGATGGTGAATTCGAAATCCTGTACTTCGTGATAATGCGACTCCAGCCGGTTGTGCAGTTCCATCAGCTGGCGGTAGATCTCCGGCATTTCCTGTTCCATATCGGCGATCGGCTTGGGCGTGCGAATGCCCGCCACCACGTCCTCGCCTTGGGCATCGACCAGATATTCGCCGTAGATCACGTTCTCACCGGTGCCCGGATTGCGCGTAAAACCCACCCCGGTGCCCGAATCGCTGCCCATGTTGCCGAACACCATGGTGCACACGCTGACCGCGGTGCCGTTGGCCTTGTCCTTGGTGATCTTGAACTGCTTGCGGTAATCGACCGCGCGCTTGCCCATCCAGGAGCGAAATACCGCGCCTACCGAGATCTCGAGCTGCTCGTACGGGTCTTGCGGAAACGGCTTGCCGGTATGGCGCTTGACGATGTCTAGGAATTCACCGGCAAGCTGCTTCAGGTGCTCGGCGGAGAGGTCCAGGTCCACGCGCGCGCGGTGTTTGCGCTTGAGCGCCGCCATCTTACTGTCGAAATGCTCGTCGTCGATGCCCAGGGCGATTTTGCCGAAGAGCTGGATGAAGCGGCGATAGGCATCGTAGACAAAGCGCGGGTTCGCGGTCTGCTTGATCAGGCCCTGCAGCGAGGCGTCATTGAGGCCGAGGTTGAGAATGGTGTCCATCATCCCCGGCATGGACATCGCCGATCCGGAGCGCACTGAAATCAGCAGCGGATTCTTGCTGCTGCCGAAACCCTTGCCGGTTTTCTTCTCCAGCGCTGCCATATGTACCTTCAGTTCCTCCATCAGGCCGTCCGGCAGATGGTTCGACTCGAGGTAGGCGAGGCAGGCCTCGGTGCTCACGGTGAAGCCCGGCGGCACGTTCAGGCCGATCTGCGTCATCTCGCACAGGCCGGCGCCCTTTCCGCCCAGCAGGATCTTGTTCTTGCCGTCGCCTTCTTCGAACGCGTAAATGTATTTTTTGGTGTTCATGATGACGCCTCTAGAAGTTGGCCCAATCCGGATTATCCATGAAATAGACAAGCGGCCGATACCAGCTCACCGGCCGGCGGACCCTGCAATATTCGCACAATATGATCCCCGCGCGATAGCCGCGGGCCGCGTGCGCCGGCAACCTGCCCGGCCGCAGTCGTGTAACCGGCCCAAGCCGCACCGCGGCCCGGCGATTTCCGCCAAGGCCTAGTGCGATGACAACGTAATTGCGAAACAACATTGCGAGCAATCAAGATGATTGGTACACCATCCCGTGGGAGCGAGCTTGCTCGCGAATTCGATGATTCGCGAGCAAGCTCGCTCCCACACCTACGAGACAGGCATGTTTTGAAATTAACGTTTCATCGTACTAGTGGGACATCAGCACCGGCGCCGTCATCGATTCCAGGATGGTGCGGGTGGTACCGCCCAGCACCCATTCCTTCAGCCGCGAATGGCCGTAACCACCCATGACGATGAGATCGGCGTCGAGGTCCGCGGCGCGCGACAGCAGTTCGTTGCCCACGTCGATCTCGGCGCCGTTGTCCGTCTTTACCTCCACGCGCACGCCATGCCGCGCGAGATAGAGGCCGATATCGGCGCCTGGCACGCTGCCGTGCTCGCCGCGCCTCGGATTGACCGCCATCACATGCACCTTGTCCGCAAGCTGCAGCAGCGGAATCGCATCGGTGACCGCCCGCGTGGCCTCGCGGCTCGGATTCCATGCGACGAGAATCCGTTTGCCTACGCTGGGGAAACTGCCGGCGCTGGGCAGGATCAGCACCGGCCGTCCGGCAGCGAGCACCAGCCGCTCAGGAAAATCGTCGGCGATGTTCGATCTGTCCGAAGAACCAGTCTGGCCGATCACGACCAGATCGGCGTAGCGCGCGTGCAAGGTCATCGCGTCGACCGGGTCATCGATGGCAGTGCGCCATTCGATGTTTCTGAGACCCGCCGCCGACGTCTGTTTGGTGAATTCACCCTCCGTGCGCACCATCTCGGCCGCGGCCGCGTGCTTCTGGGTTTCGATGAGCGCCGGCCCCATCTCCGCCATCACGTAGCCGGGCGGTTCAAACGGCGCGATCGCATGCAGCGCGACCAGATGGGCATCGTACTGACGCGCAAGGCGGATCGCTACTTCGACGCGCGCCGAACAGCGTTTGCCGGGGTCGATGTGAACCAGGATGGTCTTGTAGCTCATTGGGATTCCTTCCA
>MERK01000178.1:0-3597 GCA_001770575.1 Betaproteobacteria bacterium RIFCSPLOWO2_12_FULL_64_23
AAAAATCAGGAAAAAAAACACGCTGTTCCCGACCGAAAGCGCCACCACCTTCCACCACTGGTATTTGCCCAGCCAGCGCATGAAAAAAGCGACGAAAAAGGCCGAAGCCAGGTAGATGCCCAGCCACTTGATAAATCCTACATACACTATCGTCGGAATAAGTACCGCGAGCACCAGCTTCAACTGCCCGACCTTGACGAAGACCTTGTCGCGCTCGGGTCGGATGGCGATTCCCTTGAACAGATTCACGATGCTCGAGACACAGATGATCAAGGCGATGTAGAACGGAAAATAGCCCGTCTGCGGCCCGTCTTCGCCCCACTTCGCGCCCAGACGCCAACTGTCGAACGCGACAATCGCCCCGAACACCAAGAATATAAGCGCCACGACAATATCCACCCGCTTGTAGCGGGCAGCCGCCCGCTCGCCCGAACCTTCGACCATGCGCGCTCCTCCTCGCTATTGCTATCGGTATCGCCATTGTCCCGGGCGCGTTGCGCGCCCGGGACTTGCGCGCAAGCGCTATTTGCCGGCGATAAAGCCCGCGGATTTCATCAGCGCAAAATGGCGCGCCTCTTCTTTCGCAACCCAGTCGGCGTAGGCCTGGCCATTGAGCGCGGTCTGGTTGAACGCCCCCTTCTCCATGAAGTCCTTCCATTCCGGGGTCTCGCGTATCTTCTTCAGCAGGTCGACGTAATATTGCACCTGCTCGGGCGTCACGCCGCCGGCCATGAAAATGCCGCGCAGCATCAGGTACTCGATGTCGAGCCCGGACGACTTGCAGGTCGGGATATCCGACCACGACATCGTCTCGGTAACCTTGTTCTTGTACGGCATGCGCGCCGGATCAAATACGCACAGCGGGCGCACCTTGCCGCCGCGCCAATGGGCCACCGCCTCGATCGGATTGTTGACCGTCGAGTCCACATGCTTGCCCACCAGTTGCACCACCACGTCGCCGCCGCCCTTGAACGGGACGTAGATGAACTTGATCCCGGTCTGCTTTTCGATCGCAACGGTGATGATCTGGTCCTCCTGCTTCGACCCCGTGCCTGCCATCTTGAGCTTCGCGGCGCCCGCCTTTTTCGCCGCGTCGATCAGATCCTTCGGCGTCTTGTAGGGCGAGTCCGCATTTACCCACAGCACAAACTGGTCGAGCGCCATCATCTGCACCGGCGTCAGGTCGCGCCAGTTAAACGGTACGCCGGTGGCAAGCGGCGTGGTGAACAGGTTGGACAGCGTGATGATGATCTTGTGCGGATCGCCCTTCGCGCCTTTCACGTCAAGAAAACCCTCCGCCCCCGCGCCACCGCCTTTGTTGACCACCACGATCGACTGCTTCATCAGATTGTTCTTGGCGACGATGCCCTGAATGACGCGCGCCATCTGATCGGCGCCGCCGCCGGTGCCCGCGGGAACGATGAATTCGACCGTCTTGGTCGGCTCCCAGGCACGCGCGGGCATTGCCGCTACCGCAAACGCAACCAACGTCAGCGCCAAAGCGCCCTTATAGCCAATGGTAAGTTTCATGACTCCTCCTCCGGTAATTGAATCCCACTCTTCTGCGTCAAACCAGTATGCCTCAGACGCCCGCGCCTTCACGACGGCTCTGGTACCTTTCTTGTTGGGCGATCTTGCAGCGCTAAGATACTGCCGAATGTGTCGATGCTCGGCATTGATATTGGTCAATATATCAGAACTGGCACGCAAAACTTACGGCTTCCTCCGGCAAGCCTGGACGTATCGCGATAGCTGGCCCCTCAACCGGGCTGGGTGCAATCGAGGGAGCGTCGAACTTCGCCAGTCTCCCCGGACGAGGCGGGCGTGTTCTTCGATAAATGATTGCGAGGTCCCTGTTCAAGTCCGCTGAAGCCAAGGCCGTTCATAGCCGGAGTCTGCGCTTCGGCGTGACGCGCCCGACCAAGCGTTCGATCAGCGCCGCTCCTTCCTGCAGCAGGAATTCCTTGAACGCAGCGGCGACCGCCGGCAGGCGCTTGTTCTTGTGATGCACGATGTGCCACTTGCGCATGACCGGGAATCCTTCGACGTCAAGCACCGAAAGTCGACCGAGTTCCAGCTCCAGGCCTATGGTGTGGGCCGAGAGAAAGCTGACTCCCATGCCTGCGATCACCGCCTGCTTGATCGTTTCGGTACTCTTGATTTCCATCGTGACATTGAACTTGACACGGAATTCCGCAAGCAACTCTTCCATCGCGAGACGCGTGTCCGACCCTCGCTCGCGCACGATGAACGCCTCATGCGCCAATTCCTGCAGCGAAACATGTCGCTTGCGCGCAAGCCTGTGCTCGGGCGCCGCAATGATTACATGCGGCTGCGGCGCGAACGCCTCGGCAACCATCTCGGGATGTTCGGGCGGACGCAACAGCACGGCGAGATCAATCGTATTCTCCCCCAACCGGTGCAGGACCTCCTCGCGGTTGTCGACCGTGAGCTGCACGGTGACGTCCTCGTGGCGGCGGCAGAATTCAGCGAGAAGGCCGGGGAAAAAATAATCGCCGGCGCTGATTACCGCGATATTGAGCAAGCCGCCGCTTACCCCTTTTAGCGCGGCGAGCGCGTCGTCGGCTTCCTTGAGCTGCTGGATGAGGGCGCGGCTGTAGCGCAGCATTTCGCGACCGGCGGAAGTCAGATAGATCCTCTTCCCCAGTTGCTCGAACAGCGGCAGCCCCGCATGCCGTTCGAGTTGTCTGACATGGATGGACACCCCCGGCTGACTCATGCGCAGTTCTTCCGCGGCGCGTGAATAGTTCAAATGCCGCGCCACCGCCTCGAACACCTTGACCTGGCGAAGTGTAGCGTTTTTCATTTCGCTCCGCCGCTATGACTCATAAGCTCAAGCCTATCATAACTATAGTCAACTATAAGCCAGTTACAATATTGATTGACATAGATCAAACCGTCTCTCAATGCGCGGTCTATAAATTCTCCTGAAGGTGGATCGCGGAGAATACTCAAGCAGGAGGATCGTATGGGCAGCCAGGTGCATCAGATTACGGTATGGGCGCGGGGCGTGGTGCAGGATAAGGAAGGGCGGGACATCGCCAATGGCCTGGCCAATGCGGCGGCGAAGGATGGCAAGTTCACCCAGGCCTTCGACAACTATGTGGATCTTCCCGACCGGGTGAACGTTCCCCTCAGGAAGTACGCCCGCATCAGCGACGAGGAAATCGAGGAGCGCTACGAGTACGAAAACGAGAAACCCGAGATCGTGGTCGTGGCGGATGCAACCATCGTGAAGGGTATCAACATTCTTCGCGGCATGGAGAAGGGCGGGACCCTCGTGGTTGCAACCGACCGCAAGCCGGAAGACATCTTGAAGTTCATCCCCAACCGGGACCTGCTCAGCACCATCGTTTGCGTGGACGCCAAGGCGATCTGTGGCGAGCAGACCGTGGACTTCTCCGGCAGCGAGGGCGGCGTGGATACGGTCGGCATCGGCCAGGGGATTTCGGCGCCGATCCTGGGTGCCTTGGCTCGCGGCACGAACCTTGTGACGCTGGACAATCTCGCAGCAGTGGTGAAGAACCAGGAAGCCCTTCGCAAAGGCCATGAACTGGCCGTGGTGAAGACCCTCAA
>MERK01000178.1:3607-6915 GCA_001770575.1 Betaproteobacteria bacterium RIFCSPLOWO2_12_FULL_64_23
CTAGCATCAAGTCAACGGAGATCACGCGATGTTCAATATTCCCGCGGAAAAGCAGGTGCCTCTCGGATGCGTCACGCCGGCGCCGGTGACCGAACAGCCGATGATGATTACCGGCAACTGGCGCGAATACCGGCCGGTGCTTGAGCCGGAGAAGTGCGACTTGTGCATGAACTGCGTCGTGTTTTGCCCGGATGCCTGTTTTCAGTTGGACGAGGCCGGAGAGATGGTGGTCTTGAACGAGAAGTACTGCAAAGGTTGCAATATCTGCATCAACGAGTGCGCAACGGACGCGTTGAGCAAGGCCTACGAACTTGATTTCGAAGACGGCGTGGTCCGGCTCGAAAAGCCGTTCTGAGGAGGAAGAATCATGGCAAGAGAGTTGATGTTGAGCGGATGCGCCGCTGCGGCACAAGCGGCCAAGCTGGCCCAGGTGGAGGTGATCTGCTCCTATCCGATTCGCCCCTATTCGGCGATCATGATGGAACTGGCCAAGATGGTGGCCAATGGCGAGCTGGACGCCGAGTTCATCCATGGCGAGGGCGAGCATGCACAGCTTTCGGTGGTGCTCGGCGCTGCGGCGGCGGGAGCACGTGCCCTGACGGGAAGCTCCGGTGTGGGGGTGACCTACGCGTTCGAGACCTATTCGCCGATTGCGGGCGGGCGCATCCCCTTGCAGATGATGATCGCCGACCGCGCGCTCGATCCCCCGGGGGACTTCGGCTCGGAGCACACCGATGCCATGTCCACCCGGGATCAGGGCTGGCTCTTGGGCTGGGCCGAGACGCCGCAGGAAATTTTCGATAACAGCCTGATCAATTATCGCGTCGGTGAAGACCACCGCGTGCTCCTGCCGCAGATGGTCTGCCAGGACGGGTACTTCGTGTCCCACATCCCGGGTAAGGTGGTAATTCCGGATCAGAGCCAGGTGGACGAGTTTCTGCCGCCCTACGAACTGCCGCATCCGCTGGATCCAAAGCGTCCCGTTTCTCACGGGCCGCAAATTCGCCCGGACCAGGGGACGGTTATGGACATGCAGCGGGCGCAGGCGATGCTGGACGCGCCGGCGGTGATCGCGGAGGTCATTGACGAGTACAACCGCACCTTCGGACGGAACTATTCCCCGTTCGTCGAAGAATACATGACCGACGACGCCGAGATCGGGTTGTTCATCATGGGCGCCCATACCATGACGGCGCGGCATGCGGTCAGACACCTGCGCGAGCAAGGCGTGAAGATCGGCCTGGTGAAGCTGCGCTTCGTGCGGCCGTGGCCGACCCAGGAAGTGGCCCAGGCCCTGTCGAAGTTCAAAGCCGTGGGCGTTGTCGAAACCAGTACCTCCTACGGTGGGGCGATGCGCGGCGGAAATCTGCTGCATGAGGTGCGCGCCTCGCTTTACGAGGTTGCGCAGCGGCCGTTGACGACTTCGTTTATGGCTGGCCTGGGTGGCGAGATGGTGCCGCTGAAGGATTTCTATTATATGGCCGACATCCTGTCCAAGGCGGTGAAGGACGGCAAGACCAAGAAGACCGTATATTGGGTCGGCTTCGAGGCCGAGGATTAGAACGCAAATTGCTGAAACGCCGGTTTTCGCGTTTCAGGCGACGCGTATTTCGAACAACCCGATGCGAGAAATGAAAAGGAGCCCGCGATGGCAATCGCCGTGAAAACCCAGAATCTTCCGCCGATCAAGCTGATCCGGAACGTTCCCAAGGAGGAATACTACGTGCCCGGGCACCGGACCTGCGCCGGTTGTGGCCCGGCCCTGCAATACAAGCTGGTGGCCAAAGCGGCCGGTCCCAATACCATTTTCATCGGGCCCACCGGCTGCATGTACGTCGCCAACGCCAGCTACCTTTGCACGCCCTATACGGTGCCCTGGATGCACGCCCAGATCACCAATGGCGGCGCCATAGCTTCAGGCATAGAGGCAGCCTATAAGGTACTGCTGCGCAAGGGAAAGCGGACGGGCGAACTGCCCAACATCATCGTGATGGCGGGCGACGGCGGCACGGTGGACATCGGTCTCCAGGCGATGTCGGCGATGATGTACCGCGCGCACGATGTGCTGTTCATCTGCTACGACAACGAGGCGTACACCAACACCGGGATCCAGACCTCGCCCACCACGCCCTACGGGGCCAATACCACCTTCACGCCTCCGGGGTCCGCCATTCCCGAAGGCAAGACGCTGTTCCCCAAGGATGCGCCGCAACTCGTCATCGGCGGCCACCCGGCGGTGAAATATGTCGCCACGGCTTCGGTGGCCTATCCGGTCGATTTGATCAACAAGGTCCGGAAGGGCCTGAACCAGCAGGGGCCAGCCTTCCTTCACATCCACTGCCCCTGTCCGAAAGGATGGAAGTTCGACGAAGCCAAGACGATCGAGATCGCCCGGCTGGCGATCGAGACCGGCATGTGGAACATGTACGAGTGGGAAGATGGCGTGTACCGGTACCAGTTCAGACCCAAGAAGTACAAACCGGTTCGCGAGTACATGAAGCTGCAGGGACGTTTCGCGCATCTTACCGAGGCGCATATCGCCAAGCAGCAGGCTTTTGTGGACGCAAAACTGAAAGTGCACGGCATCCCGGTGGAGGTTCCCGCTCCGGCGCCGCGGACGCAGCAGTAGGCGGGGGCAAGGCAATACGCATTCCGGGCCGGTCCGAGTCGAATAATTGCGGCGTGTTGCCGCATCAGGCGTCTCGTCCGGCCGGCAGCGACCGGCGGAACAGGAGCATGGCCACGAGAAAGCCTGAGGGCGGCCGGAGCACCTGCTGCAGGGGTATGCCATGAACCAAGCCGTATCGTTGCCGAACGCCGGCCGGTTTTTCGAGATCCGGTTCGAATCGATCGGGGGCTTGGGCGCGCACGCCGCAGGCCAAGTGCTCGCGACCGCAGCGGTACTGCGCATGGGGCTGAATGGCGCCCATTTCTCCTCGTACGGATCGGAAAAAAAGGGCTCCCTGCTGCGCTCGTACCTGCGCCTGGGACCTGCTGATCGGCCCATACGCACCAGCGCGCCGGTCGAGACCCCCGACGCCATTGTCGTTTTTCACGCGGCGCTGCTGCGCAATCCGGCGACCTTTGGCGGTCTGTGCAAGGATGGCACGTTCATCTACAACGCGCCGAAGGCCTCCGTCCCCGAGGAACTCGAGGCGCTGCCGAGTACGGCGCGGGTCATACGCGTCGATGCCTTGGGGATCGCGACCAAAGAGAAATCCCGGCCGAACGCCGTGTTGCTGGGAACGCTGTGCGCAGCATTTGCCTTCCTCGACGCGAAGCAGGTTCTCGATGCGCTTTCAGAGGGT
>MERK01000178.1:6925-7561 GCA_001770575.1 Betaproteobacteria bacterium RIFCSPLOWO2_12_FULL_64_23
CTTTCAGAGGAGTTCGCGGGCCGGCACCCGGAGGCGGTCGCCGCCAACGAGAGCGCGTTCCGGCGCGGTGCCGCGGAGTTCGAGACGCTCCAGGGCGTCGGCCGCGCCGAGGGCGACCTTCCGATTGCGCGCACTGAACCGGCGTGGGGCTACGAGACGCAGCCGATAGGCGGGATCCTCCCCGAGCCGGGCAACACGGTGTGGAACGATCTGTCGGCCTCGCGCACCGGAGCGCTGCCGGTTTTCAACCGCGAGAGGTGCATCCACTGCGGCCTGTGCGACCTAGTGTGCCCGGACTTCTGTTTGGCATGGGAACCGGGGGAAGAGGGCGGCAGGTTCGAGCGCGAGCTGATGGGCGTGGACTACCGCTACTGCAAGGGTTGCCTGCGCTGCGTGGAATCCTGCCCGGCCAGCGCGATGACCAGGAAGGCGGAAACTCCGGGCCTCGCCGACCGGCTGCGCGTGCCGCTTTTCCCCGATCTCGTCGAATGAGGCGGAAGATATCATGACACAGGTCTTGGCCGACCTTCCCCCCGCCGCAAAGGTCCATACAGCGGGCACAATACGGCAGAAGCTCGATTTCCGCAGCGGCAACGAGGCCGCGGCACTGGCGGCGCGCGACATCGGTTTTCACCT
>MERK01000179.1 GCA_001770575.1 Betaproteobacteria bacterium RIFCSPLOWO2_12_FULL_64_23
CCCGATCAAGTGGTAGCAGTCCCAGTTCCGGCGCAATTCCGCATCGCGTTTGAGTTGCGGCAGGAGCGGGCCGGCCTGCTCGCCGCTCAACTCGCTGTCCATCCAGGCGGACAAAGTCTCTTTCATGGCGTCACCATCTCCTGTCTTTAGATATGTCCAGCAGCGGCCGCAACTGTTCCGCGATCGCCTCGCGCGCACGGAAAATGCGGGAGCGCACCGTGCCGATCGGACAATCCATGATCTTCGCAATATCTTCGTAGCTCATGCCTTCGATCTCGCGCAGCATTATCGCCGCCCTCAGTTCCTCAGGCAGCCGATCCATGCTTTGGTTCACTGTTTGTGCGATCTGTTTGCTCATCAGCAGATTTTCCGGCGTATTCAGGTCGCGCAGCTGATCGCTGTCGTCGAATGCTTGCGCCTCTTCCGAATCGTAGTTGGTGCTGGTGGGGACGCGCCGGCCCGTCGACGCCAGGTGGTTCTTGGCGGTGTTGATGCCGATCCGGTACAGCCAGGTGTAGAACGCGCTGTCGCCGCGGAAGGAGGGCAATGCGCGGTAGGCCTTGACGAACGCCTCCTGCGTCACGTCCTCGATCTCGTCTGCATCGCGAATGAAACGCGACAGCAGGCGCCCGAGCTTGCGCTGATACTTGCTGACCAGCAATTCGAATGCCCGCTTGTCGCCCTGCTGCGCACGCTCGACCAGTTGCTGGTCAATGTCGCGCTCACTCATGCGCCGCCCTTCCCTGAAGCCTCGAGGCTGTTTTTCACCTGCCGCAGCCAGGCGATTTTCAGTATACCCCAACTGCCCCGACGCCCGCGGCAATGCCGCGCCCGGGGCGAAATCAAGTTCAAGCATTTCGATTGGCGTCGCGCCGCTACCGGGGAACTTCAATCCTTACCTCTCGCACTCAGGACGACCCCCGTGGGACCGTCGCTGGCGCATAAAGTTCACGGCCGCGCCAGACGCCAGCGCAGCCACACGCGCAGGCGGCGCAAGTCCTCGGCTGCAGCGGCGTCCGGCAGCAGCACCAGGGAGCGGCGGCGCCCGCCACTGGCGCTCAAAATCACCACGATCAGCCAGCCCGATACGTAGCTGCCGCGCAGTATCTCGGCCTCCTGCCAATGCCCAAAGCCATCCTGGCAGCGCGCGCCGCCCGTGGCGTTCAGTTCCAAGGTGCGCATCGCCGAGTTGCCCCGCCGCAGGGCTTGCGCCAGATGCCAGGCCCAAGCGAGGGCTATGCCTGCCGCGACCGGCGCGAAAGCCAGGCCCGGCAGGCTGATCCAGGCGCAGGCGAGCGCCGTTGCGGCCATGACCGTCAAAGCCAGGGCCAGAACGCGGGAAGGTCTCAGGGAAACGGTTAAAGTCTGGCTCAAACCCGGCTGAACACCAGGGTGCCGTTGGTGCCACCGAAGCCGAAAGAATTCGACAGCGCCACGTTGATTTTCATCTGGCGCGCCGTGTTCGGCACATAATCCAGGTCGCATTGCGCATCCTGGTTGAAGATATTGGTCGTCGGCGGCGCCACCTGCTGGTACACCGCCAGCGCCGAGAACACGGCCTCCACGCCGCCGGCAGCGCCGAGCAGGTGTCCGGTCATGGACTTGGTCGAACTCACGGCGATCTTTTTCGCGTGCGCGCCCAGACTGCGCTTCACGGCAATGGTTTCGGCGACGTCCCCCAGCGGGGTCGAGGTACCGTGGGCATTGATGTAATCGACCTGGTCGGCGTTCAGGCGCGCGTTGCGGAGCGCGCTGTTCATGCAGCGTGCCGCGCCTTCGCCATCCTCACGCGGTGCGGTCATGTGAAAAGCGTCGCCGCTCATGCCGTAGCCCGCGAGTTCGGCGTATATTTTCGCGCCGCGCGCCCTGGCATGCTCGTACTCCTCCAGCACCAGCACGCCTGCACCTTCGCCCAGCACGAAACCGTCACGGTCGCGGTCCCAGGGACGGCTGGCGCCGGCCGGGTCGTCGTTGCGCGCCGAAAGCGCGCGCGCCTGGGCAAAGCCGCCCATGGCAAGTTCAGTGATCACCGCTTCGGCGCCGCCGGCGACCATCACGTCGCAATCGCCATATTCGATCAGGCGCCCGGACTCGCCGATGCAGTGCGTCGCCGTGGTGCACGCAGTCACCATGGCGAGGTTGGGGCCTTTCAGGCCGTATTTGATCGACAGGTTCCCGGAAATCATGTTGATGATGACGCTCGGGATGAAGAACGGCGAGATTTTGCGCGGCCCGGCCGCGAGCAACTCGCGTTGCGTCTGCTCGATCATCTGCAGACCGCCAATGCCGGAGCCGATGTTGACGCCGATGCGCTCCGCGTTATCCGGCGTAACCTGGATAGCGCAATCGCGCATCGCCTGTATGGCCGCCGCCATGCCGTAATGGATGAAGGTGTCCATATGGCGCGCTTCCTTGCGCTCCAGGTAGTGGGCGAGATCGAATCCCTTCACCTCCCCGGCGATCTGGCAGGACAGGCGCGACGCATCGAAACGGCTGATTTTGGTGATGCCGGAATTGCCGGCGAGGATATTGGCCCAGGCTTCGCTGACGCTATTGCCTACCGGGGAGATAATGCCCAACCCGGTGATAACGACTCTGCGGCGGGACAATTTTCCTCCGGCCAAATGCGCGCGAGGCGCTGGCAATCAGGCTTTCTTGGCGTGGCTGGCGACGTAGTCGATCGCCTGCTGCACGGTGGTGATTTTTTCAGCGTCTTCGTCCGGAATCTCGGTCTCGAATTCCTCTTCCAAGGCCATGACCAGTTCCACCGTATCGAGCGAGTCGGCACCCAAGTCATCGATGAAGGAAGACTCGTTCTTTATTTCCGCCTCGTTTACGCCCAACTGCTCGGCGACGATTTTCTTGACGCGCTGATCAACATTTTCCATTTGATTCTCCTTCCCTCTTTTTTAGCTGCGGAAACTGCCAGGCAGTTTACCAAAATTCACTGCCTGGCGTTTGATAATTCAGTACTCATGCCATGTACATGCCGCCATTGACAGGCAGCGTGGCGCCGGTGATATAGCCTGCCTGGGGAGAGGCCAGGAACACCACTGCCGCGGCCACGTCCTCCGCCTTGCCCAGCCGCGCGAGCGGGATGCGGTCGAGGATCGCCTGCCGCTGCTGTTCGGTCAATGCGCGCGTCATGTCGGTGTCGATGAAGCCCGGCGCGACGCAGTTTACGGTGATGTTCCGGCTGGCAATTTCCTGCGCCAGCGCTCGCGACAGGCCGGCAATGCCGGCCTTGGCCGCGGCATAATTGATCTGCCCTGGGTTGCCCGAACTGCCGACCACCGAGGTGATGCTGATGATGCGGCCGCTTCGCGCTTTCATCATTCCGCGCAGCACCGCACGCGACAGACGAAACACCGATTTCAGGTCGGTGTCGATCACCGCATCCCATTCGGCTTCCTTCATGCGCATGGCCAGATTGTCCTGGGTGATGCCGGCATTGTTGACCAGAATGCCGACCGCGCCGAATTCCTGCTCGATCTGCGCCACCAGGGCCTCTATGGCGGCGCCGTCGTTCACATCCAGTACCGCCCCCCTGCCGCCGACCTTGGCCTGGGTAAGATGCTCGCCGATCGCGCCGGCACCGGCAGCAGAAGTCGCGGTGCCGATTACCGTCGCGCCTTGCGCGCCCAGGCCGAGCGCAATCGCCTTGCCTATACCGCGCGTGGCACCGGTCACCAATGCGATTTGTCCCTGCAACATGATCATGCCCCCTTGAATTGGCTGACGCCTTGCTCGATGGCGGCCTGGTCCAGCAGGGCCAGGGACTCGAGGCTGCTCTCGATGCGCTTGGTCATGCCCGCCAGTACTTTGCCGGGTCCGCATTCGGCGACATGGGTGACGCCCTGGGCCGCAAAAGCCCGGATGGTTTCCGCCCAGCGCACCGGGTGATAGGCCTGGCGCACTAGTGCATCCTTGATTTGTGCCGGATCGCCGTAACTTGCCACGTCGACGTTATTGATCACCGGGATGCGCGGCGCTTTGAACGCGATGCCCTTCAGGTATTGCTGCAGGCGCTCCGCCGCGGGCTGCATCAGCGCCGAATGGAACGGCGCGCTCACCGGCAGCGGCAGCGCGCGCTTGGCGCCTCTGGCCTTGGCCGCATCGCAGGCACGCTTCACTGCGGTGGCATGGCCGGCGATCACCACCTGGCCGGGCGAATTGAAGTTTACCGCCTGCACCACCTCGCCCTGCGCGGCTTCGGCGCAGGCGGCGCGCACCGCGTCTTCGTCCAGCCCGAGGATCGCAGCCATGGCGCCCTGCCCCTGCGGCACCGCCTCCTGCATCGCCTGGGCACGGAAGCGCACCAGCGGCAGCGCATCGCGAAACGACAACACGCCTGCGGCCACCAGCGCAGTGTACTCGCCCAGGCTGTGTCCGGCGACCAATGCCGGCTCAACGCCGCCCAGGCCGATCCAGGCACGATAGGCAGCGTAGCCCGCAGTGAGCATCACCGGCTGTGTGTTGACCGTCTGGTTCAGTTGTTCGGCCGGACCTTCGGCCATCAGCCGGCGCAGGTCCTGGGCTAGCGCGTCGGAGGCCTCGGCCAGCACTTCGCGCACGGCCGCGATGTCGCCGTAGGCCTGCATCATGCCCACCGACTGCGAGCCCTGACCGGGAAACACCATGGCGAGTTTCATAGCTTCGAAATCAAAGTTCAAACCATCCGTGCGTCACATCTGCACCAGGGAGGCGCCCCAGGTGAAGCCGCCACCGACGCCCAGCAGCATGACCAGGTGCCCGGCCTGGATGCGGCCGTCGCGCATCGCCAGATCCAGCGCCAACGGCACCGAAGCGGCCGAAGTGTTGCCGTGCAGGTCCACCGTCACGATCAGCTTTTCCAGCGGCAGATGCAGCCGCTTGGCGGTCGACTCGAGGATGCGCAGATTCGCCTGGTGCGGGATCAGCCAATCGATATCTTGGACCCGCTGACCGCATTTGGCCAGAGTCTCGCGCGCCACCTCGTCGAGCACGCGCACCGCGAATTTGAACACCGCGGGACCGTCCATGCGCAGAAGCGGGTCCCCGGTCGCGTTGCCGCCGCAGACACTGCCGGGAACGGACAGGATGCCGGCATGGCTGCCATCGGCGTGCAGCGCGCTCACCATGATGCCGGGCTTGTCGTCCGCCCTCAGTATCACCGCGCCGGCGCCGTCGCCGAACAGCACGCAGGTGCCGCGGTCGTTCCAGTCGAGGATGCGCGAAAATACTTCCGCGCCCACCACCAGGGCGCAGCGGTGCTGACCCGAGCGGATGAACAGGTCCGCCGTCGTCAGGGCATAGACGAAGCCGCTGCATACCGCCTGCAGGTCGAACGCCGGGCAACCCTTGATGCCGAGCTTGGCCTGCAGCAGACAAGCGGTGCTGGGAAATATGTAGTCCGGCGTCGAGGTGGCAACAATGATGAGGTCGATATCCTGCGCGGCGATGCCGGCGCTGGCGATGGCGGCTTTGCTTGCCTCCAGCGCGAGACTGCTCGAGGTTTCTCCCGCTTCCGCGATATGCCGCTGGCGGATGCCGGTGCGCGTGCGGATCCACTCGTCGGAGGTATCCATGCGCCGCGCCAGATCGTCGTTGGTGACGACGTTGCGCGGCAAATAGCTGCCGCTGCCGATTATTCTGGAATAGATCACGCCGCTTCCGCAGTGCTGGGACCAGCCGCAGCCAGGCGTTGCGAAATGCGCTGCAGCACGCCCTCGCGCACTTCATCGAATGCGCACTCGATCGCGTTCTCGAAGCCGAAGCTGTCGGCCGAACCGTGGCTTTTCACTACGATGCCCTTTAGCCCGAGCAGGCTGGCGCCGTTGTAGCGCGCCGGATCCACCCGGCGCTTGAAGGCGGAGAGCACGGGCACCGCCATGAGGCCGCAAAGATAAGTGAACCAGTTGCGCTCGAATTCGTCGATGAGGAAAGCGCGCAGCATCTTGGCCACGCCTTCGGCCGTCTTGAGCGCGACATTGCCGACGAAACCGTCGCATACCACCACGTCGGTGGTGCCTTTGAAGATGTCATCGCCTTCGACGTTGCCGTAGAAATTGAGGCCGCTCGCGCGCAACAGTTCGGCCGCCTGCTTCACCACTTCATTGCCCTTGATGTCCTCTTCGCCGATGTTGAGCAAGCCGATGCTCGGGCGTTCCTTGTGCTGCATCGCCGATACCAGCATCGCACCCATGATGGCAAACTGCAACAAGTGCTCGGGGGTGCAATTCACGTTGGCGCCCAGATCGAGCATATACGCCTCGCCTTTCATGGTTGGCATGATGCCGGCGATGGCCGGACGATCGATCCCCGGCAGCGTCTTGAGTACGAAGCGTGAAATCGCCATCAGCGCGCCGGTGTTGCCGGCGCTGACGCAGGCATGCGCTTTGCCGTTCTTGACCAGATTGACGGCGACGCGCATGGACGAATCCTTTTTTCCGCGCAGTGCGGAAGCGGGCGCCTCCTCCATGCCCACTTCCTGGGTCGCGTTATGCACCAGCAGGTTCGGGCCGGGGGCGGCATGGCGCGCGCGCAACTCTGCCTCGATCACATCCTGCAGACCGACCAGAATGAGTTTGCCATGCCGGTGCGACTTCTGGAAATTGAGCGCGGCGGGAACGGTCACGCCGGGGCCGTGATCGCCTCCCATGCAATCGATGGCTACCGTGGTGTCCATTTAATTGTTCGCGGCAGTCAGGGCGGCAATCAATCCGGCTTGCTGCCGGGCGAAGGTGCGCGCTACCCGTTCGCGCTGCGCCAGGCGCGCTTATTCGCCTTTGGGCTTGACGATCTTCTTGCCACGATAATAGCCGCTGGGGCTGATATGGTGGCGCAGATGCACTTCGCCCGTGGTCGGTTCGACCGCCAGGGGCGGGTTGGTGAGAAAGTCGTGCGCGCGATGCATCCCGCGCTTCGAGGGTGACTTCTTGTTCTGTTGAACTGCCATGTCTGTACTCCTTACCTGTTCAATTCTAGTTTCGGCATAACGCGCTTCGCGCATTAGCCTCCACTCAAACTTCGTTTTTTCAGGGTCGCGAGCGCCTGAAAAGCCGAGGGCTTAGTGTCCGCTCCCAACCCTGCTGCTGCACTGCATTGCTCATGCTTGGGCACCATGGGCAAAGCGAGCAAAACTTCGTCTTCCACCAAAGCCGCAACGCGCATTTCGCGGCCGGCCACCACGCGTTCCATGTCATCGTCGGCGGCCAGGATTTCAGCCTCGCTAGCTGCGAGTTCCAGCCGCGCTTCAAGCCGCAGCGACAAGTCCAGATTGCCGAGACAACGCTGGCATTGCAGGCGCACACTGCCATCCACGGCCAATCTGAGCCCCGGCTTGCCCCGCTCGTTGATTTCGCCGGTCAGGACGAAATCGACGACCGAGCCCGAACAGCCGGATTGGGCGAGCCGCGGCAGGGATTCCATGCCCAGCCGCCCCTTTAGCACCCCTGCGGAGCGGGCAAACGCCAGGCCGTCGATGGCCGCCGGTTGCAACATAGCCGCGCATGATATTATTTTTACCCTTTACTGTCAAAGGAAAAACAAAATTTTCAACACCTTGCTGGGGTTTTGGATAATGTTGGCGCTACTCGTTCCGGCCAGCGCGCAAGTATACAAATGGGTGGACGAAGAAGGCAAAACGCACTACGGCGAGCGTCCGCCTCAGGGCAAGACCGCCAAGGAGGTGGAGCAGCGCCTGGCCAACCCCGGGGCGCCGCCGGGAAAGGCGGCAGCGCCGGACTGGAAGGAAAAGGAGCTGGAATTTCGCGGCCGCCGCATCGAAGCCGAGCAGGCGCAGGCCAAGCAAGAACAGCAAGAAGCCGCGAATCGCCAGGCATGCAACCAGACGCGCGACCGTCTCGCCCAGATGAAATCGGCGCGGCGAACCTACCGGCTGGACGGGAAAGGTGAGCGCGTGTATCAAAGCGAGGAAGAAAACCGGGCCGCTATTGCGCAACTGGAACGGCTGCTCTCAGAGCGCTGCCGCTAGCCGGCTGCGCAAGGCCCTGGACGGAGTCTTGCTGCGCAAATTCGCGCAAATCCGTGGTTAAATCCCCTCCCATATGCAACCGATGCCCCAAATCGTTCTTGCTTCGACCTCGAAATACCGGCGCGAGCTGCTCGCCCGGCTGGGGCTGCCGTTCGAAATCGCTTCCCCGCAAGTGGACGAGACTGCGCTACCGGATGAGGCGCCGCAGGACACCGCACGACGCCTGGCCGAAGCCAAGGCACGCGCAGTGGCGGCGCGCTTTCCCCAGGCCATCATCATCGGTTCGGACCAGGTGGCCGTGCTCGAGGGAAAGACGCTCGGCAAGCCGGGAAATCACGCCAATGCCCTGCATCAGCTCAAGGCCATGCGCGGCAAAGAAGTGGTGTTCCACACCGCATTGTGCCTATGCAATGCGGCCAGCGGACAGGCGCAAACGCGAGTCGTGCCTGTTTACGTGCGCTTGCGCGATTACAGCGACGCGCAGATCGAACGCTATCTTCAGCGCGAGCAACCCTACGATTGCGCCGGCAGCGCGCGCGCCGAAGGCCTGGGCATTGCACTCATCGCCGGGATGCGCGGCAACGATCCCAATGCGCTGATCGGATTGCCCTTGATCGCGCTCACGGAAATGCTCGCGGCGCAGGGCGTGAGCGTTCTGTAGCTGGCAGGCTGACCGTGGCGGCTGGCACGCTGTTTCTCATCCCGACCACGCTGGGCGACAGCGCGCTTGCGACGGTCATCCCGCAGGAGGTACAGCAGCGCGTGCGCATGCTGGACTACTTCGTCGCCGAAAACCCCAAGAGCGCGCGCGCCTATTTGAAGCAGGTCGGCACGGCGAAACCGCTGCAGGAACTGCACATCGCCACCCTGAACGAGCATACGCCGGATGCGGCCGTCGCGGGCATGGCGGCGCCCCTGCGGGCGGGACACGACGTCGGCATGATGTCCGAGGCGGGCTGCCCCGGCATCGCCGACCCCGGCGCGAAACTGGTGCTGCATGCGCACCGGCACGCCATCCGGGTGGTGCCGCTGGTCGGCCCCTCCTCCATTCTGCTCGCCCTCATGGCTTCCGGACTGAACGGACAGAGTTTCGTGTTTCACGGCTATCTCCCCGTGGCGGATGTCGAGCGGGAAAGAACGTTGCGCCAACTGGAGAAGCAGTCGCGGCGGCTGAAACAGACGCAGATCTTCATCGAGACGCCGTATCGCAACCAGAAACTACTGCACGGCATCCTCGCCGCCTGCGCCAGCACCACCCTGCTCTGCGTTGCCGCCGAGATCAGCCTGGCAGGCGAAGATATCCGCACCATGAGCGTTGCGGCCTGGAAGAAACATCCGCCGCAGCTCGATCGCCGGCCGGCCTTGTTCTTGTTGCTGGGGGTTTAGAGGCCATTAAAGGCAAAAACGGCTTAGGGTGGGTTTTATACAAGTTGTATCGCCGTAGCCCGATGTGTTGTCCTAGGTCGATCGATACTGACCTAGCGGCCATTGCGCGCTCCGCGCGCCAACCATGTTTTTCGTACGGATGAAAAGCGTATCCGTACCAAAAACATGGTTATGGATAAAAGCAAAAACGGCTAGGAGTATGTTTTATGCTAGATCAATGATCCGCGCGCACGATTCTTCCTCCGCGCTGCATCGCAATTTAGCGCAGCCGAATGCTTTCGCGCAGCGTGAATTCGGCGAAACTCCTCGCCGCGGCAGCGCCGAAGCGCTTGGCGATGCGCTCGACCGGATTGGATTTCTCGGTATAGTCGACGATCGACTCAGCCTTGATCACATCGCGCGCCACCGATTCGACGCTGCCGTAGCCATCGGCCAAACCCAACTCCACCGCCTTTTGCCCGGTCCAGATCAGACCGCTGAACACTTCGGGATCCTCCTTCAACCGTTTGCCGCGCCCCTGCTTCACCACGGCGATAAATTGCTGGTGAATGTCGGCCAGCATGCGGAGTGCATACTCTTTCTGCTTCGGATCCACCGGGGAAAACGGGTCCATGAAACCCTTGTTATCGCCTGCCGCAAGCAGGCGCCGCTCCACCCCCAGTTTTTCCATGCCTCCGGTGAAGCCGAAACCGTCCATCAGCACGCCGATGGAACCGACCAGGCTCGCTTTGTTGACATAGATCTTGTCGGCCGCGACTGCGACAAAATAGCCGCCCGAGGCGCTGATGTCCTCGACCACCGCATAAAGCGGCGTGTTGGGATAGATGCCGCGCAGCCGCCGCATCTCGTCGTTGATGATGCCCGATTGCACCGGACTGCCGCCGGGGGAGTTGATGCGCAGGATCACCCCCTGCGTGTTCTTGTTCTTGAACGCGCCTTGCAGCGCACCGGTGATCTTTTCGGCGCTGGCGTCGCCTTTGGCATCGATCACCCCTTCGAGTTCAACCAGGGCCGTGTGTTTGCCGTCGGCGATGAGGTCGCCGTCGCCGCGCCACTCGAACACCAGGAGAATGAGGAAAGTGACATAGGCGAACGTCAAAAGCTTGAAAAAAATGCCCCACCTGCGGGCTTTCGTCTGTTCCTTCAGTGCGGAAAACGCCAGCTTTTCCAGCGTTTCGCGCTCCCAGTTTTTTTCCTCTTGCGCCATTACCTCAATCCTTCCTCATATAGACCTTGCCGTCAGCTTCGAACACTTTCAAGCCGGTCAGCGTCGCGCCGCGGCACGGCCCGCCGCGGCAGGCGCCGCTTTCCGGCGCATACAACGCTCCATGAGTGGAGCATATCAAATACTCGCCGTCCGTATCGAAAAACTTCCCCGGCTTCCAGTCGAGTTCCATCGCGATGTGGGCGCAGCGGTTGAGGTAGGCGTAGACCCGGCCGCCGTGGCGGATGGCGAAGGCGGGAGCGGTCAAGCCATTGCATTCGGCCTCGAAGCGTATGCCATCGCCGCCGTCGGCGAGATCGCTGCTGGCGCAGATCAGGCTTGCGCTCGCCTCGGCCGGGCGTTGGCTGAGCCCGCTCGGGCGTTCGCTGGGTGCGTTCAGGCGTTTCTTGCCAGCCACGGTGCCAGTTCCTGCGGCGTGTCGATACAGGCGAGCGAATTGAACCCGGTGAGGCTGTCCCGGGGATGCGCGCCGTAGCTCACCGCCAATGCCGGCACGCCCGCATTTACCGCCATCTGCAGGTCGTGCGCGGTATCGCCAATCATCAATGTCGCCTGCGGTTCGATCAGCAATTCCCGCATCAGCTCCTGCAGCATAGCCGGATGCGGTTTCGAATGGGTTTCATCGGCGCAACGCGAGGCATCGAAATACTGTTTCAGCTGTGTCGCCACGAGCACGCGCTCCAAGCCGACCCGGGTCTTGCCGGTGGCCACCGCCAGCAGGTAGCCTCGTTGTTTCAGGCCGGCCAGCATCTCGCGCATGCCCGGAAACAATTCGATGCCGGGATCGCGCGCCAGATAATGATGACGGTAGCGCTCGGCCATTCGGCCGTAGTCGCTCGGCGACAGTTCGGGCACGGCATAGGACAGGGCGTCTTTCAGCCCCAGGCCGATCACATGGGCCGCACGCTCGCGCTCCGGCACCGGCAGTCCCAGATCGAGACAACTCGCCTGGATGCTGGCGATAATGGCCCCGGCCGAGTCCATCAGCGTCCCGTCCCAGTCGAAAACCAGCAATTCAAATCGATTCGGCATCATCTACCCGCGCAAAATGTTTTCGGCACAAGGTACACGAAGCACTCAACGGATGATCATTTCCTGTCGCTCTTCGTGTCCTTTGTCGTCAATTCTTGCCGTCATCCTTGAGAGATTGTATGAAATGCTCCAGTTCCGGCGGAAGCGGCGCCTCCAGCTTGAGCTTGTCGCCGCTAAGCGGATGCACGAATGCGAGCTTCCACGCGTGCAGGAACATGCGCTTCATGCCCTGCTTGGCCAGGCGCTTGTTCAATTCGAAATCGCCGTACTTGTCGTCGCCCACAATGGGGAAACCCAGGTGCGCGAGGTGCACGCGAATCTGATGCGTGCGCCCGGTTTTCAACTGCGCCCGCAGCAGACTGTAGGCGCCGCAGGCGCGTGCCAGTTCGAACACGGTGTGCGACTCGCGCCCTTCATCGTCGACGCTGACGCGGCGCTCGCCCGCGCCGGTGACGTAGCGCTGCAGCTTGAGTTTCACGTGCTGCTTGCCCGAGGGCCACTTGCCTTGCACCAGCACCAGATAGCGCTTGTCCAGTTGCCCGGCGCGGATCAGTTCATGCATCGCCGTGAGCACCGAGCGCTTCTTGGCGAGCAGCAACAGGCCCGAGGTGTCGCGGTCGAGCCGGTGCACCAGTTCGAGGAATTTCGCCTCGGGGCGTGCAGCGCGCAACTGCTCGATTACGCCATGGCTGATGCCGCTGCCGCCGTGCACCGCCAAGCCAGCCGGCTTGTTGGCGGCGATCAGTCCTTCATCCTCGTACAACAGCGGCAGGTCGATTTTCGGCGGCTTCGGCGCCGCCGCCTTGGTTCCCAGCCGCAACGGCGGGATGCGCACCCGGTCGCCGTCTTTCAGGCGGTAGGTTGCGTCCACGCGCCCGCTGTTGACCCGCACTTCCCCGCTTCTGAGGATGCGGTAGATATGGCTCTTGGGCACGCCTTTGCACACTCTTAGCAGGAAATTGTCGACGCGCTGGCCCGAGGTTTCGGGGCCAATATCCACCTGTCTCACCGAAACTTTACTTAAATCCTTCATTTTGCTTATAATGTTCCTACTGGCTCAGTCGCGGGACAGGGTTTGTTGCGTCGATATGACGTTTTCAGACCTGAACACGTCCCCGGTTTTGCGGCCCGGAAGGCCGTAACCCTGGGTAATGCGGTTAATATCGCTCACCGGAAGTAGCGAGAGTGTAATTGATTTGGCGCGCTGCAAGCAGCGGCAGATTACGACCTCCAGTACTCGTACCGGAGACAAGTTCGACAGACCCAACCGATTCCCCTTCCACGCCTCTTATACAAGACTGGAATGCATCGCTAAGCCCCTGAACATCTAGGCCCAGGTTTGTCCTGCCCGAGATTTGTCCTGCCCATGCGCGCGCGGGAGCAACATTCATGAAGCGCATGCTGTTTAATGCGACACAGGCTGAAGAACTACGTGTCGCCATAGTCGATGGCCAGAAACTGATTGACCTCGACATTGAATCGGCCTCGAAAGAGCAACGCAAGAGCAATA
>MERK01000180.1 GCA_001770575.1 Betaproteobacteria bacterium RIFCSPLOWO2_12_FULL_64_23
TAACGGCACACAGAGTGTGCGCGCGCTGTTGTTCGATCTGCACGGCAATATCGCCGCCAAAGCGCAAGTGCATCTGGAAGCTTATTTTTCCAAACATCCTGGTTGGGCCGAGCATGATCCAGAGGATTACTGGCAGGCCGTGTGCGTCGCCTGCCAGCGGCTGTGGGCGCAAAGCGGGATATCAAACAACGCCGTCAGGGGTGTCGCCGTCACCACCCAACGCGGGACAGTGATCAATCTGGACCAACAGGGAAAGCCGCTGCGCCCGGCGATCACCTGGCTCGATCAGCGGCGCACCGACAACGTGCCGGCGATCAGCCCGTGGTGGAGCCTGGCGTTCAAGCTGGCGCGGGTGGATGGCACGATCGATTTTTTCCGCGGCGAAGCGGAAATAAACTGGATCAAAGCCAACCAGCCGGACATATGGAACCGGACCGACAAGTATCTGTTGCTCTCTGGCTACCTGAATTACCGGCTGTGCGGCCGCTTCGTCGATTCGGCCGCCTCGCAGGTTGCCTATGTGCCTTTCGATTACAAGCGGCTGCGATGGGCCGCCGCAAGCGATTGGAAATGGCAGGCCTTGGCGCTGGAGCGCAGGATGCTGCCGGAACTGGTGGTGCCCGGGGCCGTGATCGGCGAGATCGACGCTGCCGCTGCTGCCGCCACCGGCATACGCGCCGGAACGCCGCTCGTCGCCGCCGCCGCCGACAAGGCCTGCGAAGTCATCGGCGCCGGCTGTCTGGAGCCGCATATCGGCTGCCTCAGCTACGGCACCACCGCGACCATCAATACCACCAGCGCGAAGTATCTGGAGGTGACGCCGTTCATCCCGCCTTACCCTTCCGCCATTCCCGGCGCATACAGTATCGAAGTGCAGATCTTCCGCGGCTATTGGATGGTCAACTGGTTCAAGGAGCAATTCGGTCATCACGAGAAACTGCAGGCGGCGGAGCGTGGTGTCGCCGCGGAAGAATTGTTTGACGAACTGGTAGACGCCGTGCCGCCCGGCGCGATGGGATTGATGCTGCAGCCCTACTGGACGCCAGGCATCAAACAGCCGGGCCCGGAGGCCAAAGGCGCGATCATCGGTTTCGGCGATGTCCACGCCCGGTCGCATCTCTACCGTGCGATCCTCGAAGGCCTGGCCTATGCGTTGCGCGAGGGCAAGGAACGCATCGAAAAACGCAGCCGCGTGCCGGTCACGGCGCTGCGCGTTTCGGGCGGCGGCTCGCAAAGCGACGCGGCGATGCAGCTGACCGCGGACATCTTCGGCCTGCCTACGGCGCGCCCGCACATTTATGAAACCTCCGCTCTGGGGGCGGCCATCGACGCCGCAGTCGGACTGCGGCTGCACCCGGACTTCGCCAGCGCGGTCGCAGCCATGACGCGCATCGGGCGGGTGTTCGAGCCGTTGCCGCAGCACAGGGAAATCTACGATCAGCTGTATCACCGCGTATACCGGAAAATGTATGCGCGGCTGAAACCGCTGTATCTCGAAATCCAGAAAATTACCGGTTATCCCCGGCTGGACTAAGGTAAGGACCTTGAACACACGGTTAAACACGGACATGGCTGATGAAGCGAGAACTTGAGTGCATCGTCGTTGCGGCAGCGCTGGCCTGCGCAGCCGGCCCGGCGGCGGCCTGGAGCAACCACACGCTGGGCGCGCGGCCCGCATTGGAAGCGATGCCTGAAATCAAGGCGGCGCCCGCAGTCAAAGTCGAAACCCTGGATACTTTCCTTGCCGCCGAAGCGCGCGGGCTGGAACAGCTGCTGCAGCGCGAAGAAGCTTGGGCGCGCGCGAATGTTCCGCTGTACCCTGCGCGTCCCGACGCGCTGACATTCAGAGCGGGCGGAACGCCGGCCGAACTCAGGCAGCGCTTCATTGCGGCGCTGCGCATCAACCCGGAAATGAAGCTGAACCTGTTCGTGCAGGCGCTGCCCGGAGAAAACGTATCAGGAAAGGCCACGCTGCCCTGGACCGAAATCACCACCCGGCGGCGCGCAAGTACCGCACAGGATGGCGTGTTTCTGCAGCTGCGCGCAGGCGACCTGGTCGCGCCGCTCGAAGTCATCGCCACTGCCAGCGATGAGCCCGATTACGGCATGGACATCGGCCTGTGGGATGACAATGGAACCGCGTACGGAAAAGCCTACGGCTTCGGCAAGCAGCCGTTCGGCAATCCGGCGCTCGAGTTCGCAAGCCAGGCGCCGTTTCACATGGGCTTCTTCCACGAATCGGCCATCGTGTACAAGGCGGCCGGGTTCCTGCGGCGGACCTATCCGGAGTACCGCATTCACCTGTGGCAGTCCCTGGCCGCCTACGCGCTGCAGACAGGGCATCCTTATTGGGGCTGGCGTTTTGCCGGCTGGGCGCTGCATTACATCGAGGACCTGACCCAGCCTTACCACGCGACGGTGCTGCCGGGGGTGGGCGTGGCGCGCATGCTGTGGGTCAACACCATCGACTTGCTCGGCTGGCATGAACCGAAAAAGCAGGCGATCACCCTGGTTTCCAACCGGCATCTGTCGCTGGAGAACTATCAATACCAGCGGATGAGAAATGCCTATGTCGGTCATCGTGCCGGCGACGCATTGATCCAAGCCGTCAAGGACACCAGGGCCGACGCCGGACGGGATTCGTTCGCGGACGACGCTGCACGCGCGGTGGTCAGCCGGGAATCCAACGCGCTGGCCGGCGGCACCGACCGCGTGCTGGAACAGAGCCTGCCGCCCAAGTACGTGTCCGACCCGGCCTATGTCCTGGGCGAAACCGAACCGGGACTGGATTTGTATGGCGTAGTGAACAAATCGCCGCCGGCGGTGCAGGAGGCGATGACCGGCATGGTTGCCGGTCTGCTCAGGAATTTCGGCGCGCATACGCGCGCATTCGTGCGTTCGCTGTTGGCGCGATCGAAACAGGATCCCCGCCGCTAGATCCGGCAGGCGCATCTGCGCTCACCGAGCCGGGCGCCGCCGTCCTCTGGAAGTCGTGACCGCATAGTGGTCGCGCTTGCGCGCGGCCTCGATGAAATCGCCCAGCGCCGCCCACTCCGCCTGTCGCGCGCTCGAGCGCCGCGCCAGCAGCGCGATGCTGCGCTTGGGCGCCGGCGGCGTCAGTGGGCGCGCCACCAGCCGCGTTCCCTTGAGCAGTCCGCTGTTCAGCGCGAGTTCGGGCACCAGCGCGAGGCCGATACCCGATTCGACCATTTGCACCAGCGTCAGCAGGCTGGTCGCTTCGACGCCGGAAGCGTTTGACGACTCGTCCCTGGCGCAGGCGGCGAGCGTGTGCTGGCGCAGGCAATGGCCCTCCTCCAGCAACACCAGCTTCTCCGCCACCGGCGCGGTGACCGTCGCGCGCTTCGCCTTGAGCGCGGGGTCGTCCTCGCGGCCGACCAGCCAGAACTCGTCGTCGAACAGCTGCCGCACCAGCATGTCCCCGGTGGCGTAGGGCAGCGCGAGCAGCGCGAAATCGAGCTGTCCGTCCGCGAGCCGTTGCAGTAGATTCGCGCTGACGTCTTCGCGCAGCAGCAGCTTCAGCTTCGGGTATCGAGTGCGCAGACCCGGGAGGATGCGCGGCAACAGAAATGGCGCGATCGTCGGAATCGCGCCCAGGCGCAACGTGCCGCTCATCGGTTCGGCCGATGCGGCGGCGAGCGCGGCGAGATCCTCGGCGGCTGCAAGCAGCTGCCGCGCGCGCTCGACCACTTCCAGGCCCAGCGGCGTCATCAGTACGCTCTGCCGGTCGCGCTCGACCAGGGACGCGCCCAACGTCGCCTCCAGTTCCTTCAGCCCGGCGCTTAGCGTCGACTGCGTGACGAAGCAGGACGCCGCCGCGCGGGTGAAATTGAGATGTTGCGCCAGGGCGATCAGGTAGCCGAGCTGGCGCAGGGACGGCAAGGCAGCCATATCGTTTTATTCGATTGGATTGACGAATATTAGTCGTTAGACCCGATTACGTCAAGCGCGCACCATTGATCCCGTAGTACATTCAAACCAAACGAAAGGAGCCAGACATGAAACAAGCATCCGTGACCATCCAGAACCTCGAAGCGGCATTTGCCGGCGAGAGCATGGCGCACATCAGATATCGCTACTTCGCCAGGCTCGCGCGCGAAGCCGGCGACGAAGCCACCGCGCGTGTGTTCGAGGAAACCGCCGACCAGGAAGTGCAGCACGCATTCGGCCACCTCGACCTGCTCTACCCGAAGGCCGAACTCAGCCCCGCCCGGGCGCTGGAGATCGCGATCGAGGGCGAGACCTACGAGTACACCGAGATGTACCCGAAATTTCGCCACCTTGCCGTGGAAGAGGGCAATAGCGCGGCGGTGAACGAATTCGACCAACAGATCGCCGAATCGAAGGAGCACGCGCAGAGCTTCCGTCGCACGCTGGAAAAAGCAGCCAAGCGCTTCGCCGCGCTGGCCAAGGTCGAACAGCGTCACGCCAATCGGTACAAGGTGGCGCTGGCCCAGGCGCAACACCGATTCATCAATCCAACAGGAGCAGGCAAATGAAGACATGGCAATGTGTGGTGTGCGGTTTCATCTACGACGAAGCCAGGGGAATTCCCGAGGACGGCATCGCGGCGGGAACGCGCTGGCAGGACATCCCGGCGGACTGGTCCTGCCCTGACTGCGGCGTGGCCAAGGCCGATTTCGAGATGGCCGAGGCGGTGGCTTGAGGTGGATCCGGTCGTCATAATCGGCAGCGGGCTCGCGGGCTATGCCCTGGCGCGCGAGCTGCGCAAGCTCGATGTGGTCACGCCGCTCGTGATCCTGAGCCGCGACGAGGCGAGCTTTTATTCCAAGCCCATGCTGTCAAACGCGCTGGCGTCGGGGAAGTCCGCAGCGCAGATTGCGAGCGCGAGTGCGGAGCAAATGGCCGCCCAACTCGGGACGCGGATCATGGCAGGCACCGAAGTCGAGGCCATCGATACCGCGCGCTGCACGCTGCACGCGGGCGAGGTGGCGATCCGTTACTCGAAACTGGTGCTGGCGCTGGGAGCCGATCCGATAGCGCTGCCGCTCGCGGGTGATGCCGCGAACGAGGTGATGCGGGTTAACGATCTTGCCGCCTATGCGCGTTTTCGCGCCGCCATCGAGGGAAAGCAGAGGGTGGTGCTGCTGGGGGCGGGTCTGATCGGTTGCGAGTTCGCCAACGATCTTGCTGCGGCCGGATACCGCGTCCGGGTGATCGACCCGGCGCCACGGCCGCTGGGCAAGCTGTTGCCCGAGGCTGCGGCGGAGCGGGTGCAACTCGGTCTGGCAGCCATGGGCGTGGTCTGGCATCTGGGTACTACCGCGCGCTCCGTTTCGCGCGCGGTCTCGGGATTGCGCGTCGATCTCGCCGACGGAACGGCACTGGAGGCTGACGCGGTGCTTTCGGCGATCGGCCTTCGGCCGCGCACACAGCTGGCGCAGCACGCCGGACTGAAGATCCATCGCGGCATCGTCACCGACCGTCGGCTGCAGACCAGCGCCGCGGACGCCTACGCCCTGGGCGACTGCGCCGAGGTCGACGGCCAGACTCTGCCCTACGTGCTGCCGATCATGCAGGCTGCGCGCGCGTTGGCGAAAACGCTGACCGGAACCGCGACGCCGGTCGTCTATCCGGCGATGCCCGTGGTGGTGAAAACGCCGGCAATGCCGGTGGTTGTGTGCCCGCCCCCCGCTCTTTCGGGAAGCTGGAAACTGCAACAGGATGCCAGCGGAATCGAGGCCAGATTCGAGGATGAGAGCGGCAAGCTGCTCGGTTTCGCCCTCGTGGGCGCTGCAACAGCACGTAAGCAAGCGCTCACCCGGTTGACACCGCCAGTGCTAGTCTGAGCACGCGACGCAGCGTTTTGCCGCCGCCGCATACCATGACGTCGACGCGCTCGAACAAAAGCCTGTAGGCCGCTGTAGGCCGGGCGGGCGCAACGCGTCGCCCACGGTTGAATTAGGGATTAAAATATTCGTTCCCATGGACGACCTCGATTTTTCGGCCAAACCTGCGCCCCGCCCCGAAGCGGCTGCGCGCGCCGCGGCGCAGGTTGCCGCGCAGAGCCCGCTTTATCAGCCCGCCTTGGCGCTGGAGTTCTTCCGCTCTACCGGAACGCTGGAAGAGAAACCTGCCGGCAAGCCGATTTTCTCTGAACACGAGAAGGCCGGGGGTTTGTTCTCCAAGGGCGCGAGGATGTACCTGCTGTTGGAGGGCGAAATCGGCCTGATGATCCGGAACAAGTTTTTCGGGGTGGTAAAGCCGGGCGATGTGTTCGGCGAATTGGCGGTGATCGCAAATCTGCCGCGCAGCGCGACGGCGATGGCCAAGATCAACTGCCGCGTGCTGTCGCTGGATGAAAAGCAGTTTCATGCCGCGCTGGAAAAGAAACCCGAATTCGCGCTGATGCTGATGAGCACCATGGTGCAACGCTTGCGCCAGAGCATCGCCAAACTGGGCGCGACCGGCCCGGCAGCGGGCGCCCCGGCCGAGCGCAGCGACATTCTGGACCGCAAGACGCTGGCCGGCCTGCAACGGGAGCTCGCCATGCCCGAGGCAGCCCAGTTTCCGGCGGGCAAGGTCATCATGAGCGCGGGCGCAGTCGGCGCATTCATGTATGTCGTATTGGAAGGCCGCGTCGCGATCTCGGTGGGCAACAGCGTGGTAGAGCGTGTGGGATCCGGCGGGATGTTCGGCGAGATGGCGCTGGTCGATCGCTCCGCGCGCGCGGCCTCGGCGACCGCGGAGACCGACTGCAAACTTCTGGCAATCAACCGGACCGACTTCCTCGAATTGGTCAAGGCCAAGCCCGCGTTCGGGGCGTCGTTGCTGAAATCGGTCGCCCTGCGCATGCAGCAACTGGCGCAGCAGGTTGCGCAGCTGCAGTCCTGACCGCCGTGACATCGAGCTGACGCCGGGCGCCGCCAGCACGCTTAACCTACGGTGTTCTCCGCGATGTCGACGCGCACGTTTTCGCGATTGAGGGTAGCGAGCACGGCGCGGGCGTAACGCTCGGCCCAGGCGATGTCGCCGGCGAAGCGTTTCTCGCCCGCCTCGCGCGCTACCTCGAGAACCTTGTCCAGGACGAGCACTTTCCCGACCAGGCTTCTAGGCGTGCAGCCCAGTTCCTCGAATTGCTGCGACAGCCACTGATCTCCTTCCTGCGCCGTCGGCAGCGGCTTGTCGCCCGCAGTAAGCCGCAACTCGTATTCGCGATCCCGGGGAAACACTACGATGACGGTACCTCGCATTTGGTCTACTCCTTCTCAATACTGCCCGTCTCATTTTACGGCATGCCCCGGTGCAGCGGTCACGGCCTTCGTTGCTGGTGAATTGCACAACGGACCGGGCAGACGCAATACCTGGCCCCGCCGAAATCCAGGTGGTATGGACACTGGGGCCAGTCCGCGGTACGCACGCACAGGACGCCCTCGCCGTGGGCGGTCTCCACCTCGCACATCGGGCTGTCGCCGCACTGCCCGGTCCGCAGGCAGGAAAAGTCGTGTTGACACTTGGTGGCCTGCTTGAGTATTGCCGCAGGAACGTCGAACACTATCTGAATTCCCCTCTGTTTTTTGAACTTTGATCCCCCTTCGAGCGGGTGTATTGATAAATATCAGATTTACTTCATCGCAGGGCCACAGGTGGGGCTTGCCGCCGCCCGTCGTCGCGCGCGGGGCGTGGTTGCCGGTAGAGTGCGAGGAACAGCGGGCAGGCTTGCGGGGGCAAGGAGCAGCAGGCCGGATCGAAGGAACTGACGTTCAGGCCGCCTGCGGACTGGGGACTTCGGAGGCTTTGCGGATACTTCGCTCGTCGGGCAATTGCCAGGTAATCAGGAGCGAGCAGACAGCGACGGCTCCCAGCACCAGCAGGGCGACGCCGAAACCGGCCGCCTTGACCGCCGGTCCCAGCGCCCAGACGGCCATCGAACTCACGCTGAAGGAAACAGCCAGGCGCATGCCGCTTACGCGGGAGCGAATGCTGTCATCGACGAAGCGCGCAATAATCGCGTCGGTGAACGGGATGGAGCCGAAAACCAGCACCATGAAAATGACCATGGCCGCGTACAGCGTCCAGCCCTGGCTGAACGCGGCGAGCAGGAAAACGGGGCCCTGGCAGGCGATGATGCCCAGCATCACGTTGCGTATCGGAAAGCGATCGATCAGGCGCCCCACGGCCAGCTGCGACACCGAAGAGAGCGCGTACACCACGGCGAGCAGCATCCCGAGCAGGGCGGGCTGTTGCACCAGAATCGGCAAGCGCGCTTTAAGCAGCTCGCCGTTGCCGTTGGTGGTGAAATTGAACAGGATGCTGGTGGTGACGGCGAGCATGGTCATCACCAGGAAAACCCTGTTTCGGGTGGCGGTCGGAAGCTCGATCTGTCTGACGGCTTGTTTCCCGGGCGCGCCCTGCTCGGCCGGAGCGATTTTCATGAACAACAGGCCGCAGGCAATCGACAACGCGCCGGGTACGATGAAAGCCGTCCTCCAGTCCGCGTACTGAATCAGGAAACCGGTCGAGATGGCCGCGGCCGCAATGCCCAAATTGCCGGCCATGCCGTTGATCCCTATGGTGACGCCCGGCTTGCGCGTGTGCCGCAGCAGCATCGGGATGCCCACCGGATGGTAGATCGAGGCAAAAGCGCCCATCAAGCCGAGCGCCAGCGCCAGCTGCCAGACGTTGCGGGTGAGCGCAATCAGCAGCGCGGAAGCGCCCATGCCGAAGAAAAATACCAGCATCATCGCGCGCCGGCCCCAGAGATCTCCCAGCCGCCCCGAAGGGAACGATCCGATGCCGAACATCAGGAAGGCCCCGGTGGTATAGGGCATGAGATCTTCCCAGCGCCCGACGCCGAAGTCGTGCGCGATGGCCGCTACCGCGGTCGCGAACACCAGCAGCATCAAGTGATCGATCGCGTGGGCGAGGTTCAACAGCAGCGAGGTGATACGCCAGCGCATCCGGGCTTCCCGTGATTTGGTGGCGCAAGTCTAACCCGGAATGGCGGCCGCTTCCGGCGTGTCCGGGCTCGCCGCATGCGCGCGGCGCTCGAATCGAAGCTGCGCCGGTGCTACCAGCGCAGCAGGCGCGGTCCAAGCAGGGCGCCGACGGCGGTCGGGATCAGCATGCCCAGCAGATACCAGAAGGCGATGAAAGGCGCGTCCATTTCCGGGCAGTGGATGCTGTACATCAACGTGCCCACGGCACCGGCAAGCAGCCCCGCGGCCGTGCCGGCCAGGCGCAAGCGCGTCGGCGCAAGTCCTTTCATTGCCCACACGATTGCGACAAACACCGGCGCGGATAACAGCGCGATCAGAAACGGGCAGGAATTCCAGGTATCGCCGAAGAACAGTGTCGCGCGCTGTGCCGGCTCGGCTCGCGCCAGTACGATCACCGCGAGCAGCCAGATCGCCAGCACCGGCGCGCCCAGCGCGCCCGGTATCCCGGCCAGGCTCAGGCCCGGCCGCGACAGGCGCAAGGCCGTGAGCAGACTGGCGGCGGCAAAGCTGCCGACAAAGACGATTTTGACCCAGAACATCGGCAGCAGGACCGCCGCCGGGAGATCGGGGCGCGGGCCGAGCAGCGTGATCATCAGCAGGGCAGCGCCCAGGGCGCCCCAGGCGATGGCAGCCGCATAGCGGTGTGCCGCCTGATTCGGCGGCACCGAGTCGGCGCCGGTTGCCAGCATGGTCACCAGATCGTCGGTTTTCATGCGTCGCCCCTGATTATTGCGGCCAGTGCCTTCAGGCCGCGGTGCACGCCTACCTTGACCGCCGATTCCGACATCCCGGTGAGCTTTGCGGTTTCCGCAACCGACAGGCCCTCCAGCTTCATATGCACGATGGGCAGGCGCTGCCGCTCTGGCAGCTGCTCCAGCAACTTGCCCAGATCGCGGCGCGCATCCGCCGCCTCGGTGTCCGAGGCGGACGAAAACGCGGACTCGTCGTCCAGCGGATCGGTGAGCAGGTCACGCCTTGCGCGCCGGCGCAGCAAATCGACCAACTTGTACTTCGCGATCGCGTGTATCCACGCCGTCAACGGCTGTCCCGCGTCGTAGGTATGGCGTTGGTTGTGTATGGCCAGAAGCGATTCCTGCACCAGATCCTCCACCTCGTCCGGCAAGCGGGCGAGACGTTTCCTCAGGAAGGCGCGCAAATGCGCGCTCAGTTCCTGCAAAAACGCATGGTAGGCCGGTTCATCGCCAGCGAGTCCGAGTAGCAGCAGGTTCCTGAGCCTCTCCTCGCCCGCGTTCAGCCGGCCTGTTTCTTGCATTCGTTGCATCGAAGCCTTTGGTTACGGCCGCACGGGAATTAGTTCGAATTCCGCCTCCTGTTGACGAATTGTGCCCTAGCGTGTAACCGTTCGCCAGTTGCCGCCGAACTACCTGTCACAGCGCGCCAAACGCATAGTTGCCGAGGGAGGGCGCTCAGCTTGTCCATCCGTCTGCACCGGGACTCGCGCCAGCGGCGTGGCCGATGTAGTAATGTGTACCAATGTCAGGCGCATAATCTTTCGGAGAATGTTATGGATCGTCGTCGATCGCTGAAGTGGCTGTTGGGCTTGTCCGCACTACCGATAATCAATGCCGGCGCCGTGCTGGCGAACCAGGGTGCCGGCCCGGCCTTGCGCAAATCGAAAGCTGAATGGGCTGCTCTGCTGCCGCGTCCCGCGTATCGCGTATTGTTCGAGGAGGATACGGAACGCGCCGGCACCAGTCCCTTGAACCAGGAGAAGCGTGACGGAACTTTCGTTTGTGCCGCGTGCAACCTGCCTTTGTTCGACAGCAGCAAGAAATACGAAAGCGGCACCGGCTGGCCGAGCTTCTGGCAGTCGTTGCCGGGGGCGGTCGCCAACAGGACCGATTACAAGTTGATCTTTCCGCGTACGGAGTACCACTGCACGCGTTGCGGCGGACATCAGGGCCATATCTTCGATGACGGCCCGCCACCGACAGGCAAGCGCTACTGCAACAACGGCGTCGCGCTGACTTTCGTGCCGCGCGCCGATAAGCTGCCGGAGCTGCGGACATGAGAACTCGCTTGGGACTGACCACTTTCGCCGCAACGGTAATGCTGCTGCTAGCCAGCGTCGGCTTCAGCGCCGGCGCGCAGCCGGAAAAACCCGGCGGCAGCACGATGGCTGTTGCAAGCGCAGTTTTCGCCGGCGGCTGTTTTTGGTGCCTGGAAGCGGATTTCGACAAATTACCGGGTGTGACCGCGACCGAATCCGGATACACCGCCGGCAGGACCGAGAATCCTACCTACGAACAAGTTAGCGCGGGCGGCACCGGGCACACCGAGGCCGTGCGCGTGACTTACGACCCGGCGAAAGTAAGTTATCAGCAGTTGGTCGATTACTTCTGGCGCCATATCGACCCGACAGTGAAGGATCGCCAGTTCTGCGACGTGGGCACGCAGTATCGCAGTGGCATCTATTGGCAGAACGAGGCCGAGCGCAAGATTGCCGAAACAAGCCGCGACGCCTTGCTGAAAAGCGGCAAGCTGAAGCAGGTGCTAACGGAAATGGCCGCCGCCTCGGCGTTCTACCCGGCCGAGGAATATCACCAGAACTACTATACGAAAAACCCGATCCGCTATGCCTATTATCGTAACGGCTGCGGCAGGGATGCGCGAGTGAAACAGATTCGGGGCGGCAAATAGGCGTTCCGCTTATGAACTCGCGTGTATTCGCTCTCTGTATTTTTGCAGTCGCGTCGATGACGGCGCTGGCGCCTGCCGCTTTCGCGGCCTGCGACGCGCGCAGCGGGCCGAAGACGGCGGCGCTGGTCGAGCTCTATACGTCCGAAGGCTGCTCCAGTTGTCCGCCGGCCGACCGGCAGTTGAGCCGCCTGCGCCAGATGCTGGATCCGGCGGCCGAGGTGGTGCCGTTGGCGCTGCATGTGGGCTATTGGGATTACATCGGCTGGAAGGATCCGTATGCGCAAGCTGCGTTCGGCGAGCGCCAAAGCGGGCTGGTCCGCGCCGGCCGGCAGAATACGGTCTACACGCCACAATTTTTTGTCGGCGGCACCGAATTGCGCTCCTGGCGGGGCGGGCTGCGCGACCAGGTGCGGCAGCTGAACGCCCTGCCGGCGGCTGCTGACATACATCTGCGCGCGCGCCTCACGGCGGAGGGCGCACTGGCGCTCGATGTTGACGCGACGGCGCGCGCCGGGGCCGAACCGGCCGCGCTGTACCTGGCGCTGGCCGAGAGTGGCCTCGTGTCGAAAGTGATGCGCGGCGAAAACAGCGGCGTGACACTTACGCACGATCATGTGGTGCGCAAATGGATCGGGCCGGTCCGCCTGACCGGCGGCACCGCGCGGGTGCAGCGCGAAATCGCCCTGCCGGCGGCCTGGAGCCGCGCACGGCTGGATCTGGTCGCTTTTGTGCAGGGCGAGAGCAGCAGCGTGCTGCAGGCAATGAGCGCGCAACAATGTGCAGGGTCCTGATGACTGGCCCGGTGGCAGCGGAGTAACATGCTTTCGCCGGCTCGGCTATCATGAGCGCAGGTCGACTCCTGCACAAGGCGGTCTGCGATGAGCCACAAGCACGAACACCTGATTCAGTCCATTTTCCGCGACCCTATCAGCGGCAACATTCACTGGCGCGAGGTGGAGTCACTCCTGCATCATCTCGGGGCCGAGGTCGAATCGCTTTCGGGCGCGCGCCTGCGAGTGAAACTCAATGGCTACGAGGACGTCCTGCACCGCCCGCATCACGGCAACACGCTTGACCGTTCGGCGGTCAAGATCCTGCGCGAGTATCTGGCCCGCGCCCGGGTTACGCCCTCGCTGTATGGGGCAGACAAGCCCCGGGTGAAAGATGCCTAATTTGTCTGCCGGGCGAGCGCCAGCGCCGGATCAGCCGATTGCGAGCAGTTCCACCTCAAACACCAGTGTCGCATTCGGCGGAATCACGCCGCCCGCGCCGCGCGCGCCGTAGCCGAGTTCCGGTGGAATGGTCAGTTTCCTTCTGCCGCCCACGAGCATGCCTTGCACGCCCTCGTCCCAGCCGCGAATCACCTGCCCCGCGCCCAAGTGGAACACGAAGGGGTCGTTTCGATCCTTGCTAGAGTCGAATCTGCTGCCGCTCGCGAGCCAGCCGGTGTAATGCACGGTAACGCTCTGGCCGGCGGCCGCGGCGGCGCCCGCGCCGAGGACGAGGTCTTCCATGGTCAAACCGCTGGGGGTGGTGGTAGTTGGCATGGCAGCATCGAGCGAAAAAAGAACGGCCATTGTAGTACTTAAGGCCTGTTTTCAGCCAGTTCTGGTGCTGAGCCGGCTTCACGGCGCTGCTATAATTCCGCGCTCTGCCGCTATCGCTGTTTTCAAGGCTAGCGCGGCGCTTGCACACCCCGCTCCATGGAACTCTACGACATTGTAATCATCGGCGGCGGCATCAACGGCGCGGGTATCGCGCGCGATGCGGCCGGCCGCGGTCTCAAGGTACTGCTCGCCGAGCAGAACGATTTTGCCTCGGCGACCTCATCGGCTGCCACCAAGCTGATCCACGGCGGGCTGCGTTATCTCGAATATTACGAGTTCCGTCTGGTGTCCGAATCCCTGGCCGAGCGCGAAGTGATGCTGCGCATCGCGCCGCACATCATCTGGCCGCTGGAGTTCGTGCTGCCGCACGAGAAGCATCTGCGCCCGGCGTGGATGGTCCGCGCCGGCTTGTTCCTTTATGACCACATAGGCGGTCGCGGCAGCTTGCCCAAGTCGCGCGGCGTCAGGCTCGAAGCGCAGGGATTCGGCGCAGGCCTGAAACCGGAGTTCACCCGCGGCTTTGCCTACTATGACGCCTGGGTGGACGACGCGCGCCTGGTGGTGCTGACCCTCGCATCGGCGCGCGCGCATGGCGCGACCGCGCTCGCGCGCACGCGCTGCACCAGCGCAAGGCGCGAGAGTGACGCCTGGCGTGTGACGCTGCGGGATCAGGCAAGCGGCAAGGTAAGCGAAGTGCGCTCGCGCATCCTCGTGAATGCCGCCGGCCCCTGGGTGAAGAGCCTGCTCGATCGCGAACTGAACATCGAATCTCCCGGCGAGGTGCGCCTGGTAAAGGGCAGCCACATCGTGGTGCCGCGCATACACGACAAGCGCCATGCCTACATCCTGCAGAATCCGGACCGGCGGGTGATTTTCATGATCCCCTACGAGCGCGAGTTCACCCTCATCGGCACTACCGACGTGCAGGTCAGGGAGCAGGATCTCCCGCCCGCGATCTCGTTCGATGAGATCGCTTATCTGTGTGCGGCGGCGAGCCGCTACAGCGCGCGCGAGATCACCGCCGGACAGGTGGTCTGGAGCTACAGCGGCGTGCGGCCCCTGTACGACGATGGCAAGGAAGATCCGTCGGCCATCACCCGCGACTACGTGCTGCTGCTCGATGAGCGGGGCCCGCCGCTGTTATCCGTTTTCGGCGGCAAGATCACTACCTACCGCAAGCTGGCCGAGCATGTAATGGACAAGCTCGAGCGCTGGATCCCGGCGCACCGGCCCTGGACCCAAGCCGAGGCGCTGCCGGGCGGCGATTTCGGCGGGCGCGATTATCCGACGGTGCTGGGCGAGTTCCGCGCGCGTTATCGCGGGCTTGATCCGCATTGGCTGGCGCGTCTGCTGCGCCGCCATGGCACGCTAAGCGAGAAGATTCTCGATAACGCGAAGACCCAGGGCGACTTGGGCGAGAACTTCGGCGGCGGGCTGTGCGAACGCGAGCTTGCCTATCTGATCGAGCACGAATGGGCAGCCTCGGCCGAGGATGTGCTGTGGCGACGCACCAAGTGCGGATTGCACATGAGCGCGGCGCAGCGCGGGCGGGTCGCCGAACGCATGGCGGGCGGGCGGTGAAGCCGCTCGCGGCGATGCCCGCCGGGGTGGTGAAAGGAATTCGCGGCGTGTTTTGCGACATCGACGACACGCTCACCAGCGAGGGCAAGCTCAGCGCGCGCGCCTATGCTGCATTGGAGCGCCTGCGCGCAGCCGGCAAACTGGTGGTTCCGATCACCGGCAGGCCTGCCGGCTGGTGCGACCACATCGCGCGCATGTGGCCGGTGGACGCGGTGGTGGGCGAGAACGGCGCTTTCTATTTCTATTACGACGCCGCACGGAAAAAGCTGGCGCAGCGCTTCTTGTTCGACGCCGCGACGCGCGCTGCCAACCGCGAAAAAATGGTCGCCGTGCGCGAGCGCATTCTGCGCGAAGTGCCGGGCTGCGCGCTCGCTTCCGACCAGCTTTACCGCGAGGCCGATCTCGCGATCGACTACTGCGAGGACGTGCCGCGCTTGGCCGACGCCGAAGTGGACCGCATAGTCGCACTGATGCGCGCGGCCGGCATGACCGCGAAGGTCAGCTCCATCCACGTCAACGGCTGGTTCGGCGACTACGACAAGCTGGGCATGACGCGCTCGCTGATGCAGGAACGCTACGGCGTCGATCTCGCGCGCGACGAGGCCCGCTACCTGTTCGTCGGCGACTCACCCAATGACGCGCCCATGTTCAAGTTCTTTTCCAATTCGGTCGGCGTGGCCAACGTCGCCGATTTCGGTGCGCGCCTGACCGAGGCGCCGGCCTATGTAACCAGAGGGCGCAGCGGCGAGGGTTTCATCGAAATGGCCGACTGCCTGCTACTTGGCCCTCGACCAGCATCGGGTTGATGGGTGCGCCGCAGTCGTGCGCTGCGACGATGCGTAGCACCCCCGCCTCGCCGGTTTCATCATCGACGTCGACTTCGGTAATTTGGGTCGCATACACATAGGTGCTGAACGGCCTGCCCTGCCCGGTCTCCGGGTCCATGGCGACGGTAGGCGGGTTCCAGGAGGCGCTGCCGATCTCGTACTTAACGAACTTCGACCCTGCGGCGTTGACTCACGCGGCCCGATTACACTCGATCATGTGGAGTCAAGGCATTTCGATGACACCGGGGCGAGCGTCGCCGCGTTGTTCGCATCATGTCAAGATGCGGCGAATCAGGTGCGGGAGCGGCCGGAAGGACGCCAACAGGCGGTGTGTATCGCCCGCGCAGACCGCGCGCGAGCCCGCTCTTCCGATGCGTCGATCGCCACAGGTCGGAACTTCGATCCGAGAAGCGCTTGCAGCGGTTGCTCGAAGAGCGCGTCATCGATCGATTCCTGAAATGCGGGGATCCGCACCACGGATTCGCCCGCATCTATTGTCCCGAATGCCGTCACGATTACCTGCTCCCGTTCTCGTGTAAGGCTCGTTATTTCTGCCCGAGTTGTCACCAGAAGCGCGTGCTCGCCGATGGGGATTGGGTCGAGGCGAATGTCCTTGCGCCTGTACCTCACCGGCAATACGTCTTCACCGTACCCCGGATGTCGCGGCCTATCTTCTCGCGCCGGCGTGGATTGCTCGGCGAGTTGTGCCATATCGTGGAGCGATTGCTGATTCAAGCCTATGTCGGCGCCGGGGTGCAGGGCCGGCCGGGGCTGATTCTGTTCGTACAGACCTTCGGCGCTTTGGTAACCTTCAACCCCCATATCCATGTGCTGGCGGCCGACGGTTTGTTTCGCACCGATGGGGCGTTCGTCGCCACGGGCTACAAACCAGCCGTGCTGGTCGACGGCGACGCGAGCGTCATGATGCACCTGGCGGAGTTCGAGACGGCGGTGCGCTACGGGATGCCGCTGCTGGTGGTGGTCATGAATAACCAGGCGCTCGGCGCCGAGTACTACAAGCTCGACGCGCACCAGATGGACGTCAAGCCCTCGATGATCACGACGCCCGACCTGGGGGGCGTCGGCGTCGCG
>MERK01000181.1 GCA_001770575.1 Betaproteobacteria bacterium RIFCSPLOWO2_12_FULL_64_23
GGTCGAGGCGAGGTAGGAGGTGTCGGGCGAGCGCAGGAAGCCGAAGCCGTCGGGCAGCACTTCCAGCGTGCCGTCGCCGAAAATCGATTCGCCTTTCTTCGCCCGGTTTTTCAGCAGCGCGAAAATAAGCTCCTGTTTGCGCAGGCGGTTGGCGCCTTCTATTTCATGTACCACCGCCATCTCGACCAACTCGGTGACGTGCAGGGTTTTAAGCTCGGATAATTGCATGCAGTGACGCTCGTATGGAACGAAAAGGCTAAAGAGGCCTTGGGATTCGGGACAGGGAGGAACTGGCGTCCGGGTCCGGCCTAGAAGTCCGCCGGTGACGCTTCGAGTGCAAGGATAGAGGGTCTAGATGTTGCTGTCAAGGAAGGCCGTGAGCTGCGATTTCGACAGCGCCCCCACTTTGGTGGCTTCCATGTTGCCGTTCTTGAACAGCATCAGCGTGGGGATGCCGCGGATGCCGTACCTGCGCGGAATCTCCTGGTTCTCGTCGACGTTGACCTTGGCGACCTTGAGCTTGCCGGAGTACTCCTTGGCAACTTCCTCCAGTGTCGGGGCGATCGCCTTGCACGGGCCGCACCACTCGGCCCAGTAATCGACCAGCACCGGGCTTTGCGCTTGCAGCACCTCGGTTTCGAATGTGGCATCGGTAACGTGATGAATATGTTCGCTCATGCAGTCCTCGTTATTTGTACGTTGGGGTTGGTTCGCGACCCGCAGCCGCGCAGGCCGGGGAGGGGTGAACCCGGATTTTAGCCCCATTTCAGGTTTGCCGCAGGGAGCGCGCCGGCCGGTTTCAAGTTCCGAACAACGAACCACGAACGGCGAACCACGAAAAGGCTATGGTAAAATCTGCCTTCAACAGTTCCGCGGCCGTCTTTTCAGGACATTATCCATGACTTATGTCGTAACCGAATCCTGCATCAAGTGCAAATACACCGATTGCGTCGATGTCTGCCCCGTGGATTGTTTCCGCGAGGGGCCGAACATGCTGGTCATCGATCCGGACGAATGCATCGACTGCACCCTGTGCGTGGCCGAGTGCCCGGTGGAGGCGATTTTCGCCGAAGACGACGTGCCCGACGATCAGAAGGAGTACACGGCGATCAACGCCGAGCTGTCCAAGCTGTGGAAGCCCATCATCGAGCGCAAGGACGCGCCGGGGGACGCGGATGAGTGGGCTAAAGTCAAAGCGAAAAAACACCTGCTGGAAAAATAGCGAGCAATGTCGAGTCCGCGTCCCGGGCGTGCTCCGGGGCTGAGTTTGTGGGAGCGAGCTTGCTCGCGAACACTTGAATTCGCGAGCAAGCTCGCTCCCACAGAATAATATTCGATCCGCCACCGATAGGTCGCATCTCTCCCTAGTCGTACATCCCGGGTCGCGCCTTGCCGCGGAACACATAGTAGGAAAACGCGGTGTAGGCGACGATGAAAGGCAGCACGATCAGCGCGCCTATCAGCACCACTTTTAGCGATGACGGGTGTGCCGCCGCATCCCAGAACGTCAAGCGGTCGATGACCACGTAGGGAAACAGGCTGTAGGCGAGGCCGATGAAGGCAAGCACGAATATCGCTACGGCGCCGGCAAAGGGCGTCCATTCACGGGCGCCCGCCACACTCCGGGACAAGCGCCCGGTCGAGCGCCACACCCAGATCCACGCGAGGAGCGTCACCAGCGGCAGCAGCATCAGCCCCAGCGTCTTCGGAAAATCGAACCATTTCATCTGCACCGTCTCGCTCACCAGCGGTGTGGCGAGGCTCACCGCGGCCACGCCGAGCGCGACCCACAACAGCCCCCAGCGCGCCCAGGCCAGGGCCTTTTTCTGCAGCGTGCCCTCGGTCTTGTAGATGAGCCATGTCGCGCCGAGCAGGACGTAGCCGCCGCACAGTCCGGCTCCCACCACAAGTCCATACAGCAGATAGCCGAAGCCGGAATCGAATCCCGTAATGTAGCGCCCGAGCATCAGCCCCTGCGCGAACGAGGCAATGAACGAGCCGAGCCAGAACAGCCAGTTCCAGAGTTCGCGGTGCCAGCCCTCGGCCTTGACGCGGAGCTCGAACGCCACGCCGCGCAGCATCAGCCCTATCAGCATGGCCGCCACCGGCAAGTAGAGCGCGCCCAGCACGACGCCGTGCGCCACCGGGAACGCCACCAGCAGGATGCCCACACCCAGAACCAGCCAGGTCTCGTTCGCGTCCCAGAACGGCCCGATCGAGGCCACCATCAGTTCCTGTTCGCGCGCGTCGGCCGCGGGCATCAGCATGCCCACGCCGAGGTCGAAGCCGTCGAGCAGGACGTAGGCGAGCACCGCCACGCCCATCAGCGCGGCGAATACGAGCGGCAGGTCGGGATTCATTTCGCGTCTCCGCTCTCGAGCATCAGCGGCGGCTGCGGCGCGGGCTTCGGATATGCGCCGCCCGGCATCGCGTCCGATCCTGTCCCTTTTCCCGCAAGGTGAGTGACCACCACGATGTAAGCGGCGAGCATCAGCGCGTAGACGAGGACATAGCCGGTGAGGCTCGCGCCGAGTTGCGCCTCGGGGACGCGGCCCACCGCCTGCGAAGTTCTCAATATCCCGGTGACCAGCCAGGGCTGGCGCCCGATCTCGGTGACCAGCCAGCCGGAGAGCGTCGCCACCCAGCCGGCAAAGGTGCAGCCGGCAAGAGTCCACAGCAGCCATTGCGGCGGAGCCCGGCCCTTGCGCAGGAACCAGGCGCCCGTCCATGCCACGGCGAGCATCAGCATCCCGGCGGCCAGCATGATGCGAAAGGCGAAGAACACCGGCGCCACCGGCGGCGTGTCGGGGGCAAACGCCTCCATGCCTTTCACCTCGCCGTTCGGATCGTGCGTCAGTATCAGGCTCGCAAGCTTGGGCACTTCGATGGCGAAGTCGTTGCGCCGTTTATCCTCGTTGGGCAGCGCGAACAACACCAGCGGCGCGCCGCGCTCGGTTTTCCATAGTGCCTCGATCGCGGCGATTTTCGCCGGCTGGTGCTCGAGCGTATTCAGCCCGTGCAGGTCGCCGGAGAAAATCTGCAGCGGCGCGATTGCCGCGGCGACAAGCACCCCGATGCGCAGCGTGCTTAGCGCCGAAGCATCGGCGGGAGCGCGCAGCAGGCGCCAGGCCGACAGCCCTGCTATCACGAACGAAGCGGTGAGCCCCGAGGCGAGCAGCACATGGGTGATGCGGTAGGGGAAGGACGGATTGAATATCACCTGCAGCCAGTCGCCCGCGATCAGCACGCCGTCGGCCATCACCTGCCCCGCAGGCGTTTGCATCCACGAATTGAGCGCGAGGATCCAGAACGACGAGAGCAGCGTGCCGATCGCGACCAGCACCGTCGCCGCGATGTGCACCCAGGCGGGCACGCGGTTCATGCCGAACAGCATCACGCCGAGAAAAGTGGCTTCGAGAAAGAAGGCGGTCAGCACCTCGAACGCGAGCAGCGGTCCGGCGACGTTGCCGACGTGCATCATGAAACCGGGCCAGTTGGTGCCGAACTGGAACGACATGGTGATGCCGGAGACCACACCCATCGCGAACGAGAGCGCGAACACCTTGGTCCAGAGCTTGTAGGTGGCGAGCCAGGCGGCGTCGCCGCCGCGCGCGTAGCGGATGCGAAAGTACACCAGGAACCACGCCAGCCCGATGGTGAGACTGGGGAACAGAATGTGAAAGCCGATGTTCAGCCCGAACTGGGCGCGGGCGAGCAGCAGGAGATCGGTATGGTCCATGGAGATGGCGAACGCGTCACGCGCAGACGCTCGTGGATTATCATACGCCACCATGTCCCGCGACACCAACGCAGCACTATCCAAAGCGCAACTCTTTGCATGCCTCGCCCAGGGTCTCGCCGGCGGTGTCACGGTAGTCACTCCCAACCGGCGCCTGGCGCAGGCGCTCGCGCGCGAATTCGACGCAGCCCAGGCCGCCCAAGGCCGCAGCGCCTGGGAAACGGCCGACATCCTGCCGTACTGCGCTTTCGTCGAACGCTGTTATGAAGACGCGCTGTACTCCGAACTCGCATCCGGTCTGCCCGTTCTGCTCACGCCGGCGCAGGAGCTCGCGTTGTGGGAAGACATCATCCGGCGTTCGGATGCGGGCGGCGCGCTGCTCGCGCTTCCCGAGACCGCGGCGCTCGCGGCGGATGCGTGGAAGACGGCGCACGCCTGGAGGCTGCTCGACAGCCTGCGTTCGGACCAGCTGAACGAGGATGCGCGCGCGTTTCGCGGCTGGTGCGCGCAATATTCGCTGCGTTGCGAACGCGATGGGCATACCGACACGGCATTGCTGCCCGATCTGGTCGCGGCCCGCGTGAACGGCAGCGAGATGCGCAAGCCCAAATTACTCGCGCTCTACGGCTTCGACATCAGGACGCAGCAGCAGCAGGCTTTGTTCGAAGCGTTACAGGCGGCGGGAACGGAGGTCGTTGCCTCTGCGCAGGCCGGGCGCGAGGCGAGCGTGCTGCGCCTTGCCTGCGTGGATGCGCGCGACGAAATCTCCCGCGCCGCGGCCTGGGCGCGCGCGCGGCTGGAAACCGACCCGCGCGCAAGCATCGGCATCGTCGTCCCCGACCTCGCCAAACATCGTAACGCGCTCATGCGCAAGTTCCGCACGGTGATGGCGCCGGCCTCGATGTTGCCGGGGCTGAACCAAGACCCGCTGCCGTTCAATGTTTCGCTCGGCCAGGCGCTCACCGGCTATCCGCTCGCGCAGGCGGCCTGTCTCATCCTCGAACTTGCGGGGCGCGAAATCGAGTTCGGGCGCGCCAGCCTGTTGCTGCGCTCGCCTTTCATCGCGGCCGGCGAGGCCGAGGCTGCGGGCCGTGCGCGGCTCGATCTCGAGTTGCGCCGCCGCGCCGAGCCTGCGATCACCCTCGAGCGGCTGCTCCACATCCTCGACGCCGCCGGTGCCGGCGCGTACGCGCCGGAGCTCGAGCAACGCCTGCGGCAGCTGGCCGAGTTTCGCAAGTCCGGCCTTTTCGCTGCGCGCGCGCCATCGGCATGGGCGAGGGCCATCACCGATGCGCTGAAACTCATGGGCTTTCCCGACAAGGGCCGCAGCCTCGATTCGGCCGAGTACCAGACCTTGAAGAAATGGCACGAAGTCATCGCCGGTTTTGCCATGCTCGACCGGGTGAGCGCGAAGCTGGGTTATGTCGAGGCGATCGAACGCCTGCGGCGGCTGGCTGCGCAGACGCTGTTCCAGCCGGAGGCGCCCGCTGCGCCGGTGCAGATCCTGGGCGTGCTGGAATCGGCCGGCATCGAGTTCGACCATCTGTGGGTCATGGGCCTCAGCGGCGACGCCTGGCCGATCCATCCACGGCCCAATCCGTTTCTGCCGCTGCAGGCGCAGCGTCAGGCGAGGGTGCCCGAAGCGTCGATCGAAGCCACGCTCGCGCTCGATGCCGCCATTACGCGCGGCTGGCTTGCGGCGGCGGGCGAGGTGGTGCTGTCGCATCCCGAGGCCGAGGGCGAGCGCAAGCTTCTGCCCAGTCCGCTGTTGCGCGATCTGCCGCCGGCCGTGCTTAGGCTACCCGAATATCCACGCCATCGAGACCTGATCCATGCGGCCGCGACGATCGAGTCGATGGAAGACACAGTTGCGCCGCCGCTTGCGGCCGGCGCCGCACTGACCGGCGGCACGAGCGTCATCACCGACCAGTCCGCCTGCCCTTTGCGCGCGTTCGCGTTGCACCGCCTCGATGCGAGCTCGCCCGCAGCGCCGCACGCCGGGCTCGATGCGATGGAGCGCGGCATCCTCGTGCACCGCGTGCTCGCCGGCGCCTGGAACCAACTCAAGACCAAGACCGGGCTCGACGCGATCGGCGAGCGCGAACTGGAGGCGCTGCTCGCGCGCTCGGCGGAGGAAGCCGTGACGCGCGTGAAGCGCGACCGCCCGGCGACGCTCGCCGGTCGTTTTGCCGAAGTCGAGAAAGGGCGCCTCGCGCGCCTGGCGCGCGCGTGGCTGGAAATGGAACGCGAGGCGCGCGGCGATGATTTCACCGTCGCCGCGGTCGAGGACAAGCGCAGCCTCGCCATCGGCCCGCTCACGCTGCGCGGCAAGCTCGATCGCGTGGACGAACTCGAAGACGGCCGGCGCATCGTCATCGACTACAAGTCCACCGCCGGGCCCGCCAGCGCGTGGCTGGGCGAGCGGCCCGATGCGCCGCAGCTGCCGCTGTATCTGATCGCGACCGAACCGGCCGCCGCGGCCATCGCGTTCGCGCAAGTGAAGGCAGGCGACATGAAATTTTTGGCGCTGGCCGCGGACGAGACGCTGCTGCCGGTAAGGAAATCCCTGCCCGAACTCGGCTGGGACGCGCAAGTCGCCGAATGGCGCAGGGTTCTCACGCGGCTCGCGGCGCAGTTCGCCGCCGGCGAGGCCGCCGTGCAGCCGAAAAATCCGAGGACCACCTGCCGCAACTGCGACCTGCAGCCGCTGTGCCGCATACACGAACGGCTGGGCGCGCCGGTTCCGGAGCAGGATGGCGATGATGAATCCTGAACTGCATCGCCAGATCTTGCGCGGACGGCGTCCCGTCCGCGCGGATCGCCGATTGCGTACGGACGAAAAGCGTGTCCGCACGCAATCGGCGATCTTGATTAAGACCCCCCAAGCGTCCTTGGCGGGCGAAACCGGATCCTTCGAGCTGCAACGCCAGGACTTGCGCGGACGGCGGCCCGTCCGCGCGGATCGCCGATTGTGCGCGGACGATGAACCCGTCCGCACGCAATCGGCGATCTTGATCAAGACCCCCAAAGCGTCCTTGGGGTTATCCATAACCGTGTTTTTGGTGCGGATACGCTTTTCATCCGCGCCAAAAGCACGGTTGGCGCGCGGAGCGCGCAATGGCCGTTCGGTGATCTTGTATGAAAAGAACCCGAAGCCGAGTCTAAGTGCCAATCTATCCAAGCACGAATCAGCGCATGCCT
>MERK01000182.1:0-12871 GCA_001770575.1 Betaproteobacteria bacterium RIFCSPLOWO2_12_FULL_64_23
CGATGCCGCGCAAGTTTTTCAGAAAATACCTCCCCAGCCACGAAAGCGTGCGCAATCACCGGCATATCGCAAGGTTCGGCGGCTTCCTGCGCCATCCCAACCTGTGGCATTTGAACCGCCACTCGGTGGCGGGCGGCGTGGCGGTGGGCATGTTCTCCGGCCTGGTTCCCGGCCCTTTTCAGATGTTGACCGCGGCACTGCTCGCGGTGCCGCTGCGGGTGAACCTGCCGGTGGCGCTCGCCACCACGCTGTACACCAATCCCTTCACCATCGGCCCGCTGTACGTGCTCGCCTACCTGATCGGCCGGCTGATTGTCGGCGATAAGGGTGCAGCGCTTGGGCCACCGCCCGAAATGGACTGGTCGCGCCTGGGCGCATCGCTTGACGCTTTCCTCGCCTGGGCGCTGTCCATGGGCACGCCGCTCGCGGTCGGCCTGCTGGCCCTGGCGCTGATCCTGGCCGTGCTCGGCTACGCCTGCGTCCAGATAGGCTGGCGCGCTTACGTGATCCGAGCCTGGCGCAAGCGCCGGCAACTGCGCAGCCAGCATGGCCGCTGACATCATCGCGCAACGCGTCTACCGGCGCTTCGCCGCCCCGGCGATGGCGCTGGTCACCATCAATATCATCGGCATGGTCGGCTACAAGATCATCGGCGGGCCGCAGGTATCGTGGCTGGATTCCCTGTACATGACTTTCATCACCGTCGCCACCATCGGTTTTGGCGAGATCGTCGATCTCGGCCATTCCCCGGGCGGACGTGTATTCACCATGGCCATCGGCCTGGTCGGCATCGGCGTAACCACCTATCTGATTTCCACGCTCACCGCCTTCATCCTCGAAGGCGACATGAACCAGGCACTACGGAGGCGAAGAATGCAAAAAAACATCCAGGCACTGCGACGGCATTACATCATCTGCGGCATCGGCCGCGTCGGCACCAACGTCGCGCACGAGCTCAATACCACCGGCCGCCTCTATGTGGTGATCGAAAGCGACAAGGAGGCGATGGAGCGCTATCTGGAAAGATACCCCGAGGCATTGTGGACGCACGCCGACTCGAGCGAGGACAGCGCGCTGATCGAGGCCGGCATCGAGCACGCGGCCGGCGTATTCGCGGTCACCGGGGACGACAGCAAGAACCTGGTGATCACGCTCTCGGCCAAACTGCTCAACCCGGCGGCGCGCGTGGTGGCGCGCTGCCACGAGGTCAACTACATCGACAAGATACGCAAGGTCGGCGCCGATGCCATCGTGTCCCCCGATTTCACCGGCGGCATGCGCATCGCCTCCTCCATGATCCGGCCGCAGGTGGTGAGTTTTCTGGACGAAATGCTGCGCTCGGACAAGGCGCTGCGGGTGGAGGAGGTGCACATCCCCGAGGGCTATACCGGGCGCACCATCGCCGGGCTGAAACTGAACCGGCGCGATTTCGTCCTGCTGGCGGTGCGCGCGCAGGATGCATGGGAGTTCAATCCGGCCGATGACTTCGGCATCGGCCCGGGCAACACCCTGGTGGTGATGACCACGCCCGAAGGGCGCAAGTCGCTGGAACGGTCCTTGGCGGCATGAGCAGGGAGCAGGGGCCCCGCGTAGCGGGGATGCGACCGCCCGCGATTGCCGCCGGACGCCGACAGCGCCGACGCTCGAGCGCGCACCGTGGAACGGAGGCGGCGACATGAGCCTGCAGGTCTGGCTGGCGTTCATCGTCGCCGCGGTGCTGATCAGCCTTTCGCCGGGCGCGGGCGCCATCTCCTGCATGGCGAGCGGCATGCGCTACGGCTACCGGCGCTCGCTGCCGAACATCGCCGGCATGCAGCTGGGCGTCGCGCTGCAACTTCTCGTGGTCGGCATCGGCCTGGGCGCGCTGCTCGCCGCGTCCACGCTGGCGTTCAACCTGGTCAAGGCCTTCGGCGTGGTCTATCTGTGTTATCTGGGCTGGCAGCAGTTCCGCACCGAACCCCGGCCGCTGCAACTCGCTGAGGCTGCGGCGGGCACGCCGCGCGCGCTGTTGGTGCAGGGCTTCCTGGTGAACGCGAGCAATCCCAAGGCCACGATCTTCCTGCTGGCGGTGCTGCCGCAATTCATCGATCCGCACGCGCCGCCGCTGCCGCAGTACCTGGTGTGCATGGCGACGCTCACCGTGGTCGACATCATCGTCATGAGCGGCTATGCGCTGTTCGCCGCGCGTGTGCTGCGTCTGCTGCGCGAACCGCGCCAGCTGCGCTGGATGAATCGCGGTTTCGGCGGAATGTTCGTGCTGGCGGCTGGGTTCCTGGCGCTATTCAGGCGCGCCTGACCTGTTGCAGCTGAAATCGTAGGAGCGAGCTCCTGCAAGATCAATGCCGCGCCCGGCGCGGGCTAATCCGGGTTCAGCACCCCGTCCTGCAGCCGCAGCACGCGCTGGGTGCGCGCGGCGATGCCGGGATCGTGCGTGACGATGACGAAGCTGGTGCCGTGGCTGCGATTGAGTTCCAGCATCATCTCGAACACCTGCGCCGCGGTATGGCGGTCGAGATTGCCCGTAGGTTCGTCGGCGAACACGCACGCCGGCCGGGTCACCAGCGCCCGCGCCAGCGCCGCCCGCTGACGCTCGCCGCCGGAGAGTTCCGCCGGTGTGTGCGTAAGCCGGCTACCCAGCCCCACTTCCTCAAGGATCGCCGCAGCACGGCCGCGCGCCTCGGCCGCCGGCATGCGTCTTATCAGGAGCGGCATGGCCACGTTCTCCAGGGCGGTGAATTCCATCAGCAGGTGATGGAACTGATAGACAAAGCCCAGCGATTCGTTGCGCAGGCGCCCGCGCGCCGCCTCGGACAGGCTGTGCATCGGCCGGCCGAGGATGTTCACCTCACCCGAGGTCGCGCTGTCCAGGCCGCCGAGCAAGTGCAGCAGCGTGCTCTTGCCCGAGCCCGAAGCGCCGACGATGGCCACCAACTCCGCCGCGCGCACTTGCAGATCCACGCCGAGCAACACCTGTACCTCGACCATGCCCTGGCGGTAGATCTTGGCGAGTTTGCTGCAGCCGAGAACGACGTCACTCATAGCGCAGGGCCTCGGCCGGATTCACCCGCGCTGCGCGCCAGCTCGGATACAGCGTGGCGAGCAGGCTCAACACGAACGAAATCGCGGCGATCACCATCACGTCCTTGCTTTGCAGGTCGGACGGCAGCTCGCTGATGTAATACACGTCTTTCGCCAGGAATTTGACGCTGAACAGGCTTTCCAGGAACGGCACCACCACGTCGATGTTGAGCGCGAGCAGCACGCCGCCGCCGACGCCGATCAGCGTGCCGATGACGCCGATCAGCGCGCCCTGCACGATGAACACGGCCATGATGCCCGAAGGCGCGGCACCCAGAGTGCGCAGGATGGCGATATCGGGCTGCTTGTCGGTGACCGCCATCACCAGGGTGGAGACGATGTTGAACGCGGCCACCGCGACGATCAGCAGCAGGATGATGAACATCACGTTCTTCTCCATTTGCACCGCGCGGAAAAAGTTGGCGTGGCTGCGCGTCCAGTCGCTGATGTACACCTCCGGACCCAGTTTGGGCAACAGCGCCAATGCCACCTGGCGCGACTGGAACAGGTCGTGCAGCTTCAAGCGCACGCCGGAAACCTTGTCCTCCATGCGGTACAGCTTCTGCGCGTCCTCGAGGTGGACCAGCGCGAGGCCGGAATCGTATTCGAACATGCCGATCTCGAAAATCCCGACCACGCGGAATTGCTTCAGGCGCGGCACGATGCCGGCCGGCGTGACCTGCCCCTGCGGCGCGATCAGGGTCACTTTGTCGCCGACGATGGCCGCGAGCGCGCGCGCGAGCTCGGCTCCGAGCACGATGCCGAATTCGCCCGGTTTGAGCGCGGCCAGCGTGCCCGCCTTCATGTGGTTGCCGATCTCCGCCACCTGTTCCTCGCGCTCGGGCAGAATGCCGCGGATAAGCGAGCCGCGCACGGCGCCATCGAACGTGAGCATGCCCTGCACGTTGACATAGGGCGCCGCGGCAATCACGCGCGGCTCGGCGGCGGCGAGCGCGGCCACGGCCCGCCAGTCGGCGAGCATATCGCCCGGCCCGCTGATCTGCACATGCGAGGCCACCCCCAGGATGCGCGTGCGCAGTTCGTGCTGGAAGCCGTTCATCACCGACAGCACCGTGATCAGCGCCGCCACGCCGAGCGCGATGCCCAGCATCGAGGTGAGCGAGATGAAGGAGATGAAATGGTTGCGCCGCTTGGCGCGGGTGTAGCGCAGGCCGATGAACAGTTCGTAGGGGAGTCTGGTCATTGTCGTTAGCGCGCGCCCTGTGGTTATCGCGCGCACCTGTATTTTGACATATTCGCACCCGGCCTATGCGCGTGCGGCAATGATAAACTTTGGCATGCATTGCCATCTGCTGCTTCCCGATCTGTTCTGGCCCGAGCGGGAATTCCGCGACATCTATCGTGAACTCGATACCCCGGCGCTGGAACGGCTCCTGGCCAGGGGACGGCGGCAGGCCGCAGCCATTGAAGCCGAATCGGCCGAAGCCTGGCTGTGCGGGCGGTTCAGCGTGGCGAAGCAAGCGGACTGGCCGGCCGCACCCTATTGCCTGCTCGCAGACGGCGGCGCACCGGGAAAACACCATTGGCTGCGCGCCGACCCGGTGCACCTGCGGCTGGAAGGCAACCGGCTGGTGCTCGCCGACAGCGGCATGTTTGCACTATCCCGGCAGGAAGCCGGGCGCCTTGCCGACAGCCTCAATGCGCATTTTTCCGCCGACGGCCTGGTTTTTTTTCCGCTGCGGCCGGACCGCTGGTATCTGCGCGTCGAGCGCGCGCCGGCGCTGCAAACGACGGCGCTGCCCGAAGCCGCGGGCAGGAGCATCGATGCCTTGCTGCCGCGCGGCGCCGACGCCCCGTTGTGGCGTGCGCGCCTTAACGACATCCAGATGCTGCTCCACGGCCATGCGGTGAATGAACAGCGCGAGGCCGCAGGCCAGCTGCCGGTCAACAGCGTCTGGCTCTGGGGCGGCGGCGACCTGCCTGACGCCCTGCGGGCGCCGTTCAACGCGGTCTGGTCGGGTGATGCGTTCGCCGCGGGGCTGGCGCAGGCGGCGCAGGTCGCGGCGCACGCACTGCCCGATAGCGCGGCGGATTTGCTGCGCGCGAGTGCAAGCAAAGGCGTGAACCTGATTCTGCTCGACCGCTTGCGTGGCGCCGCGCAATACGGCGACGCGCAGGGCTGGCGCACAGGCCTGGCGCGGCTGGAGCGCGATTGGTTCGCGCCCCTGCTGCAAGCGCTCAGACAGGAACGCATCGGCATGCTGAGCCTGCATGCGCCCGGGCCCGAGGGTGCGCTTTCGGTCGAGACCACGCGCGGCGACCTGCGCCGCTTCTGGCGGCGGGTCAGGCCGCTGGCGCATTACGCAGAACCATGACGACCATCATCACCCGCCCCGTTCCCCCGCGCGCACGCGACATGCTGGTGCAGCAGGGCCTGCATCCGGTGCTGGCACAGCTGTATGCCGCGCGCGGCGTGCTGGACAAAAGCGAGGTGGAGAGCGAATTCTCCGCGCTGCTTCCGCCCGAACGCCTGCTGCACGCCGGCCGCGCCGCGGCCTTGCTCGCCGCGGCCATCGAAAAGGAACAGCGCCTGCTGATCGTCGCCGACTACGATTGCGATGGCGCCACCGCCTGCGCCGTGGGCGTGCGCGCGCTCTGCGCATTCGGCGCAGACGTCGCTTATCTCGTGCCCAACCGCTTCGAATTCGGCTATGGACTCACGCCCGAAATCGTCGAGCTCGCCGCGCGCGCGCCGCGGCGCCCCGACCTTTTGATCACCGTCGACAACGGCATCGCCAGCAACGAGGGCGTGGCGCGCGCCAATGCGCTTGGCATCGCCACGCTGATCACCGACCACCATCTGCCCGGCGACACGCTGCCGCAGGCGGGTTGCATCGTCAATCCCAACCAGCCCGGCTGCGATTTCCCGAGCAAAGCCATCGCCGGCGTGGGCGTGATGTTCTATGTCATGCTCGCGCTCAGGGCCGAACTGCGCCGGCGCGGCTGGTTCGAGGACCGGCCGGAATTCAACCTGGCCACGCTGCTCGACCTGGTGGCCCTGGGCACGGTGGCCGATGTGGTGCGGCTGGACCGCAACAATCGCATCCTCGTGGCGCAGGGGCTGAAGCGCATCCGCGCAGGCAGGATGCAGGCCGGCATCGCCGCGTTGCTGCGCGTGGCCGGGCGCGAAGCCAGGCGCGCATCGTGTTTCGACCTGGGCTTCGCCGCCGGGCCGCGGCTCAATGCCGCCGGGCGCCTGGCCGACATGGCGCTGGGGATCGAGTGCCTGATCACCGATGACACGGCGCGCGCGCTCAACATCGTGCAGCAGCTGGACCAGCTGAACCGCGAGCGGCGCGAAATCGAAGGCGGGATGCAGGACCAGGCGCTCGCCATGCTGGAGGGGCTGGGTTTGGGTACGGACGCGGATGCGGACGCCGAAGCGGCCTACACCCTGTCGCTCTACGATCCGTCCTGGCACCAGGGCGTGGTCGGCATACTCGCCGCGCGCATCAAGGACCGGCTGCACCGGCCGGTGATCGCGTTTGCCGCGGGCAATGCGGGCGAGTTGAAAGGATCGGGGCGATCGATCCCGGGCCTGCATTTGCGCGATGCGCTCGATCTCGTCGCCAAGCGCGCGCCCGGGCTGATCCTGCGCTTCGGCGGCCACGCCGCCGCCGCGGGCCTCAGCATACGCAGCGAAGGCCTGGCACAGTTCCGCGAACTGTTCGAGCGCACCGTGCGCGGCCTGCTCGCGGCTTTCGATCTCGCGCGCAACCTCGAGACCGACGGCCCGCTGGAATCGGCCTACATGAACCTGGACACCCTGCGCCTGCTGGAGCGCGAGGTCTGGGGCCAGGGTTTCCCGCAGCCGCTGTTCTGCGACCGCTTTGCCGTCGCCAGCCAGCGCGTGGTCGCGGACAAGCATCTGAAACTGCGCCTGCAGAAGGACGGCAAGTCGTTTGACGCGATACGCTTCAATTCGCCCGCCCCGGCGGGCGCGGCCATCCGCGCCGCCTACCGGCTGGCGCTGAACGAGTACAATGGCGTGCAAAGCGTGCAACTCATCGTCGAAGCGTGGGAGAGCGCCGCATGAACTTCGGCTTTCTCGAGGCCACCGGCCTGGCGCCGCTGCCGGCCTTCCTCACCAGCCTGGCTCTGGGACTGTTGATCGGCCTTGAGCGCGAGCGCAATCCCGCGAGCAAGGCCGGCCTGCGCACCTTCGCGCTGGTCGCGCTCCTGGGCACGCTCGCCGCCCTGATCGCCGGCAAGACCGGTTCGCCCTGGATCCTCCCGGCGGGTCTTATCCTGGTCGGCCTGATGATGATCGCCGCCCATGCGCGCGAAAGCGACGCGGCCGCCGACCCCGGAACCACCTCGGTGGCGGCGGTGTGCGTATGCTACAGCCTGGGCGTGCTGATCTGGCTCGGCTATCCCACGCTGGCGGTGATGCTGGGCGTGCTCACCACCATGCTGCTCTATTTCAAACCCGAACTGCGCGGCCTGTCGCAAAGCCTGACGCGCCAGGACCTGCTCTCGATCCTGCAGTTCGCGGCGCTCTCCTTCGTCATTCTGCCGGTGCTGCCCGACCAGAACTACGGACCCTACGAAGCGCTCAACCCGTACCGGATCTGGCTCATGGTGGTACTGATCTCGGGCATCAGCCTGGCCGGCTACGTCGCGCTGCGCCTTACCGGCGGAAGCCATGGCGTGCTGCTGCTGGGCCTGTTCGGCGGCCTGGTCTCGAGCACCGCCACCAGCATGGTCTACGCGCGCCACGCGCGCGACCCCGGCATGCTGCAGCTCGCTGCGGTGGTGATCCTCACCGCCAATCTGGTGGTGCCGGCGCGCCTGGCGGTGCTGGCCGGCGTCGTCTCCCCTGCGATTCTGCCGCAGCTAGCGCCGGCGCTCGGCGGCGCGCTCGCCTGCGGCGCCATAGGCACCTTCTATTGGTGGCGCAAGCTGAGCCAGCAACCCGTGCTGGCACTCCCCGAAATCCGCAACCCGACCGAAATCCGCACCGCACTGGGATTCGGGCTGCTGTTCGGCGTAGTGCTGTTCTGTTCCGCCTGGCTGTCGGACGCCGCCGGCAGCCGCGGGCTGTACGCGGTGGCGCTGGTGTCCGGCCTCACCGATGTGGACGCGATCACCCTTTCCACCCTGCGCTTGTACGATCTGGGCGCGCTCGAGCCGCCGCAGGCGGCGCACGCCATCGTGCTGGCGCTGGTTTCGAACATCGCGTTCAAGCTCGGGCTGGTGTTCACGGTCGGCGGCGCCGCGCTCGCCCGCCGCTGCGCGCCGCCCATGCTTGCGGCCGCGGCCGGCGCCGGCCTCGTTGTCGTTTTGCTTCCCGCCTGAGCGCGGCGGCGATCCGGCAATCAGTTGCAGAATGTTGCGGCGCGAGTACATAAACTGATACTTCCTGCGCAGCCTCGGGAAAACCCTGGCGGAACCCGGAGGGAACCGCGTGCGCCGGAGTATAATTGCGCAATTCCGACAAAAAAGCCAATCATGGAAGCCGAAAAAATCAATGCCCTCGCCAACAGCCTCGCCGACCTTGGCGGACGCGCCAGGGAAATGCGGAGGTATCTTTGACTTCGACATCAAACAGGCACGCCTGATCGAAGTCGGGAGGCAACTCGACGAGCCGGATGTCTGGAGCGACCCCAAGCGGGCGCAGGAGCTCGGCCGGGAAAAAAAGAACCTGGACGGCATCGTCGGCAGCCTGTTGCTGCTGGACAGCCAGTTGCGCGACGCGGGCGAGCTGTTCGAGATGGCGCGCGCCGAGGCCGACGATGCCACGCTGCTGAGCGTGGCCGAGGACCTTGCCGCAGCGCAGAAGCTGGTCGCGAGCATGGAGTTCCGCCGCATGTTCTCCAATGCGCTCGATCCGAACAACTGCTTCGTCGACATCCAGTCGGGCTCGGGCGGCACCGAGGCGCAGGACTGGGCGGCGATGCTCGAGCGCATGTACCTCAAGTACTGCGAGCGCAGCGGCTTCAACGTCGAAGTGCTGGAGCGCTCCGAAGGCGAGGTGGCGGGCATCAAGAGTGCGACCATCAAGGTTTCGGGCGAGTACGCCTACGGCCGCTTGCGCACCGAAACCGGCATTCACCGCCTGGTGCGCAAATCGCCGTTCGATTCCGGCAACCGGCGCCACACCTCGTTCGCCAGCGTATTCGCCTACCCCGAGGTGGACGACACCATCGAGGTCGAGATCAATCCTGCGGACCTGCGCATCGACACCTACCGCGCCTCCGGCGCCGGCGGCCAGCACATCAACAAGACGGATTCGGCCGTGCGCATCACCCATTTGCCGACGAATATCGTGGTGCAGTGCCAGAACGACCGCTCGCAGCACCGGAACCGCGCAGAAGCCATGGCCATGCTGAAATCGCGCCTGTACGAACAGGAAATCCGCAAGCGCCAGGCGGCGCAGCAGAAGCTGGAAGATTCGAAGACCGACATCGGCTGGGGCCACCAGATCCGCTCCTATGTGCTCGACCAGTCGCGCATCAAGGACCTGCGCACCGGCGTCGAGACCGGCAACACCCAGTCGGTGCTCGACGGCGATCTGGATGTGTTCATCGAAGCGAGTTTGAAAAAGGGCGTTTAGATGCCGCAGGAAACCGGGGACGGACCCCAGTTTCCTGCGGTTCACTGACGCAATCAGCAGACGGGAATTGGGGTCTGTCCCCGGTTTCTCCAACCAATCGAGAAACAACATGGCCGAAGAAAAGCAGCAACCCATCCTCGACGAGAATCAAATCATTGCCGAACGCCGCGCCAAGCTGGCCGAACTGCGCAAGCACGGCAATGCCTTTCCCAACGACTTCGGCCGCAAGCACCTGGCGGCCGAGCTGCATGTCGCGCACGGCGCCAAATCGAACGAACAGCTCGAGGCCGAGGCGGTGAACGTGGCGATTGCCGGGCGCATGCTGTTCAAACGCGTGATGGGCAAGGCGAGTTTCGCCAGCCTGCAGGACATGAGCGGACGCATCCAGCTCTACATCAGCAACGACCAGACGGGCGCCGAGGCGCACGAGGCGTTCAAGCACTGGGATCTGGGCGACATCCTCGCCGCCGAGGGACCCTTGTTCAAGACCAAGACGGGCGAGCTGTCGGTGCGCGTAGCCAGGCTGCGTCTGCTGACCAAGTCGCTGCGGCCGCTGCCGGAGAAGTTTCACGGCCTCACCGACCAGGAGCAGCGCTACCGCCAGCGCTATGTCGACCTGATCACGAATCCCGAGGTACGCACAGTGTTCAACGTGCGCAGCCGGATGATCCAGGCGATCCGCGCCTATATGGTCGCGCAGGGCTACCTCGAAGTCGAAACGCCGATGATGCACTCGATCCCGGGCGGCGCCGCGGCCAAGCCCTTCGCCACGCACCACAACGCCCTGGATATGCAGCTGTTCCTGCGCATCGCGCCGGAGCTGTACCTCAAGCGTCTGGTCGTGGGCGGCTACGAGAAAGTGTTCGAGATCAACCGCAATTTCAGGAACGAGGGCATATCCACCAGGCACAATCCCGAATTCACCATGATCGAGTTCTACGAGGCCTATCGCGATTACCGCTACCTCATGGACTATACCGAAGACCTGTTGCGCACGGTGGCGCTGGAGGTGCTGGGCACCACCGCCCTGCCCTACGGCGAGCACACGGTCGAGCTGGGCCGGCCGTTCGAACGGCTGACGGTGGTGCAGGCGATTTGCAAATACCACCCGCAGATCAGCGCGGCCGAGCTGGCCGATCGCGAATATCTCAGGCACGCGCTGAAAAAACTGGGCGCCGACGTGTCGCGCGCGCATGGACTGGGTTCGCTGCAGCTGATGCTGTTCGAGGAAACCACCGAGACCCTGCTGATCCAGCCCACGTTCATCATCGATTATCCGGCCGAGGTATCGCCGCTGGCGCGCCGCAACGACCGGAACCCGGACATCGCCGAGCGCTTCGAGCTGTACATCACCGGGCGCGAGATGGCCAACGGCTTTTCCGAGTTGAACGACCCCGAAGATCAGGCGGCGCGCTTCACCGAGCAGGCGAAACAGAAGGAAGCGGGCGACGAAGAGGCCATGTATTACGACGCCGATTACATCCGCGCGCTGGAGTACGGACTGCCGCCCACCGCGGGCGAGGGCATAGGCATAGACCGGCTGGTCATGCTGTTCACCAACAGCGCGAGCATCCGCGACGTCATTCTGTTCCCGCAGATGCGGCCGGAGTAGCCCACCTCAATACTTCGGACCTCGCCGCGCCGCCAGCGCGAGCAGCGGTACGCCGGCGGCGAGCACGCCCACTCCCACCAGCGCACCCAGGCGCGTATAGGCCAGGCTGGAATACAGCAACCAGGCGCTGCTGGCGCAGAAGGCCAGCGGCAGCAGCGGATACAGCGGCACCCTGAACGGGCGCGCAAGCTCCGGCTCGCGCCAGCGCAGCACGAACAGCGCGAGCCCGGTGAGCAGAAAAAACAGCCAGAACACCGGTGCGATGTAGTCCACCATGGTCTCGAAGCCCTGGCGCATGCGCGCGCCGAACGCGATCAGGACCAGCGCCACCGCGCCCTGCGCCAGCAGTGCCTGCGTGGGCGAGCCGGTGCGCGCATTCCAGCGGCCGAGGAAGCCGAGCAGCGGCCAGTCGCAGCCCAGGGCATAGTTGCTGCGCGCGCCAAATATGATGGTGGCATTGATCGAAGTCAGCGCCGAGATCGCGATCAGGACGCTGATCGCCTGCGCCCCCGCGCTGCCCCAGACCTGCTGCAACAGGTCCGCCGCGACCACCTGCGAGCGCGCCATGCCGGCCAGGCCCAGGCCGCGCAGATAGGCGAGATTCACCAGCAGGTACAGCGCGGTGACGATGAACATGCTCCACATGAGCGCACGCAGCATGTTGCGCCGCCCCGGTTTGACCTCGGCCGAGATGTAGGCCGCTTCGTTCCAGCCGCCGTAGGTCAGCAGCACGAACACCATGGCGAGGCCGAAAGCCGGCTGTCCCGGATCCGCGCCGGCAGGCGCGGCAGCGGTGTCCGCGGCGGGCGCGAGCGCGAGGCCGGCGACGGCGAGCGCAAGCAATCCCGACAGCTGCAGCGCGGTCAGCCAGTTCTGCGTCGCCGCGCCGCTTTTCACGCCGGCGATGTTCACCGCGGTCAGCGCGACCACGATCAAGGCGGCGTAGATTGCGGACGATTGCCCGCCGAGCGAATACAGCCGCGAACAATAGTCGCCGAACACGAATGCGAGCAAGGCGATCGAGCCGGTGGTGATCACCGCCAAGCGCGCCCAGGCGAACAGAAAGGACAATTTCCTGCCATAGGCACGGGTGAGAAAATGGTATTCGCCGCCTGCATGCGGACAGGCCGTGGCGAGCTCGGCGTAACAAAGCGCGCCGATCAGCGAAACTGCCCCGCCCAGCAGCCAGGCGCCGAGCATGACCCACGCGTCGCCCGCATTGGCCGCCACCAGCGAAGGCGTCTTGAATATGCCGGCGCCGACGACAATGCCGACGATCAGCGCGATCGTATCGCGCAGCTCCAGCACCGGCTTCGGCTGCGCCGCCGTTTGCGTAGTATTCTCGTGCTGCGCGCTCATGCCGCGGATTATGCGGGGTTCGCGCCCCGCGGCCAAGCGCTTTGCTCTGATAAACTTCGAAGCCCATGATGCAAGACCCGCAGCAGGACCTGAGAATCGCGCTCGAGCGCATGGGCTTGCTGCGTCCGGGCGAAACGTTTGGCGCGCAAACCCTGGCCGGCGGCGTGTCCTCGGACATCCTGCGCATCGACCTGCCCGGGCGCACCCCGGGTCTTTCCTTTTGTTTCAAGCGGGCGCTGGCCAAG
>MERK01000182.1:12910-25221 GCA_001770575.1 Betaproteobacteria bacterium RIFCSPLOWO2_12_FULL_64_23
GGGCGAGGCGTTCAGCGCAGAGACGCTCGCCGGCGGCGTGTCCTCGGACATCCTGCGCATCGACCTGCCCGGGCGCACCCCGGGTCTTTCCTTTTGTTTCAAGCGGGCGCTGGCCAAGCTCAAGGTCGCCGCCGACTGGCGCGCCCCGGTGGAGCGCAACCATGCCGAAGTCGAATGGCTGCGCCTAGCCGGCGCGCTGGCGCCGCGGTCGGTGCCGCGCGTTCTCGGCGAGGATGCGCAAGCGAACGCGTTCGCCATGGAATACCTGGCCCCCGCGGCACATCCGGTGTGGAAAAACGAGCTGCGCGACGGCAACATCCAAAGCGAAACCGCAGCCGCAGTGGCGCGCGCCATCGCCGCGATCCACGCCGGGACGGCGCTGCGCCCGGACCTGGCGCAGCGCTTTGCCAACGATCACATTTTTCACGCCATCCGGCTCGAGCCCTATCTGCTCGCCACGGCCGCGCGCCATCCGGACTGCGCCGCGCGGCTGTGCGAGCTCGCCGAAACCACCGCGCACACCAGGCTCGCGCTGGTGCATGGCGACCTCAGCCCGAAAAATATCCTGGTGGCGGCGCATGGCCCGGTCCTGCTCGACGCCGAATGCGCCTGGTACGGCGACCCGGCTTTCGACCTCGCCTTCTGCCTCAACCACATGTTGTTGAAATGCCTGTGGCGGCCGCAGTGGCGCGAGCAGTATCTCGCCTGCTACGACACGCTCGCCTCGACCTATCTTGCGCGCGTCACCTGGGAGCCGCGCGCGGCGATCGAGGCGCGCGTGGCGCACTTGCTCCCCGGCCTCCTCCTCGGGCGCGTGGACGGAAAATCCCCGGCCGAGTACCTTGGCGACGCGGGCGACAAGGAACGCGTGCGCCGCGTGGCGCGGCGCTTTCTGCTGCAACCAAGCGATCGGCTCGCGGCCATAAGCGAAGCCTGGAACACCGAACTCAAGGGAGCTTGAATGCCGGACACGACGATAACCAGGATCAGCGGCCGCAGGGTGTGGGACTCGCGCGGCCGGGCTACGGTGGAAGCGGAGATCGAGCTTGCCTGCGGCGCGCGCGGCCGCGCGATCGCGCCCGCCGGGGCCTCGCGCGGCGCGCGCGAGGCCGTCGATTTGCGCGACGCCGATGGCCTGGGCGTAACAGTCGCGGTCGCGAACGTCAACGGCGCCATCGCCGCGGCGCTCGCCGGCATGGATGCAGGAAAACAGGAAGACCTGGACCGTGCGCTGATCGCCCTCGACGGCACGCCGAACAAGGCGCGGCTGGGGGCGAACGCCACGGTCGCGGTGTCCCTGGCCGCGCTGCATGCCGCGGCGCGGGCGCACGGCCTGCCCCTGTTCCGCTACCTTGCACAAGGAAGACCAATGCGCCTGCCGCTGCCCGAAATCCAGATATTCGGCGGCGGCGCGCATGCCGGCCGGCGCATCGATATCCAGGACCTGATGGTAATGGCGCTCGCGGCGGGAAGCTTCGATGAGGCGCTGGAGATGACGGCGCGCGTGTATCACGCGGCGGGCGAGCTCATGCGCGACGCCGGCAAGCTGCGCGGCGTCGCCGACGAAGGCGGCTGGTGGCCGGAGTTCGCGAGCAACGAGGAGGCAATCGAGACGCTGACGCGCGCGATCGAGCGCGCCGGGTTCGTGCCCGGCGACGAAGTCGCGATCTCGCTCGACATCGCCGCCTCGGAGTTCGGCGCCGGCGGCCGCTACCGGCTGGGCCTGGACGGCAGGAGCCTGGACAGCGACGGCATGTGCGAACTGGTCCTCGGCTGGCTCGCGCGTTACGCCATCGTCTCGGTCGAGGACCCACTCGCCGAGGACGACCGCGAGGGCATGATGCGCTTCACCGCCGCGGCCGGCCGCCGGGTACAGATCGTAGGCGACGATTATCTGACCACCAGCGCCGCGCGCGTAGAAGCCGCGATCGCCGACCGCGCCTGCAACGCCGTGTTGCTCAAACCCAATCAGTGCGGCACGGTGACCGAGACGCGCGCCGCGCTCGATCTGGCCAGGGCCGCGGGCTGGGGCTGCATCGTCTCGGCGCGCTCGGGCGAAACCGAGGACCTCTCCATCGTGCACCTGGCGACCGGTTGGGATGCGGGCCAGATCAAGGTCGGCTCGTTCGCGCGCGGTGAACGCATGGCAAAATGGAACGAGGCGCTGCGCATCGAGGAGATGCTGGGTAGGGATGCGCACTTCGCCGGGCGCAGCGCGCTGCCGTTGAAGAAATCCTAGGTTTTCGTAGGAGCGAGCTTGCTCGCGATGTGCTTCGCGAGCAAGCTCGCTCCCACGCGAATTCCATCGCGACGCTTCGCGAGCAAGCTCGCTCCCACGCGAATTCCATCGTGTGTGAACCCTCCGATGGGACTTGCCTCGCGAGCACGCTCGCTCTCACGCGGCTATAATGCGCTTGCTGTGAAGAACAAGAACACGCTGCCCCTGCGGCTATGAGTAAGGTTGCCCCCGCGCGGGCGCACCCTCTGCGCGGCATCCTGATGATCATGACGGCGGTGGCCATGTTCACCGTCATGGACTCGATGGCCAAATACCTTTCGCGCTTCTATCCCGTGCCCGGTATCGTCTGGGCGCGCTACGCCTTCCATCTCTTGTTCGTGGTCATGATTCTGGGTCCGCGCATGAAGCTCGGCCTGGTGCGCACCCGACACCTCGGACTGCAGATCGTGCGCGGCATGCTGCTGGCCGCCTCGAGCATGCTGTTCTTCAGCGCGCTCAAATTCATGCCGATGGCGGAGGCGTCTTCGATCTCGTTCGTCGCGCCCATGCTGGTCACGCTGCTGGGCGTATTCCTGCTGAAGGAAAAAGTCGAGCCGGCGCGATGGGTGGCGGTGGCGGCCGGATTCGTCGGCGTGCTGATTATCATCCGTCCGGGCAGCGGCATCTTCTCCTGGGTCGCCGTGCTGCCGCTCGCGACTGCGGCCAGCTTCGCCAGCTACCAGATCCTGACGCGCAGACTCGCCGGCGTCGACAGCCCCTACACTTCGGTGTTTTACTCGGGCCTGATCGGCACGGTAATGCTGGCGGCGGTGCTGCCGTTCCAGTGGACCACGCCGACGACCGTGGCGCACGCGCTGATGCTGCCGGCGATCGGCTTCATCGGCGGATTGAGCCATCTGATCCTGATCCGCGCCTACGACCAGGCGGCGGTCTCGACCCTGGCGCCGTTCACCTATACGCAGCTGATCTGGGTGATCCTGATGGGTTACCTGGTGTTCGGCGACTTTCCCGATCACTGGTCGCTGATCGGCATCGCGGTAATCATGGCGAGCGGCATATACATCGCCAGGCATCAGCAGCTGTCGGAGCGGCAGCAGCGCGCCGAGTTGCGGGAAAGCGTGCCCGGCGCCTGATACGCGCGATGGCGGCGGCCCGGGTGCGGCCGCTGGTTCGTAACAGCCTCAGCTGGGCCAGCGGCTGAGGAAGTCCTGATAGGCGAGCGCGATGCCCGCTTCCATGCGCGTGCGCGGCTTCCATCCAAGGGCGTTGATGCGGGCCGAATCGAGCAGCTTGCGCGGCGTGCCGTCGGGCTTGGACGTGTCGAAGCGCAGGCTGCCGCGAAACCCGACTACGCGCGCGACCGTGCGCGCCAGCTCCGCGATGCTCAGGTCCTCGCCGTAACCTATGTTCACCAGCGGCGGATGGCTGTCCGTGACCAACTCCGAGAATTCCGGCGGCGGCAACTCCAGCAGATAGACGCAGGCTTCGGCCATGTCCTCGCTATATAGAAACTCGCGCAGCGGCGCACCCGTGCCCCAGATGACCACTTCTTCCGATCCGGCTTTCATCGCCTCGTGCATTTTGCGGATCAGCGCCGGCAGCACATGCGAATTATTCAGATCGTAACTGTCGCCCGGACCGTACAAATTGGTCGGCATCGCCGCGAGAAAGCCGGTGCCGTACTGCCGGTTGTAGGACCAGCACATCTCGATCCCGGCGATCTTGGCCAGGGCATAAGGGCGGTTGGTCGGCTCCAGCGGGCCGCCGAGCAGGTATTCCTCCCTGATCGGCTGCGCACAATCGCGCGGATAAATGCAGGAAGATCCGAGGAACAGCAGCCGCTTTACGCCGGCCCTCCAGGATTCGTGCAGGACATTGACCTGGATCGCGAGATTGCTATGGATGAATTCAGCCGGATAGCTGCTGTTGGCGACGATGCCCCCGACTTTGGCGGCAGCGAGAAACACATAATCGGGCCGTTCGCGCCGGAACAAATCGCGCACCGCGGCCTGATCGGTGAGTTCCAGTTCAGCATGGGTGCGCAACAACAAGTTGCGGTAGCCCCTTTGTTCGAGCTGTCTGACCAGCGCGGAACCGGCCAGGCCGCGGTGGCCGGCGACGTAGATTTTTGCGCCCTTGTCCATCACTCATGCCGGTCGAAAGTCTTGTGCCCGTGGCGCTTCACCAGCGCGTCGCGCTCGGCCGAGCGCAGGTCCGCGCGCACCATCTCGACAACGAGTTCTGCGAATTTGACTTTCGGCACCCAGCCCAGTTTTGCTTTCGCTTTTCCCGGGTCGCCCAGGAGCGAGTCCACTTCGGTCGGGCGGAAGTAGCGCGGATCGACCGCGACGATGCAGCGGCCGTCGCGGTCGTAGCCCTTTTCGTTCTTGCCCTCTCCTTTCCAGGTGAGTTGCAGGCCCAGTTCGGTCGCGGCGGCCTCCACGAATTCGCGCACGCTGTGCTGCTCGCCGGTGGCGATGACGAAATCCTCCGGCTGCGGCTGCTGCAGCATCAGCCACATTGCCTCGACGAAATCGCGCGCATGCCCCCAGTCGCGCCGGGCGTTGAAATTGCCGAGGTAGAGACAGTCCTGCAGGCCGAGCTTGATGCGCGCGAGCGCGCGCGTGATCTTGCGCGTGACGAAGGTCTCGCCGCGCAGCGGTGATTCATGATTGAACAGTATGCCGTTGCAGGCGTAGATGCCGTAAGCCTCGCGGTAGTTGACGCTGATCCAGTAGGCGTAGAGCTTGGCCACGCCGTAGGGGCTGCGCGGATAGAAAGGCGTGGTTTCGGTCTGCGGCGTCTCCCGTGCCAGGCCGTAGAGCTCGGAGGTGGAGGCCTGGTAGAAGCGGGTCTTCTGCTCCAGCCCGAGGATGCGGATGGCTTCGAGCAGGCGCAGGGTGCCGAGGGCGTCGGAATCGGCAGTGTATTCCGGCTCCTCGAACGAGACGGCGACATGGCTTTGCGCGGCGAGATTGTAGATTTCGTCCGGCCGGGTCTGCTGGATGATGCGCACCAGATTGGAGGAATCGGTGAGATCGCCGTGGTGGAGAATGAAGCGGCGGTCGGTTTCGTGCGGATCCTGATACAGGTGGTCGATGCGGTCGGTGTTGATAAGGGAGGAGCGGCGCTTGATGCCGTGAACGACATAACCCTTGCCCAGCAGGAATTCGGCAAGGTAAGCCCCGTCCTGCCCGGTGATCCCCGTGACTAGCGCGATTTTGGCCATCGTCTGCTCATTTCCTTCCATAGTGGTCGTCAAGGCGAACGATATCGTCTTCGCCGAGGTAATCGCCGCTCTGCACTTCGATCATCACGCAATCGACCTGGCCCGGGTTGGCGAGGCGGTGGGCGGTGCCGGCGGGAATGTAGGACGACTGGTCCGTACCCAGAGTGATTTCGTGCTCGCCGTTCACGACCGTGGCGGTGCCCGAGACCACCACCCAGTGTTCGCTGCGGCGATGGTGATATTGCAGCGACAGCGAGGCGCCGGGCCTGACCACGATGCGCTTGATCTTGAAGCGCGGCCCCTCCTCCAGCACGGTGTAAGTGCCCCAGGGGCGATGAACGGTGCGGTGCAGCCGCGCGCTTTCGTGGCCGCTGGCCTTGAGGCGCTGGACAATGCTCTTTACATCCTGCGCGCGGCCGCGGTCGGCCACCAGCAAGGCGTCCGGCGTATCCACCACCAGCAGGTCTTGCACGCCCAGGGTCGCCACCAACCGGTCTTCGCTGCGCACGAAACAATCCTTGCTATCGACGAGCACGGCCTCGCCCTGGACGCGATTGCCCGCCGCGTCGGCGGGCACCAGGTCGCCGAGCGCCTGCCAGGAGCCGATGTCGCTCCAATCGAAGCGTCCGGGCACGACGGCGACGCGCCCGGCCTTTTCCATGACGGCATAGTCCACCGAGATGTCGGCGATGCGGGCGAACGATTCCGCATCGATGGCGACGGGCGTCTGCGTGCGCGGCGTGGCCTGCCACGCCGCAGCGACGGCGTCCGACACTGCGGGCGCGCAGCGCGCGAGCTCGCTGAGGAAATCGCCGGCGCGAAAACAGAACATGCCCGAGTTCCAGTAATAGCGCCCCGAAGCCAGGTATTCCTCGGCCTTCTCGCGCGAGGGCTTTTCGACGAAGCGGCGCACGCTTAAGCCCGCGCCGCCGAGCTTGCGCGCCTGGTCGGCCTCGATATAGCCGAACCCGGTCTCGGCAGCGGCAGGCGTAATGCCAAAGGTGACCAGATAGCCTTGTTCGGCGAGCTCGCGGGCGTCCTGCACCGCTTCGGCAAAGGCGGCGAAATCGCGGATCAGGTGGTCCGAGGGCAGCACCAGCATCGTCGCCGCGTCGCCGAACTGTTCGCGCAGGCGCAAGGCCCCGGCCGCGATCGCCGGCGCGGTATTGCGCCCCTCGGGCTCGAGCAGATAGTCGAGGGATATCCCGGGGGCCAGCGCCATTTCGGCATAGGCGTCGCGGGTGATGAAAAAATAATCCCGGTTGGTGATGGTGAGTATCGAGTCCGGTTTCAATGCCGCCGCGCGCAGCAGCGTTTTCTGCAGCAGGCTCTGCCCGTCGGGCAGGACGATGAAGGGCTTGGGATGGGCTTCGCGCGACACCGGCCACAGGCGGGTGCCGGCGCCGCCGGACAGGATGACTGGGATCAGCAAGTGAAAACCACGCAAGTGAGGAGCACGACCGGGATTCCGAACCGCCAGAAGGTTTGATTTTAGCTCACATCAACTGTAAGTAGGACGTCCGGCGGTGAGATAGCGCGGATCGTTATAGCCCGGCGTCGACGGGTGCCCGCTCTTGACCATGGAATCGACCAGCGCTTCGTCCGCGGCGGAAAATCGATGCTCCAGCGCACCCAGGTACCCGGTCCACTGCTCCAGCGTGCGCGGCCCCGCCAGCACCGAAGTGACGATGCGGTTGTTGAGCACCCAGTTGAGCGCAAACTGGCCCGCGCTCATGCCGCGCTTCTCGGCGTGCGCCTTGAAGGTCTGCGCCATGGCGAGGGACTCCTCGCGGAATTCGGTCTCCATCATGCGCTTGTCCTTCTGCCCTGCGCGCGTGCCCGCGGCGGGCGCCTGGCCGGGCGCATATTTGCCGGTGAGCACGCCGCGCGCGAGCGGGCTGTAAGGCACCACGCCCAGGCCGTAGCCGGCGCAGGCCGGAAGGACTTCCGTTTCCGGCATGCGGTTCATCGCGTTGTAGTAAGGCTGGCATGCGATCGGCGCGGGCACGCCCAGCTTGGCGCACAGCTCGGCGATCTGCACGATGCGCCAGGCGCGGTAGTTGGACACGCCGAAGTAGCGCGCCTTGCCGGCGCCGATGATCTCGCCCATGGCGACGAGCGTCTCCTCGAGCGGCGTGGATGCATCGTCGAGGTGCAGATAATAAATGTCGATCCAGTCGGTGTTAAGGCGCCGCAGGCTCGCGTCGATGGCGCGCATCATCCAGCCGCGCGACAGGCCGGTCTCGTTGGGTCCCTTGCCCATGGCGTTGCCGACCTTGGTCGCCAGCACCCACTTTTCGCGATCGTCGGCAATCAGCTTGCCGGTAACGCGCTCGGACTCGCCCTTGGCGTAGACGTCGGCGGTGTCGATGAAGTTGATGCCGGCGGCGCGCGCCGAATCGACGATGCGGCCCGCTTCGGCGGCGTCGGTGCGCGCGCCGAACATCATCGTGCCCAGGCAAATGGGCGAGACTTTGAGGCCGCTCGCGCCCAGTTTTCGGTATTCCATATCACTCTCCCTTAAACGACACTGTCATCCTTGGCGCGACCAAGGATCTCATTTTCTATACGTGGCGACGTAAATTGCGCCCTCGTTGTTGCACAATTGCGATGTTGCGCCGACGAGAAACCGTCCGCGCGGATCGTCGATTACGCGCGGATGAAAAGCGCATCCGCACGCAATCGACGATCTTGTATACCCCCCCTCGCGCTATGTTTGGTGTTAACGGATAACCGTGTTTTCTGTGCGGATGCGCTTTTCATCCGTACAGAAAACACGGTTGGCGCGCGTAGCGCGCAAGGCCGCTCGCGCCCAGTTTTCGGTATTCCATGTTCATGCTCCCCTTATGCAATGATTCTTCCCCACAGATCGTGCGCGTCGGCGCGCTCGATTTTGACCCTGGCCCAGTCGCCCGGCTTGAGCCCCTGGGCGCCGGCGATGTATACCACGCCGTCGATTTCCGGCGCATCGGCGCCGGAGCGCGCGACCGCGCCCTGCTTGTCGACCGTGTCGACCAGGACCTTCAGCGTCTTGCCGATCTTGCGCTTCAGGCGCTTGCGGCTGATTTTTTCCTGCACCGCCATGAAGCGCGCGCGCCGCTCTTCGCGCAATTCCGCCGGCACCGGGCCGGGCAGCGCGTTCGCCTTCGCCCCTTCCACCGGCGAATAGGCGAAGCAGCCGACGCGGTCGAGTTCGGCTTCCTCCAGAAAATCGAGCAGCTGGCGAAACTCGGCTTCGGTCTCGCCCGGAAAGCCGGCGATGAACGTGCTGCGGATGGTGATCTCCGGACAGATCGCGCGCCAGGCGCGGATGCGCTCCAGATTGACTTCGCCCGAGGCCGGCCGCTTCATCAGCTTCAGGATGCGCGGGCTCGCGTGCTGGAACGGCACGTCGAGATAAGGCAGGAGCCTGCCTTCGGCCATCAGCGGAATGACCTCGTCCACGTGCGCATAGGGATAGACGTAATGCAGGCGCAGCCACAAGCCGCCTTCGCCCTCCCCGAGCTCGCACAGGGCGCGCACCAGCTCAGTCATGCGCGTCTTCAGCGGGCGGCCTTGCCAGAAGCCGGTGCGATAGCGGATGTCCACGCCGTAGGCGCTGGTGTCCTGCGAGATCACCAGGATTTCCTTCACCCCGGCCTTGACCAGGGTTTCCGCCTCCTGCATCACCTCGCCTATGGACCGGCTCGAGAGGTCGCCGCGCAGGGAAGGGATGATGCAGAACGTGCAGCGGTGGTTGCAGCCTTCGGAGATTTTGAGATAGGCGTAATGCGCTGGCGTGAGCCGCACGCCCTGCGGCGGCACCAGGTCGGTGTAGGGATCGTGCGGCCGGGGCAGATGCGCGTGCACCGCCTGCATCACTTCGTCGGCGGCGTGCGGCCCGGTGACCGCCAGCACCCTGGGATGCGCCTTGCGCACGAGGTCGCCCTTGGCGCCGAGACAGCCCGTTACGATCACTTTGCCATTTTTGGCCAGCGCCTCGCCGATGGCCTCGAGCGATTCCTCCACCGCGGAATCGATGAAGCCGCAGGTGTTCACCACCACCAGTTCGGCCGCCTCATAGGAGGGCGAGACGGCGTAACCCTCGGCGCGCAGCTGCGACAGGATGCGCTCCGAATCGACCAGCGCCTTGGGGCAGCCCAGCGAAACGAATCCGATCTTGGGCGCGATGGTCATTTATTGCTGTGGAAGCGAGCTTGCTCGCGAAGCCATTGAATTCATTGTGGGAGCGAGCTTGCTCGCGAAGCCATTGAATTCATTGTGGGAGCGAGCTTGCTCGCGAAGCGATCGCGAGCAAGCTCGCTCCCACAGAACGAGGCTTCAGGACTTTTCGCCCTCGTCCTTCTTTTGCGGCGCGGGCTGTCCGGGAAAGCCGGGGAAAGGAAAACCGGTAAACATGTTCTTGGTCTGATTCTGCAACTGCTCCTGCATCTGCATGAACACATTCTTGCTCTGATCCATGTAGGCCGACATCATGCCCTGCATCGCCGAGCCCTGGAAATTCATGAACTGCGTCCACAGGTCCTTGTTGATCTTGCCGTTGTCGCCGTACATCGCGCGCGACTGCTCCTGCAACTGCTTCTGCACCTGGACGAACGTCTGCATGTTCTTCTCCAGGTAATTGCCGACCATGCCCTGCATCGCATTGCCGTAGAAGCGGATCAGCTGCGACAGCAGATCGGAGGTGAACATGGGCATGCCGCCCGCTTCCTCCTCGAGGATGATCTGCAGCAGGATGGAGCGCGTGAGGTCCTCGCCGGTCTTGGCATCCACGACCTGGAATTGCTCGTGCTTGAGCACCAGCGCCTTCACGTCGGCCAGCGTGATATAGCTCGAGGTCCGCGTGTCGTAGAGGCGCCGATTCGGATATTTCTTGATCAAGCGCAGCGCACCGGTCGCCGCGTTTGCGGCAGTATCCGTTTGATTTGACGCAGTTTCATTCTTTTGTTGCATCGCAGCATTCCCCTTGACTTTTCCGTCAATTCAAGTACAATGAATTCATGTTGCGTTGCAACATTATAGCAGCCTGAACCCATCGCACCACACATTCTCAACCTAGGAGCCCAAGATGGCCAACCCCAACGAGCAATTGGCAGCCTGGCAAAAAGCCGCTCTGGAATCCACGCTCACCTATGCGCAGGCGAGCATCGCCAGCGCCGAGCAACTGCTGAAACTCAATCTCGATGCCGCCCGCAATTCGCTCGAGCAAGCCGGCAAGAACACGCGCGAACTGCTCTCCATCAGCGACCCCCAGGAACTGCTGCAACTGCGCTCCAAGATCGCCCAGGCGAACATGCAACAGACCGCCAGCTACGCGCAGAACATCTACGAAATCGTCAGCCAGACCCAAGCGCTGCTGACCAAACTCAACGAGGAGCAATTTTCGCGCCTCAACCAAGAAGCCGCTGCCGGCGCCGGGCAACTGTCCAAGGGCACGCCGGGCGCCGAGGCCGCCTCGGCCACGGTCAAATCGACCCTCGCCGCGACCAACGCCATGATGGACAATCTCAACCGCGCCACCAAGCAGTTCGCCGAATTATCCGAGGCAAGCATCAAGGCCGCCACGGCCGGCATGTTCAACACCGGCGGCAAGAAATAAGCTCGCCGCCGAAAAACCAAGCCCCGCCAGAACCCGGCGGGGCTTTTTTTATTGCTTTCAGCCTAGCACAAATCCCGCCGCCGCGCGCTGGCCCGCACCATCCGCCGCCTGCTGTTTTCGAAAAGCAGATTCCTCGCTCCGCTCGGAATGACACTTGGAGACATCAAAAAAATGTCATTCCGAGGCCTCAGGCCGAGGAATCCGCTGTTACTGCGTATGGAAAAAACAGTTACTTCACGAAGTTTGCCCCCGCGCAGCAGGGGGCTCGGAATGGCAGTTACTGGAAGCACGTCTATTGCATGTGCTGGCCGCCGTTGATGGCGATGTTGGCGCCGGTCACGAAGGCCGCCTCTTCCGAGCACAGGTAGATGATCAGCCCGGCCACTTCCTCCGGCTTGCCCAGGCGCCCCACCGGAATCTGCGGAATGATCTTGCTGTCGAGAATCTCTTTCGGAATCGCCGTCACCATCTTGGTGCCGATGTAGCCCGGCGAAATGGTGTTCACCGTGACGCCCTTCTTGGCCACTTCCAGCGCCAGCGCCTTGGTGAAGCCGTGCATGCCGGCCTTGGCCGCCGAATAATTGGTCTGGCCGAACGCGCCTTTCGAACCGTTCACCGAAGACACATTGATGATGCGCCCCCAGCCGCGATCGACCATGCCGTCGCACACCGGCTTGGTCATGTTGAACACGCTGTCGAGGTTGGTATGCATCACCGCGTCCCAGTCGGTCTTGCCCATCTTCTTGAACGTCATGTCGCGCGTGATGCCGGCGTTGTTGACCAGGATCTCCACCGGTCCGACGTCGGCTTGTATCTTGGCCACGCACGCCTGGCAGGAATCGTAGTCGGCCACGTCTACCGGCACGGGATGAAAATCGTAGCCGCGCGATTTCATGTCCGCGTTCCAGGCCGCGACGTTCTTGTTTCCGGGCGAGTGCGTCACTACGACGCGAAAACCCGCGTCGTACATCTTGGTGCTGATCGATTCGCCCAGCCCGCCCATGCCGCCGGTAATCAGCGCAATCCTTTTTGGCACGATAGTCACGATAGTTCCTCCTTCATCCATGCAGTCCGACACCGCTAATATTGATCTTATCGCCGGATTATGTCATCAACATTGACGCTAATCATAAGCACCCGCCGCCGGCTCCGACGCGACTAACAAATTCAAGCTTCACTTTGTCGCCGGCACTCCCTTCTCCGGGGTCGCATCCCCGCAAGCGGGGCCCCTGCTCCTCCCTACG
>MERK01000183.1 GCA_001770575.1 Betaproteobacteria bacterium RIFCSPLOWO2_12_FULL_64_23
GCGTAACCACCGGCAATGCCCACGCCGAAGCCAAGCGCATAGCCGTGTCTTTTCCAACCTCGGGCAAGTACCGTCATCGATTCGCGCAGGCTAAGCGCGCATGGCGACACGAAACAAGAAGGCCAAGCCGTACTGGGAGCGTGGTTACGATACCCACGGCTACTGGCAGGACAAAAAGAAAATCGGCTGGGTAGCGCTCGACGGCAAGGGCACGAACGGCATTTATCGCTGGCAGGCGGGCAGCCGCGCGGGCGAGGCGAAAACCCTGGGCGAGGCCAAGCGCGCGGTGGAGGAAACGGTGCTGTCGCTGGCGACCCAGTTGTCGCTGTTCGGCGATACGGCCGGCGATTGAATTCGCGCCCCGGTCCGCGGGCGGACGTATCCTGACGCGGCGCACCGGTCATAGGCCCCCCGTTCAAGCAGGCTACGCGATGCGCGTGATGGGCAGAAAGCTTATCTCAGCCATTATCGTGCTTGATTGAGCTTTTTCCTGCGTTTCTTCGCGTCCTGGCGGGGAAACTCCGGTCTTATTCCGCTTTTCCGAAAATACCCCTTGCGGCAATAATGTTTTTCTACTATATTGAGAATCATTCGCATTATTTTTTTCTTCTGGGCAACATCCTCATGAAACCGAATAGACGCTTTGCGGCAGTAGTGGCGCAAATGACTCTCTTGGGATTTTCCGTTTCTGCCTCCGCCTTCCACCCTCTTGTTACCGACGATACGGGGACCCAAGGCAGCGGCGGCAAGCAATTCGAGTTTGCGCTCTACAAGGAGCGCGCAAGGGTTGCCGGCAACGTCGAGCGTTTGCGCACCCTGCCCATCGTCTATACCCACGGCCTGGGCGAGACGCTCGATGTTTTTGCCGGGTTCAGCCACGCCCGGATCCAAGCGAGCGCCCCCGGCGGCAACGCCAGCGGCAGCAGCAATCCTGCATTCGGCGCCAAGTGGCGGTTTTACGAGATCGAACGGAGCAAAACCGGTTTCGCGCTCAAGCCGGAAATCCTGTTACCGGTCAGCGCCGGCCGCGAAGCCGCCGGGCTGGGCAAGGGCCGAACTTCCGCCAACCTGACACTTATCTTCACGCAGGAAGTTCCATTCGGAGCCGTACACATCAATGCCGGCGTGGGCCGCGACCGCTACCGCGACAGCCTGAACAATCCCGGCACGACCACGACGCGCGCCTCGATCGCCCCCGTGTGGGATGTCACCGATCAATGGAAGCTCGCCCTCGATCTGGGAACGGAATCCGCGCATGGCGCAAGCGTCAGGGCGCGTTCGAATTTCGCCGAGTTTGGCGCGATCTACTCGCCGGGCAAGGATCTCGATTTCGCCCTCGGCATTTTGCGCTCGTCCGACATCGATAGTCCTCGCGCGACGAAGCATACAGCCAGCGCAGGCATTACCTGGCGCTTCCGCTAAGCGGGAAAAAAGGATCAATTCCGGAGGTCAATGTGAAAAACATCGAAAATCGAATTCCAGGCGCGACTCTCGATCTAGCATTGATCGGTCACGCGCTGACTGTGCGGCAGGTTCAGGCCCCGGAGGCCGCGCCCGAATGGGCGCGCTGGCTGGAAGAAATCGGCTTCATCGTTGGCGAACGCGTGATGCTGATGGCGCGCGGTCTGCCCGGCGGTGATCCGCTGGTTGTGCGGATTGGCCAGTCGACCTTTGCCTTGCGCCGGGCCGAAGCGGCCTGCGTGCGGGTGGCCCCGCTGGACCATGCAAGGCTTGAGAAGCGCAACGCATGAATCAAGCCGTCATCCACTTCCACCCGAGCGGGCCACTGCTTGCGCTGGTCGGCAATCCGAACTGCGGTAAGACCGCGCTGTTCAATCTGCTCACCGGCAGCCGGCAGAAAGTCGCCAACTACGCAGGTGTGACGATCGAGCGCAAGGAGGGGCGGCTCACTACGCCCGCCGGCCGATCGCTGCGCGTGCTCGACCTGCCGGGCGCTTACAGCTTATATCCGCGCTCGCCGGATGAACGCGTGACCTGTGATGTGCTCTTCGGTCGTGCCGCCGGCGAGAAGCGGCCGGATCTGGTGGTGTGCGTGGTCGACGCCACCAACCTGCGGCGCAATCTGCGTCTGGCACTGGCGGTCAAACGGCTAGGCCTGGCCTGCGTCGTAGCGCTCAACATGACTGACTTGGCCGAGAAACGCGGCATCAAGGTCGTGCCGGAGGCGCTGGCGGCTGAACTCGGGCTGCCGGTGGTCAGCACCGTCGCCATTCAGAGCGCGGGCGCCGGGCCCTTGCTCGCGCTATTCGATGACGCGGAGCTATGGCGCTCGACGGCCGTGACGACTCCTTCGCACGGCCCTGCCATATCGGCAGCGACTGGCGACTCCCACAGCAACGAGTCCGACCACGTCGCGGTGCGCCGCATCCTGGAACGGCTGGGCCTGGACGAAGTCGTGCCGCACACGCCGAGCGATCGCATCGACCGCGTCGTTCTGCACCCGGTCATCGGGCCGATGCTGCTGGCATTAGTACTGTTTCTGGTGTTTCAGGCGGTATTTGCCTGGGCCGAGGCACCGATGGGCCTGATCGAGACGGCTACCGCCGGCCTGAGCGCGGCGGCGAGTACAGTATTGCCAGATATGTGGTTCAAGAGCCTGATCGTGGATGGCGTGATTGCCGGCGCCGGCGGCGTAATTGTGTTCCTGCCGCAGATTGTGATTCTCTTCTTCTTCATCCTGGTACTTGAGGAGTCGGGCTACCTGCCGCGCGCCGCCTTCCTGCTCGACCGGCTGATGGGCGGCGTGGGCCTGAGCGGACGTTCTTTCATCCCGCTGCTGTCGAGTTTCGCCTGCGCCATCCCCGGCATCATGGCCGCGCGCGCCATCGCCAACCCGCGTGACCGGCTGGTGACAATCATGATCGCGCCGCTGATGACCTGCTCGGCGCGTCTGCCCGTTTATGCGCTGCTGATCGGCGCCTTTATTCCAAAGCGCGAGGTGTGGGGCGGGCTGGAGCTGCAGGGGCTGGTCTTGCTGGGTCTTTACCTTGCCGGCGTCCTCGGCGCGCTTGCCGTCGCCCTTGTGCTCAAGTACTTCACTAGCGCCGGCCGCCAGGTGCGCCCGCTGATGATGGAATTGCCCAGCTTTCATTTGCCGACTGTACGCAACATCGCGATCGGCATTTGGCAAAGGGTGACGATATTCATGAAGCGGGTCGGCGGCATCATACTCACACTGACCATCCTGTTGTGGTTTCTGGCGAGCTTTCCGGCGCCACCGGTCGGGGCAACCGGAGCCGCCATCGAGTACAGCGCGGCGGGATCGTTGGGACGCGCGCTGGCGGTGGTTCTTGAGCCGATCGGCTTCAATTGGCAGATCAGCATTGCGCTGGTGCCGGGATTGGCGGCGCGGGAAGTGGCGGTGAGCGCGCTGGGCACCGTGTATGCGCTCTCGGCGACCGCGGACAACACTGCGCAAGCGCTTGCTCCGCTGATCGCGCAAAGCTGGAGCCTGGCCACCGCCCTGTCGCTGCTCGCCTGGTATGTGTTTGCGCCGCAGTGCCTGGCCACGCTCGCGACGGTCAAACGCGAGACCGGCGGCTGGACCATGCCGCTGATCATGGCGTTCTATCTGTTTGCGCTGGCCTATGTCGCTTCGTTCCTAACCTATCGACTGGCGCTGGCCATGGGAGCGGGCTGAGATGACCCTCTGTAACGCGCCCTCAGCTTAAGCTGCACTCAGCTTGGCGTATTCCAGCGCCAGCCACTTCATGCCCTGGCGGCCGAAATTGATCTGCAGGCGCGCATCCGGTCCCTGGCCTTCGGCATCGACGATCACGCCCTGACCGAATTTGGCGTGGACCACGTTTTGCCCGATGCGCCAGCCCATCTGGGTCGCCCGCGGCAGGGTCCTGGGCGTTGCCGCGTCCCGCGCCGAAGCGAGCACCGGCTGCGGCAGCGGCAGGCCGCTCACGCGCGGCGTCAGCCACTTCACCAGGCCTGCCGGAATCTCGTCCAAGAAACGCGAGGCCACGTTGTAGCGCGTCTGCCCGTGCAGCATGCGGTTCTGCGCAAACAACAGGTACAGGCGCGCGCGCGCGCGTGTGATCGCCACATACATCAGGCGCCGCTCCTCTTCCAGGCCATCGGCCTCGTTGCGACTCTGCTCATGCGGAAACAGGCCCTCTTCCAGCCCGGTGACGAACACCGCCTGAAATTCCAGGCCTTTGGCCGAATGCACGGTCATCAACTGCAGCGCGTCGGCGCCCTCGCCCGCCTGGTGCTCGCCCGCCTCGAGCGCGGCGTGCGCGAGGAAAGCGGCCAGATCCTGGTGCTCGTCCTGCTCCTGCACGAACAGCGCCGCCGCGTTGATCAATTCCTGCAGGTTCTCCAGCCGGTCGGCGCCGTCCTTCTCCGCCTGAAAATGCGCGAGCAGCCCGGACTTCGCCAGCATGTGGTCCACGATCTCCGGCAGCGCGAGTCCTTCGGCCTCTTTGCGCAAGGATGCAATCATGGCGACGAAGGCGCCGAGGGCATTGCCCGCCTTGCCGCCGAGTTGCGGCACCGCGTTGTGAAGGCTGGTGTCGCCGGCCTTGGCCGCCTCCTGCAGCGCCTCGAGCGAACGCGCGCCGATGCCGCGCGCGGGAAAATTCACCACGCGCAGGAACGCGCTGTCGTCCTCTGAGCTGGCGATCAGCCGCAGATAGGCCAGGGCGTGCTTGACTTCCATGCGCTCGAAAAAGCGCAGCCCGCCGTAGACGCGGTAGGGAATGCCGGCCGAGAACAGCGCGTGCTCGAGTATGCGCGACTGCGCGTTGGAGCGGTAGAGCACGCCGATCTCGCGCCGCGCGAGCCCGTCGCGATGGAGCGTCTGCACTTCCTCGGCCAGCCAGTGCGCCTCGTAGCCGTCGGTCTGCGCCTCGTAAATGCGCAGCGGCTCGCCGTGCCCGGCGGCGGTCCACAGATTTTTTCCCAGGCGCTTGCGGTTGTTGGAAATCAGCGCGTTGGCCGCATCCAGGATATTGCCGTGCGAGCGGTAGTTCTGTTCCAGCCGGATCACGTTCTCCACGTGGAAGTCGCGCTCGAAATCGGCCATGTTGCCGACGTTCGCCCCGCGGAACGCGTAAATCGACTGGTCGTCGTCCCCGACCGCGAAAATCACGCTGCCCGGTCCGGTGAGGAGCTTGAGCCAGCGATACTGCAGCCGGTTGGTGTCCTGGAACTCGTCCACCAGGATATGGCGGAAGCGTCCGCGGTAGTGCTCGCGCAGGATTTCATTTTTCGACAGCAGTTCGAAGCTGCGCAGCAGCAGCTCGGCGAAATCGACCACGCCCTCGCGCTGGCACTGCTCGTCGTAGGCGGCGTGGATTTCGGCGTAACGGCGGCTGAACTCGTCGTAGGCCTCGGCCTCGCTTGCGCGCTTGCCTTCTTCCTTGTTGGCGTTGATGTAATGCTGCACCTGCTTGGCTGCAAAGCGGTCTTCGTCCACGTTCATCGCCTTCAACACCCGCTTCACCAGCGACAGCTGGTCGGCCGAGTCGAAAATCTGAAACAGTTGCGGCAATCCCGCGTCGCGGTGATGCGCGCGCAGCAGGCGGTTGCACAGGCCGTGGAAGGTGCCGACCCACATGCCGCGGGTGGAAATCGGCAACATGGCGGAGATGCGCGTGAGCATTTCCTTCGCCGCCTTGTTGGTAAAGGTGACGGCGAGGATGCCGGCGGGGCTGACGTTGCCGGTCTGGATCAGCCAGGCGATGCGCGTGGTGAGCACGCGCGTCTTGCCCGAGCCCGCGCCCGCCAGGATCAACGCGGATTGGTTCGGCAGGGTGACGGCGGCGAGTTGTTCCGGGTTGAGATTGGCGAGTAGCGACATCGTGCGGCAGGCGTTTTTTTCGAAGCGCGATTCTACCGCAGCGGCGGGTTCGGACCGGCGCGGATTTCGCGGCCGCGGGCTGCTTGGTCGGGATCGGGGTGGCAGCCTTGTATAATGCGCCGATTGTCACACAGCGAAACCTCCATGCAAGCCCAGTACCACGCCGAGACCATCGAACGCGCCGCCCAGCAGCATTGGGACCAGACCCAGGCATTTCAGGCAGTCGAGGCGCCGCCGGGAGAAACGGCCCGCCCGAAATATTATTGCCTGTCGATGTTCCCCTACCCCTCGGGCAAGCTGCACATGGGGCATGTCAGAAACTATACCATCGGCGATGCGCTCACCCGCTTGCATCGCATGCGCGGCTACAACGTGCTGCAACCGATGGGTTGGGACGCGTTCGGGCTGCCGGCCGAGAACGCCGCGATGGCCAACCGCGTGCCTCCGGCCAAGTGGACCTACGACAACATCGCGTACATGAAACGGCAACTTCAGTCGCTGGGCTTCGCCCTGGACTGGTCGCGCGAAGTCACCACCTGCCGGCCCGAGTACTACAAGTGGAACCAGTGGCTGTTCCTGCGCATGCTGGAACAGGGCTTGATGTATCTGAAGACCGGCACGGTCAACTGGGATCCGGTGGACCAGACCGTGCTCGCCAACGAGCAGGTCATCGACGGCCGCGGCTGGCGCACCGGGGCTCTGGTGGAAAAGCGCGAGATCCCGATGTACTACCTGAAGATCACCGCTTACGCCGAAGAGCTGCTCGCCGCGCTAGCCTCCCTGCCCGGCTGGCCCGAGCGGGTGAAGACCATGCAGGCCAACTGGATCGGCAAGAGCCACGGCGTGAATTTCGGCTTTCCCTACGATTTCACTTTCGCCGCAGGCGGAAGCACGGCGCCCCCCTCGCCCTCAGGGAGAGGGGATGGGGGTGAGGGTGGGTTTCCGCTGCGCGGCACCATCAAGGTATTCACCACCCGCGCCGACACCATCATGGGCGTGACCTTCTGCGCCGTGGCGGCAGAGCACGCGCTCGCCACCCATGCCGCCAAAGGCAATCCGCGGCTCGCGGCATTCATCGACGAGTGCAAGCGCAGCGGGGTGCAGGAAGCCGATCTCGCGCTGCAGGAAAAGAAAGGCATGCCCGCGGGCCTTGCCGTGACCCACCCGATATCCGGTGAAAGCATCCCGGTGTGGGTGGGCAATTACGTGCTGATGAGTTACGGCGAAGGCGCGGTGATGGGCGTACCGGGGCATGACGAGCGCGACTACGCGTTCGCGTTGAAGTACAGGTTGCCGATCAAGTGCGTGATCCGCCATCCGGCGGGCGATAGCGTGCCCGAGCCGTGGAAGCCCGACTACGCCGAATACGGCAGTTGCATCAATTCGGGCAAGTACGACGGCCTCGATTACGCGCAGGCGACCGACGCCATCGCCGCCGACCTGCGCGCGCGCGGCCTGGGCGACAAGCAGGTCGTTTGGCGCTTGCGCGACTGGGGCATCTCGCGCCAGCGCTACTGGGGCACGCCGATTCCCATCATCCATTGCGACGGCTGCGGCGCGGTGCCGGTGCCGGACAAGGATTTGCCGGTGACCCTGCCCGAGGATCTGGTGCCCGACGGCTCGGGCAACCCGCTCGCCAGGCACGCGGCGTTTCGCGACTGCGCCTGCCCGCGCTGCGGCAAAAGCGCGCGGCGCGAGACCGATACCATGGACACCTTCGTCGATTCGTCCTGGTATTACATCCGCTATGCCTGCCCGGGCGCGGCGCAGATGGTGGACGAGCGCGTGAATTACTGGCTGCCGGTGGACCAGTACATCGGCGGCATCGAGCATGCCATCCTGCATCTTTTGTATTCGCGCTTCTGGACCAAGGTGATGCGCGACTTGAAGCTGGTCGAGTTCGAGGAGCCGTTCGCGAATCTGCTCACCCAGGGCATGGTGCTGAACGAGATTTACTTCCGCAAGAATGACGCCGGGCGCATCACCTACTACAATCCGGCCGAGATCGAGTGGCAGCTGGACGGCAAGGGTCAGCGCGCGCAGGTCGTGCTCAGGGCCGATGGCATGGCGGTGGAGTCTGGCGGCATCGGCACCATGTCCAAATCGAAGAACAACGGCGTCGACCCGCAGGCCCTGATCGAGACCTACGGTGCCGATACCGCGCGCTTTTTCATGATATTCGCCAGCCCGCCCGAGCAGACGCTCGAATGGTCCGACTCCGGCGTGCAGGGCGCATACCGCTTTCTGAAAAGGCTGTGGGCATACGCTTGCGCGCACCGCAGCGAACTCGGCCAGGGCGCAGGCGGCCGGGCATCGCATCCAACCGACTGGAGCCGGACCCCGGCGCAACTCAAGGAATCGCGCCGCGAGATACACCTGACCCTGAGACAGGCGAACTACGATCTGAACAAGCATCAGTTCAACACCGTCGCCTCGGCCTGCATGAAGATCCTGAATGCGCTGGAACGCGCCTCGGGCGCGGCCAACGGCGATCGCGTGCAGGCTGCGACCGGCGCCGGCGCCCCCGTCAACCCGGCCCTTGCCGAAGGCATGTCGATTCTGCTTAGATTGCTCGCGCCGATCGCGCCGCATATCACCCATGAATTGTGGCGCGAGCTCGGTTACGGCGAGGACATCCTCCACGCACCCTGGCCCGAGCCCGACCCGGCGGCGCTGGAACAGGACGAGATCGAACTGGTGGTGCAGGTGAACGGCAAGCTGCGTGCCAATATCCGTGTCGCCAAGACTGCCGGCAGGGACGCCATCGAAGCCGCCGCAATCGCGAACGAACAAGTGCAGAAATTCGTCGCCGGCCAGAAGGTGAAAAAAATCGTCGTCGTGCCCGGCCGGCTGGTGAACGTGGTAGTTTGAAGGCGTGAGGTTCAATACGTGGCGACTTAGATCGCGCCCCCCGTTGCTGCAGAGTTGCGATGTTGCGCGGACGAAAAACCGTCCGCGCGGATCGTCGATTGCGCACGGATGAAAAGCACATCCGCGCGCAATCGACGATCTTGGATAAGACCTTCACGTTGTGTTTGCTGCTAACCATAACCGTATTTTTTGTACGGATGCGCTTTTTATCCGTACAAAAAATACGGTTGGCGCGCGCAGCGCGCAAGTCCGCGCGTGGCATGCGACGGTATTTCGGATGACGTATATAGGAACATGCATGCGTATTCTGGCAATAGTCGTACTGGGACTCGCGACCGCCGCCTGCGGTTTCCAGCTGCGCGGCCAGGCAAAGCTGCCGTTCGAGACCCTCTACGTCGCCATTCCCGAGATCTCGCCGCTGGGAATCGAGTTGAAGCGCAACATCATCGCCGGCACGCACACCCGGGTGGTGAACGATCCGGCCCAGGCGCAGGCGATTCTCGACCTGGTTTCGGAGGAGCGCGGGAAGAGCATCCTCTCCTTCGACACGGCCGGCCGGGTGCGTGAATTCCAGCTGCGCTATCGCCTGAGCTTCCGCGTTCGCGACGCCCGCGGCCGCGATTACCTGCCGCAAAGCGAAATCCGGGTCACGCGCGACATCTCCTTCGACGACGCGCAGCAGGTGCTGTCCAAGGAATCGGAAGAGCAGCTGCTGTTCCGCGACATGCAAAAAGACGTGGTGGAGCAGATCCTGCGCCGCCTCGCCGCCGCACCCGCGGAGCCGATAAGCTTCGAGCCCGCGGCAAAAGATGCAGCTACGCGCTGAAGAGCTGGAGCGCCACGTCTCGCGCGCTCTGGGCTCGCTCTACGTCATCCACGGCGACGAGCCGCTGCAGTCGCTCGAGGCGGCCGACGCGATCCGCGCCGCAGCCCGCGCCCAGGGCTATGCCGAGCGCGAGGTGCTCGCCGTGGAGCGCGGCTTCGACTGGAGCCTGCTCGCGGCGAGCGCTGCCAGCCTGTCGCTGTTCTCGTCGAAGAAACTGATCGAGCTGCGCATTCCCGGCGGCAAACCCGGCACCGAGGGCGCGGCCGCGATCGTGCAGTACTGCTCCAAGCCCGTCCCGGATGTGCTCACCATCGTGACCCTGCCCAAGCTGGACCGCAGAACCCAGGATACGGCCTGGTTCAAGGCGCTGACGCGCGCGGGCGCGCTGATCAACACGCTCCAGGTGGAGCGCGCGCAATTGCCGCAGTGGATCGCGGCGCGCCTGGCGCGGCAGAAACAAAGAACCGACCGCGAGACGCTGCAATTCCTCGCCGACAGCGTCGAGGGCAATCTGCTCGCCGCACACCAGGAAATCCAGAAACTGGGTCTGTTGTTTCCGCCGGGCGAACTCGCCTTCGATCCGGTGTGCGGCGCCGTGCTCAATGTCGCGCGCTACGACGCATTCAAGCTGAACGAGGCGATGCTCGCGGGCGACAAGTCGCGCCTCGCGCGCATGCTCGACGGCCTCAAAAGCGAAGGCGAGGCCCCGCCCAAGATACTGTGGGTGCTGGCCGAGGAGATCCGCGCCGTGGCCAAGGTGCAGGCCGGCCTGGCCCAGGGCGAGGACTTGCAGCAGCTCTACCGCAACCACCGCGTCTGGGGCAATGTGCGCCAGCAGCTGGTGGGCGAAGCTGCGCGCCGGCTCAAGTCCGCGGCGCTCGCGCAGGCGCTGCGCCACGCCGCGCGCATCGACCGCACGGTCAAGGGCCTCGCCCGCGGGGATGTCTGGGACGAATTGCTGCAACTGTGCCTGCGCTTTGCGCGCTAGCCCGGCGCGCACCGATCGGGTAGCCCTTGAGACGACGGCAACATCTCCCGTAGCATCAGCAGCAGGGGACATTTCTACTTTGCAGAGAATGGGGACATCTCTACTTTGGTTTGACACTAGCCCGGCGCGCGGTTGACCCGTGTCCGCAATTCCATTATCTTAACCCGGGTGCGGCGCTCTCCGATCCAGGCGTAGCTCCGGCCTTCACGCGAGGACGCCATGACCAGATATCTGCTATCCCTAGCCCTAGCATTCAGCCTGTCCGCGACAAGCTCCGCAGCATTTGCCGGCAAGCCCTGCCCCTGGAACGACCAACAGCTCCCGGAAAAATCCAAGGTCTGCAAAGCGGGCACGATTCAGCAGTGCCAGGACGGCCAGTGGGTAAGCCTCGGCATCAAATGCACAGCCAGGTTGCGCGAGGACGACCGCGCCAATGCGGCCGGCGCGCGCCGCTTGCTCGGCGAGCCGAGCCCCGCGCGCGATCGCTTGGTCGCGCGCATCGCGCCAGCGTGTTAGAGGCCCGGTGCGCGGGGACACATCCCCTCATGCTCCGCTAAGTCAGAGGTCGATTCCGCAACCCTGAAACGGTCTCCAAGCTCAGCGCGGATTGCGCCCCCTGGACGCCACGCGCTCCGCGAACACAACATTAGGGCCTGTTGACATTCATCGCATGAGACGCGTTGCCTCCAAATGCGGATGACTGCA